>CAYVES010000018.1:0-8124 GCA_964449845.1 uncultured Dehalococcoidia bacterium
TGCTCAGGGACAAGAGTGTCAATGACCCCTCCCAGCTCGCAAGCCTCCTTGAGCAAACTGGAGCTAATAAACTGATATTCAAGGCTGGCCATGAGGCAGACCAGCTCCATATCTGGAGCCAGCTTCTTGTTCATCAGCGCCATCTCGAACTCTCGCTCGAAGTCGGAGGTCATCCTCAGCCCGCGCACGATAACCTTAGCTTTCACCTGCTGGGCGAAGATAACGGTGAGCCCGGAGTAGGACTCCACTCGTACGTTGGGCAGGTTGGCAACCGCCTTTCTCATTAAGCCGACCCTTTCCTGGGTGCTGAACAGGAGGTTCTTCTGCGGCACGTCATAGACGCCGATGATCAATTGATCGAAGAGAGCAACTACTCTGTTGACGATATCGAGGTGTCCATTAGTCACCGGATCGAAACTGCCAGGATAGATAGCGATGGTCAAGATTCGCCCCCAGCGTATTGATACACAGAAACGTAAGTATCGCCGTGATGGAGATTCCTTATTTGCTGGAAATCGCCATATCCTTCCTTAAGCGGCACGCGACGGGAGTGTTCGATGACCAGGACCGACTCCTTCCCAACCAGGCGGGAAGAGGCGAGCTTCTCCGCTGTAGTAATCAGAGATGGATCAGCGTAAGGAGGGTCCAGGAACAGGATGCCGTACTCCCCGTCGAGGATTGAAAGCGCCTTGGCAGCGCCCACACAGTAAACAGCACCCTGACCAGCAAACCCGGTGCTCTTCAGGTTCTCCTTGATGAGGGCGCACAATCTTGGCTTCTTCTCCACAAAATCTGCCCACTCCGCCCCCCGGCTCAAGGCCTCGATGCCCAGGGCACCTGTGCCGGCATAAAGGTCAAGCACTCTTGACCAGTCAGTAGCCACAGTTTCTAGCATGGAGAAAATGGCTCCGCGAATCAAGTCGGACGTGGGACGAATAGCCGACCCCCGCAGAGATTTCAAGCTGTGTCCTTTGGCCTTGCCCGCAATTACCCTCATGTTGGCGCAAGCAGTATATGATTATAACAGCACGAGCCATTCCGTCAAGTGCAGATTCAAATATCCACCTCTTGGGGTGGATTTGCCACAAATTGTGTAATGGAATATGTCTATGGTATACTTTATCGCGAATCCCAGGTTATGGTAGGGGGAAGGGGGGCGGCGAGATTGAACGTTCAGCTTTATGACACAACTCTTCGCGATGGGGCGCAGCGGGCAGGGATATCCTTTTCCGTGGAGGACAAGCTCAAAATCGCAAAGCGCCTTGACGAGCTCGGAATCCATTTTATCGAAGGCGGCTGGCCGGCTGCCAACCCCAAGGACGCGGAGTTCTTTGCTCGGGCAGAAGGTCTCAAGCTTTCTCAAGCCACTCTGGTCGTTTTCGGCAGCACCCGCAGGGCGAACATCGATGCAGCGAACGATCCCCATCTCCACGCCCTGAGGGACACAGGAGCAATGGCATTCACCCTGGTAGGCAAGTCCTGGAACCAGCAGGTGACCCAGGTACTGAAGACCACCCTGGAGGAAAACCTGCGTATGATCGCCGATTCTATCCGCTACCTGAAGTCGGAAGGAAACACGGTCTTTTTCGATGCGGAGCACTTCTTCGACGGCTACAAAGGTGATGCCGAGTACGCCCTGCGCACTGTTGAGACTGCTGCTGAAGCAGGGGCTGACTGCGTTGTGCTCTGCGATACCAACGGCGGTGCTCTGCCGGACGACATAGCCATAGCTGTTGAAGCTGCGAGTGGAGCAGGGGTCCCTCTGGGCATTCACGCACACAACGACGGTGAGCTGGCGGTGGCAAACACCTTGGCTGCGGTTCGATCGGGGGTTGTCCAGGTTCAGGGCACCGTCAACGGTTATGGCGAGCGCTGTGGCAATGCCAACCTCTGCTCTGTTATCCCTACGCTTAAGCTCAAGATGGGCATAAATTGCGTTAGCGATGAGCAGCTAGCCAAGTTGACTGAGGTTGCTCATTATGTAAGTGAGCTTGCCAACCTTAGCCCCGACCCTCACCTGCCCTATGTGGGGGCCAGCGCCTTCACTCACAAGGCTGGGCAGCACATCTCGGCGGTGATCAAACAAGAGGAAAGCTATCAGCATATCGATCCCGATCTGGTGGGCAACCGCAGCCGGGTGCTCGTCTCTGAGCTCTCTGGGATTAGCACAATTACCTACAAAGCCAGCGAATTGGGACTGGACGTTCCCAAAGGTGAACAGGCGAGAGCGGTACTGGAGCAGATAAAGACCCTGGAAAACCAGGGATTTCAATACGAAGACGCCGGGGCATCCTTCGAACTCCTGCTCAGGCGCAGCCAGCCTGACTATCGGCCTCCCTTCGAGCTGGTAGACTTCATGGTTGTTGTAGAGAAGCATCGCCGCCTGCCCACTGCCTTGCCAAAAGAAGACCTGCTTTCGGAAGCAACGGTCAAGGTGAGGGTGGGCGGAGAGGTGTTCCATACCGCGGCAGAGGGCAACGGCCCGGTCAACGCCCTGGACGCAGCGCTACGCAGGGCACTTCTTTGGTTCTATCCCAGCCTGGCAGTGGTGAGTCTGGTTGACTATAAGGTCCGTATCCTTGAGGAGAGCATCGGCACGGGGTCTAGGGTGAGGGTGTTTATGGTGTCCAGCGATGGCGAGCACGATTGGCACACGATGGGAAGCTCGACCAACATCCTCGAGGCCAGCTGGATAGCGCTCGCCGATAGCCTGGAATACTGGCTGCTTCGCAAAGGTGTGACCCCACCCAGAGCTTGATTTCGGGGTGATCAGAGTGACTCGATTTATTCTGGTGAGGCATGGGCAAACGCGGTGGAATCGGGAGGAGAGGTTTCGTGGAAGGGCCAATCTCCTTTTAAATGAGACCGGGTTGAGACAGGCCCTTGCTGCAGCTCTTCACGTGAAAGCCTGGCCTATAGCAGCCATCTATTCCAGCCCCCTCAAGCGGGCACTCGAGACAGCCAAGATCATAGCAAACCAGCTTGGCCTTCCCGTAAAGCCACTGGACGGGCTTATCGACATAGATTTCGGGAGCTGGCAGGGGCTGTCTGCCGAGGAAGCAGCAAAGCAGGACAGCGAACTCTACAAACTATGGCTTGAGTTCCCCCACCGGGTGCGCTTTCCCCAGGGTGAGTCGCTGGCGGACGTGCGGCAGAGGGTCTTAGCTGCGGTTGACGGGATTACCGCTGAGCATGGCGAGCAGACTGTGATTCTAGTCTCTCATATGGTAGTGTGCAAGGTCCTGCTATGCGCAATGCTCGGACTGGATGATTCCAATTTCTGGCAGGTGAGACAGGATGTGTGCGCTATCAACATCTTCGAGGTCAGAGATGGTGTCCCTACCGTGACTCTGGTCAACGATACCTGTCACCTGAAGAGTCCGGCAAAAGGGTGAGCCTGTTGAGCATCACCGAGATAATAAGGTTGCTGGCAGAGGAATACGGCAGCCTCATCTGGAGCCAACATCGCGATCCTCTTTCTGAACTCATTATGACCATTCTCTCCCAGAATACGTCAGACCATAACTCGAGGCGTGCTTTTGATAGCCTCATCACCAGGTTTGGCAACTGGCAGGCAGTGGCTGAGGCAAGCGTAGAAGAGATCGCTCAAGCCATAAGGTATGGCGGTCTGGCACAGGTAAAAGCGCCGAGGATTAAGAAGATACTCGACCGAATTTCGGCCCAGCGGGGTTCACTCGATCTCATGTTCCTCCAGGAGCTACCTCTGGCCGAGGCCAAAGACTGGCTAAGGGGCTTGCCCGGGGTAGGGCCCAAGACCGCCTCCTGCGTTCTGCTGTTCTCCCTGGGGAAGCCGGCCCTGCCTGTTGACACTCACATCTGTCGGGTAGCAAAGAGGCTGGGGCTTATCGATTCCAGGGCATCGGCGGAGAGGGCGCACGAAATCCTGGGTGCTCTGGTCCCTGCTGAGCACGTCTACCAGTTCCATATCCATATGATCGAACACGGTCGGAGGGTGTGCAAGGCCCTTGCGCCCCGTTGTCATCAATGTGTGCTGCTACAAGCCTGCCCTACGGGCCAGCTATTACTTGGAACGACGCTTGAGCATGGGGTGATGGCTTGAAGAGCGGGGAGGAAATAATTGCCCGCGCCCGCTCCCTGTTCGATGTCGTTGGAGTGGCTTCAGATCCCTCGACCAATGACACCATATTAGTCTTAGGGCTGGTCTCAACCCCTGAGAGGGACCTGGACGATTTTGTCTCCGAGGGGAACAAAACGATCCTGCGGGGCTTTGCTCGACATGCTAAGGACAGGGAAGACGCCTTGATCGAGTTCATCAGGAAACAGGGGTTCGCTGCTGAGCTTGTAGGCGAACTGGGCTATCCTCTACATGGGAAGCCAAACCTCAAACATCTGGCTGTTGCTGCTGGGCTGGGGAAGCAGGGCAAAAACAGCCTTGTCATCCATCCCCGCTTCGGACCCTGGCTAAGGTTCATGGCTATCAAGACCGATGCTCCCATTGCCACTACCGGGCCTGGAGCATATTCCAAGGAGGAGAACCCATATTGCGAAAACTGCCAAGAATGCATTCAGGCCTGCCCAGAGGGTATACTACTGCCCTATCGGTTGGTGAATGCTGATCACTGCTTGGCTGCTATCTCGGAGGGCCGCCCCAGCGAACTGGCAATTTGCGACAAGTGTGTGGTAGTATGTCCTGTAGGCGAAAGAAAAGCGCCATAAGGGCTGCAGCACCACGGGGACGGGCAGAGTTACGCGTGTATGGATAGAAAAAGAGCTGGATTCCTTCACGGGGAATCCAGCTCTTCGCAATCTAGCAGGTCGAAGCGGTGTAGCTAATCGCTGGAGGTCCCCAGCAGTTCATCGATCGTGATATCCTCGGGCAAACGAGCCGGACTCGCGGCGTTCACGCCAACTAAGCCAGCGGTCTCCTCAACGCCGAACATAACGTTCATGTTCTGAACTGCTTGGCCCGCTGCCCCCTTTATGAGGTTGTCTAGCGCGGATATCACGACTACGCGTGATGTTGCCTTATGCGCAAAGATGCCTAAGTCACAGAAATTTGTTCCCGCTACGTTGCTGATGCTCGGCGCTTCCTCTGCCTCCATAAGCCGAACAAAATACTCCGCCTTGTAGAAGTCATTGTATAGATCCCTCAACTCTTGAATGGTTACACCAGACTTCTCCAGCTTGAGGTAGATGGAACTCAAAATGCCTCGCTTCAAAGGAGCAACGTGAGGAACGAAGGTCATTGTTACCTGACACTGGGATAGCAAACTAAGTTCCTGCTCCATTTCCGGGGTATGCCTATGTTCACAAACTTTATAGGGCCTGAGGTTCTCACTCATTTCGGTAAAGAGGTAATCAAAATGAGGCTGCGGATTAGCGCCAACCCCGGTAATCCCCGAGTAAGCATCGACTATGATGTCTTCAGGGTCTACGAGTTGCTCCTTTAAGAGTGGAGCACAGCCTAAAATGACAGAAATGGGATAGCAACCCGGATTTGCCACCAGCTTTGTGCTCTTCAAGCTATCTCGATAGAGTTCTGTCAGGCCATATACTGCTTCTCTTAATAGGTGAGCGGAGCCATGTTTGATTTTCGGCCCGTAGGTAGCTTCAAAGACATGAGCATGCTTGAACCTGTAGGCCGCGCTCATGTCAATGATACGAAGCCCCTTTTCGTACAGACGAGGAACATTGTCCAGAGAGTTGTCGACTGGTTTTGGAAGGAGTACCAAATCACAATCATACAGCGCTGACACTTTTTTCGTGGTTCTCTCGCTGAGCTGCTTCCTGTAGTTCCTGAAGGTATCGACAATGGATTTGCCCTCTTCGCTCGATTCAGACACCAGACATTCTATCCGACAATGAGGATGATTCAGCAGTAGACTTATCAATTCTTTGGCCACATAACCACCGGAGCCTAGTATGCCGACCTTTATCATCCGAGCCCCCTTGTAGCTAGCTCATTACGAAGTCTTAGTGAGGAAACAAAAATGCGCCTTTAGGAACAGGACACATTTTGGCGAAAGAAAAACGATTTGTCAACCTTATCTATGTTGGGCGCTGTCAGTGACGCTACCATATGATTCCCGGCTGGCCGACTCTTACTATAACTAACAAATAGAGGCAGTTTTTCTAACACATAATAACAGAAATGTCAAGCTTGGCAAGACTGACAAGCTCAGCGACAGTCTAGATTATAAGGTGGCTCCTGCCAATAGTCAAATAGTACTTGTCGCGGATAGCAAAATGGTAGCGGGGGGGAAACCGGGCTCCAAGGGCTGGCGGTTTATCCCTAGCCAGGCTCTGCCCTTTCTGCTATACTGCCTAAGTCTAGGGCAAAAGAGCCTCCATCGTCTAGCGGCCTAGGACACCGCCCTTTCAAGGCGGAGACAGGGATTCGATTTCCCTTGGAGGCACCACTTCTTGTATCTGGACCGAATAAGTGTTAGCTTCGGGTGCTTAACACTTTGCTTAACAAATTGCTTAACTCTTCGAGTCTGTATTAGCTTCCTCCTTTCTTCGTCTTCGGTCTCCTTTTCCTCGTGTAGTCAAACCGTTCGTATAAATAAACATTGTCGTCCTTTTTAGATGGCAACCATGCTGGAAAACGATACTTATTGGAAATGACTCTTGCACGGGTTTTAAGTTCTGTCTTTAATTTTTTTTCTAGCCTCTCCATCATTCGGGGATAGCCATAAACAGTAATGATATCAAATTTGGAAAGGTCTTCGCGCCAATAACTCTTCCGATGAATAAAAGCCTTACCGGTAAGCCCCAGTTTACGAATATTGCGTTTAGAAATCCAAATAAATAGAGGATTTATTTCATAACCATGAGCTTCTGCGCCAGCTTCAGCTAGAGCGATGACTAATCTTCCGTCACCAGAACCCATATCGGCAGCCCTCACGCCAGGCTTGACGTCAGCAAGGTCAACCATCTTTTTAACTGTTTCGTGCTTAGTTTCGGCATAAACGGCTCCCCCATATAAAAAGGCAAATATGTTTGTAAGCATACCTAGAATAACAATTGGTATTGACAAAATAATCAAAGGACAGATTACAAACGTGATCTTGAGAATGCGTCTTATTTTTTCAACCTCTAGACGAGCTCTTATCTTATCTTGAGGTTCCTCCGTATCCACCATCATCTCCTTAATTCAAATTAACTCAAACCAGCTCGCCCTATATCTTTATGCTTCACCGTCCGCCGCCTCATTTCGTACAACCTACCAAACCTAGTTTTGCATATAGTCTACAGTAGACCATGCCCTTGGTCAAAACAAGATTTCAAAGATTATGTGATTATGCCCGCTACTAATATCTTCCGCTCAGCGGGAGCAGAGCGATGAATGGGAACAAGCTATCACCAATCGCACAGCTATTTCGTGGTGGAGGCCTAGCGGTAGGTTGGTTGCACCGCGGTGAAAGCCACCACTGATTGCAAATCTACTCTCGTCAATTCCTTCTAATGCCTGTCTACCGTGTCTACTAGCCTTGGCCCCTGGCTGATTGCTTAGAAACTCCCTTGATTCCCTCTTTTCGGTTTCCCTTTCCTCTTTGCCAGAAAGCACCATTGTTGGGGCGTCGCGCCATGGACTTCTGATGCTGTCAAACACGTCGCCGGGGAATATCGCAAGCGGCCTGTGGCTCGCCAGACCCTCATCATGAAGGAAACGTGTGAGAAATGATGATATGCGAATTCTGTAAAGGAGAATTGAAGAACAGACGCTGTCGTGCTGACAACTGCCGTCTTTTGACTAGTGCTTGCGGCACACCAAATAAGTTCAAAAATTGGAGGAAAACTTAACTAAAGGTGGCTCTACGGTTGGCAAAAATGGTTGAGAAGTAGTACTAGAGTAGTTATACTTTCTTCCAACTCCGCAGCATAGCTTATCGACGAAAGTTAACAGCTCTTGGTGCGGTGCCTAAGACTGTGGTAGCTGGGCTAAGAGGTTGTGTCGTGATGGTTGCCTCACTCACTACAGTTATGTTTATGCAATGAGGAAGGAGTAGGATAAAGAGGGGGAACTAGACGAGATTTGCGAAGTCTCGGTGGCAGAACACTGTGAGGTAACAAGCTCATGCTAATGGTACTTGGGCTCACGTTTGGCATGATTGGCATTTCAGTCGTTGCATTGACTTC
>CAYVES010000018.1:8224-12151 GCA_964449845.1 uncultured Dehalococcoidia bacterium
TGGTACTTGGGCTCACGTTTGGCATGATTGGCATTTCAGTCGTTGCATTGACTTCAACGATTCCTGTACTCCTGGGTATCATCGTAGCCACCACGGCAATGGTTTTGGCGGTATTGGTGGTAGGCCTTGGTATTCTTGTTCTATAGCTATGGTGTGCGCATTTGCCCCGGGCAGCTACGTTGCCAGAACCCTCGGGGCTACAGGATCGCCATAGCCTATGGTCACGCTGCTTCCGATGGCTTTCCTCAGCAATAGGCAGAACTCCTGCGAAATCTATGAGGACTGCAGGGCCTGCCTCCCCTACCAAATCTCCGGGCATTCCTTCGATTCCCCAAGAACCCTGTATTCCATACGCGCCCCCTTTAACCTGGGCTGACATTCGTTGGCTCAGTTCCTAAGACCGACTCTCTATCTCCCCGCCTCTCCGACGATATCCCACGCGCCTTTGGCACAAGCCAATATCTCCACGGCTCGCCAGAGATTTTCTATGGTATCATAGACAGTACAAGCGACTGGCGTAAGCAGTACTGTGTTTGCCGGTCAACACGTGTTTGGGAGCAAACATGGGCCAACACCTCGGGGGAAGGAGTGAGAGATGAGCGACACTATGGCTGAGGTCGTTATCAGTCTTCTGGTCTTCGTTGCGCTGGTAATAGGTCTTATGGGAGGCTCTTCGACAGAAGACGGTAGTCAGGAGGCCAAGAAGATACATTAGTATTGTGCTCAACCTAGAGATGCGGTTGAGAGGTGGGATAGACTGAAGACGAACGAGGAATCATTTCTTCACCTTACATGTTTCTCCGAGAGAAGCAACCATGTAGAGATTTGGCAAGCAGATTGGTGGCGCTGCGCCCCCTGGCTAAGGATAGAGATAGCATTTAGACCGCCGCATTGGGTCTCCAATCGGCAGCGTCGCCGTGGGCCTTATTCCCCAGGCTAAGGAATCCGCGCTGGCAGTAGCTCATCCCTCTGGGTACCAAAGTACGTCAACGAAAGTATGTCAGATTCTAGTACGTAAATGGGATTGTCCGGTTGCTAGATTCGGGGGACAATGATATTGGCGAAAGAGCAATGGTTAGAAGGCTATAAATACTACCTGGACCAAGTGATCGGCATGGGTACGAAGCAAAAAGCTAAGGCACGGCGAATAGCGGTCAGAAGCTGTGACAGTTGCGCCCACAAATCTGTCTGCATACTCTATCATGGCCACGGCCAGTTGGAGTTGCGATTCGGCAATTCATATGCAAAGGACCCGGTAGCATTCATCAGGAAGCTTGATGAGCGACTCGCCCGGCAGTGCAGATTTTATCTGGAAGGGGAGAGCAGCGTCGAGCCCTGAATACAGTTGGGGGCCGGAGCCCCGATCTCTTTTTTGTCTTGAATAACCTAACATAACCTTCTCAGTTTGCTTCGGTTAACAGATGCCCCGGGCGTCTGAGGGCACTGCGCAACTAACATAGGTTCCGATGCTGGCGCGTGCCCCCCGTTTTTGCTGGCAAAACAGAAAGCCCCAACGTCGTCCCACCCCCGAACAACCCTGGGGCTTACGAAGAGCCTTAGAGTTCAATCTAAGACTCTCTCTCAAGATACCAGCCATTGGGGGTTTTGTCAAGTTTTTTCCCTACCTAATCTTTACCTATGTTTGCGTTTCTTGCCTTATTCTCCAATGATCGCGGCCATCGCCACCAGCTGAGTATGTCCAGACATTCCCCGAAATTGTAAGACGATCGTAAGCTCCTTGTAACTCCTTCTTAATATCACTAGTGCGTTTCTTATTCTCAGGGGGGTATAGTTGTATAGAACTCAGTGCGACTACTCGGACTTGGCACTGGTCGCAAGTACGGTTGGTATTGGCCTAGCTAAGCTTGGTGAAGGAGGTACCAAAGTACCCCCCAATACGGTACGCAGGTAGGATTGCAAAAACGGCTGCTCTAGCCACAATAGATGCACAGGTGCTTGCCCTCAGGACAGGTTGGATGTGAGCACTGAATGAAGGGGAGCCAAATGCATGATTTAATGTTAGATACGGCCTTTACGATTTCAGCTGGCGCTCTTCTCCTGGTCTTAATACTGGCCGTCGACTACCTCTATCGGACAAGGCAGAGAAGGCGGAGCAGCAGGTATATCACCCGGGGCTGAGCAGGGTTGCCTGTCAAACTGTGGTGCTCTAAGACAGGCTGTTGCAGCCGCAACCCCGCAATACTTCGCCTTGTTCCCCCTTCTCTCGAGATTCCACCCCGCAGTCTTCGCACAAATACGCTACAATAGCCTTCCCACGATTCCCTAGATTTTTCCTCTCGTAAGGCTTATAATCTACTCCACTTGGACTGGGCCTACATTGGCGAGTCCAATGCCGTGAGGCGAGGCAACATGCGTGACCAGATTGCTGAAGCGTTAAAAGGGCGCGACGCCGACTACATCGAGATCCGCATCGAAGAGGGGGAAGCCACACGTCTCCAGTACCGCGGCCGCGAGCTGGAGGACATTGGCAGGACCACCAGCCTCGGGGGGAACGTGCGTGCTCTGGTCAAGGGGGGCTGGGGTTTTATCTCCTTCAACGACCTGAGCGAACTGAAGGAAAAGGTGGAAAAGGCGGTGCGGCAGGCGCGGCTGGTGGGGAGGGAGGAGAGTAGGCTTGCCCCCGTCGAGCCGGTGATGGACATAGTCCCCCCCGAGGTGAGGAATGACCCTTCCGGCGTCCCCCTGGCGCAAAAGAAGGGCGTCCTCGACGAGTATAACGATCTCATCTGGAGCACCCCCAAGATTCAGACCTCTACGATTGGTTATGCTGACAGGCACAAGAAGGTGATTTTCGCCAGCTCCGAGGGAAGCTATATAGAGCAGACGAAAGTGGACGTCACGGCGAGGTTTAACGCCGTGGCACGGGACGGCAATGACGTCCAGCAGTCGTCGCTGAGTTTAGGGAGCAATGGCGACTACGCCTTTGTGGAGAAGCTGCACTCCCAGGTGGGGGAGATGGCGAAGCGGGCTGTTGAGCTGCTCTCCGCTTCTCAGCTCAAGGGAGGCGAGTATACAGTTATCTGCGACCCAGTTCTGGCCGGTGTCTTTGCCCATGAGGCCTTCGGGCATCTCTCGGAATCGGACTTTGTCTACGAGAACGAGCGCATGCGCGAGATAATGGTCCTGGGGCGCAGGTTCGGGGGCAGGCACCTCAATATCGTCGACGGCGCGGCAGTCCCCGGGCTGCGCGGCAGCTATAAATACGATGACGAGGGCGTGCCGGGGACCAAAACCTACCTCATAAGGGAAGGCATCCTTACCGGCCGGCTGCATTCGCGTGAGACGGCGGCCAAGATGGGTGAGGCCCCCACAGGCAATGCCAGGGCGCTCGACTACACCTTTCAGCCCATCGTGCGCATGACCAACACCTATATCAAGCCTCAAGAAGCCTCCTTCGAGGAGCTTGTTTCTGAGATAAAGGAAGGCGTCTATGCCAAGAACTGGTACGGTGGAATGACCAGCATGGAGATGTTCACCTTCTCCGCAGGGCAAGCCTACATGATCCGCAACGGCAAGATAGAGGAGCTCCTGCGCCCGGTGGTGCTCAGCGGCAACCTGTTCACCACCCTGGAGAACATCAATGCCATTGGCAACGACCTGGAGATGAACGAAGGCGGCGGCTGTGGCAAGGGAGGCCAGATGCCTCTGCCGGTGTCCAACGGCAGCCCCCACATCCGAATCAGAAAATGCCTCCTCGGAGGGGGATAAAGCCGATGCCTCCCTGCCCTAGGGCTGCTGATTTGACGAACCCTGGGTTCGAGGATTAAGCTGTGAAGTGGAATTCAGCAATGCAATAAAAGGCGTGGGGTGATGATATGGAAGCCTTAAGCTATCGAATCTTGCTCAGAAAAGAGCCAGAGGGTGGCTACACAGTAGTGGTTCCTTCCCTTCCCGGCTGTGTTACAT
>CAYVES010000018.1:12251-24141 GCA_964449845.1 uncultured Dehalococcoidia bacterium
CATAAGAAGGATTTGCCAAAGGGAACGTTGCTCGAAATTCTCAAACAGGCGGGTATGAGCAAGGAGGAGTTGAAAGAGATATTATGACAAAATGCCTCCTCGGAGATGGTAGGGTGGGTGAAATGAAATGGAACCCCGCTCCTTGTGGGATGTTATCATCCACAAGGAGACAGTCGCCGGGCAAACGCTTTTGCTGTGGATGAAAACATCCACAGCGAGCAGGAGGCAGGTGGTCACCAACGAATGATGAAAATAGTGTGTGTATCTGACCAAGGGTAGGTTGCCCGACGTCGGGCGACCTACCCAGCCGTTCGTGGTGAGCCTGTCGAACCATGAACGGCCCCCGCGTACGCGGGGGCTCAGGGCGAACGGAAGGAAGTCTATTTTTTGAAGCAACAAGGCTGGGAGAAGGTGAATCTTGGAAGAGCTGCTGGAACAGGCGAAAAAGGTAGGTGAGGAGGCCGAGGTCTTCTCAGTATCCCATAGAGAGACCGACGCCGTCTTCGAGGCCAACCGGCTGAAACACGTGCAGGCCCGTGAGGCATCGGGAAGGGCGCTGCGCTTGATCAAGGGGGGCAGGATTGGCTTCTCCGCCAGCAACAGGGCGAATGGCGCTAAGGAACTGGTAGCAATGGCGTTGGAGATGGCTCCCTTTGGCGCTGAAGCCAAATTCCAGTTCCCTCCACTTGAAAGCTACCAGAGGGTCGAGGTCTACGACCCCGAAATGGAGGCGGTTACCGAAGAGGAGATGGTAGAGCTGGGGCAATCGCTCATCGACAGGGTGCGGGGGCACACCCCGGAGCTCGTCTGTGAGGCCTCGGTATCCATGGGTACCTTCACCGTAGAGATTCTGAACTCGCGAGGGGGAAGAGCAGCCTACAGGAAGAGCATCTTCGGCATAGGGATCGAGGGCGTTCTCATCAGGGGCACGGACATGCTCTTCGTCGGCGACACCGAGAGCTCGTGTCACCCTCTCACCGACGCGGACACCGTAGCCGCAACGACCATCGAGCAGCTTGAGCGAGCCAGAGAGACCGCCGCGGCGCCCGTGGGACGGTTGCCCGTGATCTTCACCCCCCACGGGGTCGCCAGCGCTCTCATCGCCCCATTGGCGATGGCGGTCAACGGAAAGACCGTTCTCCAGGGTGCTTCGCCGTTGGGCAACAGAAAAGGTGAGCAGGTTTTCGATCCCAGGATCTCCATCTGGGATGACGCCACCATTGACTACCGTCCCGGGAGCAGGTTCTGCGACGACGAGGGCGTGCCCAGTCAACGCACGCCGATCATCAAGAATGGGGTGGTGGCCAGCTTCCTCTATGACCTCCAGACCGCCGCCTTAGCCGGCACCCGGAGCACGGGCAGCGCCTCGAGAGGCCTGGGCACTCTACCCAGCCCGTCCTTGAGCACTCTTGTTATTGAGAATGGGGACACCAGCTTTGAGGACATGCTCGCCGATATCGAGGAGGGGCTGGTCATCGAGCAGCTCATGGGCGCCTCTCAGGGCAACGTCCTTGGCGGCGATTTCAGTGGAAACGTCCTCCTCGGCTACATGGTCAGGAACGGTGAGACCGTGGGCCGGGTAAAAGACACCATGGTCTCGGGCAACATCTACGAGGTCTTGAAAGAGATCAGCGCTATCGGGCGGGAGGGGAAGTGGGTCGGGGGGCGGCTGCGCATCCCGCATATCTATTGTACCCGCCTTGCGGTATCGACCAAGGAATAGCCTCCTGCTACAATGAGCGAGGCAATAGGGGATGTCCCCGGAAATAAATCCTAATTACGAAACTCTGAATCCTAAACAAATTCAAAACCCAGATGCCCAAAGCTCAGAGGATTTGCAGCATTTGAAATTGGAATATTTGATATTGTTTAGAGTTTAGGAATTAGTATTTAAGAATTGTGGGGTGTTGATTTAGAACAGTTCAGCAATGCCGAATTGGGGAGGGCGATATGTCTTCACCCCTGGAGCAATATTTGGCGGAACTGCGTGACCTTGGCAAGCCCATGGTTATCTCAAAGCTCGCCAACCTCTCAGATCTCTCACCAGAAGAAGAGGATGTTCTCAGCAGAGAGTGGCCTGGCATAGATGTTGCGCGGCGAAGGCAGACAGTTGGGCGGTTGGTGGAGCTTGCTGAGGACAACTTCGAACTGGACTTTGATGATGTCTTCCGCTCCTGCCTTACCGATGCCGACGGCGAGGTGAGAGTGAAAGCCATTGAGGGGCTCTGGGCGTGTGAAGAACGCTCTTTGATCGACCCGTTGGTCAGCTTGCTTCTGGAGGATGCAGAGGATTCGGTGCGGGCTGCTGCCGCTGATGGTCTCGGTAGGTTTGCCATGCTTGCCGAATTGGGGAAGCTGTCGGAAAGCGACGCTGAGAAGGTTGAGGAGGCCTTGCGCACCGCCTTCAACAAGGGGAATGAACAGCTCAATGTGCGCCGCAGGGTGTTGGAAGCGATCAGCCCCCTGAGCAAGCCGCAAGTAGAGGAGATGATCCGCCTGGCCTACCGAAGCGACACCCTTGAGTTTCAGGTCAGCGCCGTGTACGCCATGGGCCGCAACTGCAATCCCGGCTGGCTGCCAGTACTTCTAAAAGAGCTTCGTAGTCCTGACCCTCAACTGAGGTTTGAGGCAGTAAGGGCTTGCACGGAACTCGAGGCGGAGGAGGCTGTTCCCCATCTAATAGAACTCACGCGCGATGGTGATGCAGAGGTCCAGATCTCCGCTATTGAGGCTCTAGGACAAATCGGAGGCAGCGAAGCGAGAGAGGGACTGCAACGGTGCCTGGACAGCTCGGAGGAGCCAATCCGCCAGGCGTCACAGGAAGCACTGGAGGAGATGGGATTTTGGGAGGACCCCTCAAGCCTTTAGCCAGAGATGTTCTCCAGGACCAGGGCCACGGCGCCCAGTAGACAGGAATTGTCGCCCAAGGCAGCCGGGACGATGCGCACTGTAATGTCAGGCATAATCCTCTCGGCAACGACCTGGCGTACGGGTTCAAAGAGGAGTTCTCCGGCGTTTGAAACGCCGCCCCCTATGATGACCAGCTCGGGATTGAATATGTTAACCAGGTTGGCCACCCCGACGCCCAGGTTAGTCGCCGCGGTATGCATAACCGCACAGGCCACGGCGTCGCCGGCACTGGCTGCCTCACATACCACCTCAGCAGTTACCTTGGTTAGGTCCCCAGCGACCAGGTCGGTGATAGCGCTCACCTCTCCAGTGGAGAGCCTTTCCGAAGCGAGGCGAGCGATTGCGGTGCCGGAGGCCATTGCCTCCAGGCAGCCCACGCTGCCACAGTTGCATCTCGGCCCGTTGAGGTCTATGGTCATGTGCCCCAGTTCTGCGGCGAAGCCGGAGTAGCCCAGAAGTAGCTTGCCTCCCGTAATCACCCCACCTCCGATACCGGTGCTGATCGTCAGATAGACAAGGTCGTCGCTGCCCCTGCCAGCGCCGAATCTGCGCTCACCCAGCGCAGCGAGGTTGGCGTCATTGCCCACCCAAACGGGAAACTGAAACTCATGTTCCAAGATCTCCTTCAGGGGGGTGTTATACCAACTGAGAAGGTTAGGGGAGGTGAGCAACACCCCTGTTCCCGGTGTGACCAGTCCGGCAGCAGACACTCCCATGCCCCTCAGCGCAACCACGTCCATGTCTGAGAGCATCTCTGCTATGGCGTCCTTGATTCGCCTGATAGCCTGCTCAGGCCCCTGCTCAGAATAGATGAGCGCTGAGTAGCGCCTCAGGAGTTCCCCTTTTTCATCTGCTAAAGCGAGGCGAAACTGCGTACCACCGAGGTCGAGGGACAGAATGAGGTGCTTACTCTGGCTCAAACTCCGCTCCATGCTCGATTTTTGATAGTATATCATTGGAGTCGTTCGCTGTCTAACAAGACCAGTGGAATCGTTTGCCTACGCTATTCATCCCCACCCACCCACCGACGGGAGCTTGGTAATGTCCCGGCTATCGGAGTCATACTAGGTCGGTTGACTGACTATTGTGCAACCTATTAGAATTATAGGGGGGGGTAGCCAAGGTGTTGATAGGGGAAAAGATGGTACTGCGGGAGAAGCGGATCGCTGATGCTGCGAAGGACTATGCCTGGCGATGTGATGCCGATCTGGCTCGCCTGGACGCGGTATTGCCATTGACGATGTCCTACGGAGAGTATGTGGCTTACTACGCCGACGAGCTGCAAACCACGAACAGACGGCGACGCCGGTTTGCTATCGACAGCCTCGACAACGGTAAGCATATCGGGAACTGTATGTACTATGACATAGATGATGGCAGGAGGCAGGCGGAACTAGGTATCATGATCGGTGAACGAGAATATTGGGGGAAGGGCTATGGGACTGATGCCGTAACCACCGTGGTCTGCCATATCTTCAAGGAGACAAATATAGATAGGATTTACCTGAATACCCTGGAATGGAATGTTAGAGCGCAGCGATGCTTCCAGAAGTGTGGATTCATTGCCTGCGGGCGAGTAACCAGGAGGGGGAACGATTTCATAGTCATGGAGCTACATCGAAGCTGGCTGAAGCCGATTGAAGGTAACACCACACTGACACCGCAAGGTGCGGATAACAGAGCCCATCTCCCGCCTACCCCTTGACTCAAAAGGTGGTGGAGGGTATACTACTGCCACTGTCCGGGGGGTGCACGATGAAGGTTTCATGTTCTCAAGAAGATCTGAGCAAAGGATTGGGGGTGGTGGGACGGGCGGTAGCCACCAGGGCTGTCTTGCCCATCACTAGCAACGTCCTAATAGCAACCGAGGGCTCCCAACTCAAGTTGGCCGCAACCAATCTTGAGATCGCCATAACCTGCTGGATCGGGGCTACCATCGAGGAAGAGGGCACAATTACGATTCCTGCGAGACTGGTCACCGATTTCGTCAATTCTCTGCCCAGCGGCCGAATCGATATGACTCTACCTCCTCGTAGCCAGAGCCTTGAGTTGAGGTGTGCCCGCTATGAGGCGCGTGTCAGCGGACTGGATCCCGCCGATTTCCCACCCATCCCCAAGATTGCCGAAGGGGTGACCATCAAGCTAAAACCCGAGGAACTCAGGATGGCGATCAACCAGGTGGCGTTTGCTGCAGCATCGGAGGAGTCCCGTCCCGTTCTTACCGGCGTTGATGCCGAGTTCGACGGCGCCCAACTTACCCTCGCTGCCGCCGATGGCTTTAGATTAGCAGTGCGCAAGTTCTCTTTGGATGCCCCAGTGGACGAGAAGATGTCGGTCATTATCCCAGCACGCTCCCTGGCAGAGCTAAACCGCCTCATCAGCGACCAGCGAGAGCCCGTGGAACTTACCATCAACCCCAAGAAGAGTCAAACGATTTTTCGGCTGACAAACGTGGAGATGGTATCCCAGCTAATCCAGGGCACCTTCCCCAACTATGAGCAGCTTATCCCCCAAGCCTATTCTACCAGGGCCGTGGTCAAGCTCTCTGAGTTCTTAATGGCGACAAGAAGCGCCTCCATCTTCGCTCGGGATGGGAGCGGCATTGTACGGCTACAGATAATGCCCAAGGATGGAAAAGGCAAGATCGCTATCTCAGCAAGGGCTGAGGAGGTCGGGGACAACCTGGGAGAGGTCGACGCCGCCGTGGAAGGAGAGGAAACCAAGATCGCCTTCAATAGCAGGTATTTGATGGACGTCCTGGGGATCCTCACCGAAGAGGAGGTAGCCCTCGAGGCCACCACGTCCTCGAGCCCCGGTGTCATCCGCCCTGTAGGCAAAGACAACTACGTCCACGTGGTCATGCCCATGTTTGTGCAATGGTAGCCGCTTGGCGCTGAGGTCAGAAGGGGCGCCACACAGCACTAATGGCATTGATTCAGGCATGTAATAATGCCCTGTAACTGATTTAAGTGCCTCTATTCTAGTATTTCTGTTGGCCATTTTTCTGCCTTTTACATATAACCATTATCTTACTCTATATGGTTGAGGTAGATTAACACTTCCGACCATCGTTGACAATACATTCCAAAGAGATGTAGAATTATAACATCATTTGCCTTGCCGAAGCGGAATCTACTTTTGGAGGCAAAAATGATAAAAGCTGAAGTTAACAATTGCAATAACATTATTTCCGCCAACATTCAATTACGAAAAAATCATTTAAATATTCGTTATGCCATGAATGGCATAGGAAAGTCCACTATTGCAGCAGCAATTAACATGTTCTCAAAAAAAGAAGATCTCTCTGCATTAAAAGCATTTGGAAGTGAAATTGAACCAACCTGTAAACTTTCTGAGACTGTTAATACCGTACTTCTTTTTAACGAAGAATTTGTAAATACATTTGTGTTTCAAGAAAGTGAAGTAATTCAAAATGCTTTCGAAATATTCATAAAGACACCTGAATATGAAGAACGACAAAATTCGATTAACGATAGACTTAAAAACATTCATGTTGAAATCAACCAAAATGCTGATTTACAAAAAATCGTCTCAATCGGCAGGAATGTCTTATCCAGATTCCAACAGACGACATCAGGCGCATTACGAAGGTCAGGTCTTCTTAAGAGCCTTACAAGCTCGGAGAGCATATTTAAGCTTCCTAATAAACTTAAAAACTTCCAGCCATTAATGGACAAAGAATATAAAGTGGAATGGGTTGGTTGGAAAAACGAGGGCTCCAATTATGATGACAATCAGATTTGTCCCTTTTGTACTTTGGCTTTGAAAGACGATTATGAGAATGAAAAGGAATTATTCAGTTCATCATATACAAAATCAAATGTAAAAAACATTCTCGAAATGCTTTCATATTTTAGTGATGTTCAAGAATATATGGATGAAAATAAAAACTATAAACTTTATCAATGCATTGAACATACGACAGATGAAAGAGAAATTATGCTTTGGGTCAAGCGCTTTTACGACGAGCTAAGCTTTCTAGTAAATAAAATATCTGATGTGGTTAACTTTAACTCATACCAAGTTAGAAGCGAGGATATTTCCCATTTAGATGAGCACCTAAAGAAGCTGATAATTGACCCATCCAGTCTTGAGATATTCAACAATGAAAAGGCAAAGGATTTAGTAGAGTTCATTAATGAAAGAATTAGAGATGTTTTGGCTGAAACTGAATTGTTAAAAATTGAAATTGGTGATCTAAAGCATCTAATTGGCTCTGCAAAGAATGCAGCTGTTAAGGATATTAATGAATTTTTAATTACTGCAGGTATTAATTATAAGTTTGAAATATTAAAAAATTCTGAGAACACATCCAAGACTATATTGAGTTACATTTCGAGAACCCAAGACCTAATTGAAGTAGAAGATATTGACCTGCATTTGAGTTGGGGAGAAAGGAATGCCTTTGCTTTGGTACTGTTTATGCACTACGCTTTAAGTCAAAATCCGGAAATCATAATTTTGGATGACCCAATATCATCATTCGATAGTAATAAGAAATATGCAATCATTAATCGATTATTTTCTGGGAAAAAAAGTTTTTCTAAAAGAACCGTTTTAATGCTTACTCATGATTTGCAGCCCATTATTGATTTTATAATTAATAATAAACCTAATAGTGAGTTCACTTCCGCTTATTTCCTTCAAAACAAAGAAGGTATAATTTCTGAACATATAATATCTGCCGAAGATATCAAATCTATGCCAATACTTCTTGCCGAGAACTCTAAAAATGATAAGCTAAACAAAATTCACAGAATAGCAAGCCTTAGGAAACTGCTAGAACATACACCATCTAATGGTGGTGCTGCACATGACTGCGCCTACAATCTATTATCTTGTTTGCTACATGGAAAAACAAAACCAGACCGTAAAAATGGGACTGAATTAATTAGAGAAGAAATTCAAGCAGGCGAAGAACTTATCAAGCATTATATTGCCGATTTCGATTATGACGCTTATTCTCAAAATATATTTACTAAAGAATATTTACTACAAAGTTTTTGCGAGGAAGGCAACTCCTATTTTCGTCTTCAAGTATTTAGAGTAATACTTGGTGTGTTGAATCTAAGGTCGCGAATAAATGATGACCCGTTGCTAAAGTATATTGACGAACAATTTCACGTCGAAAATGATTACATGTTTAATCTTGACTTTATGAAATATGATATCGTTCCAGATTTTATTATCCCTAATTGCATTGAGTATCTCAAAAAGGAAAATTTAATTTCTTAGGTCGGACAAACCTACTTAGAAGGATGAATTAGGATACTGAAACATACTCATGGAATGGCAAACATTCCGATGTTCGTCCAATGGTGACTTCTGCGGAAACCCGTAAATGCATAAGGGAGCCTGGTAGGCTCCCTTTCCTTATGTTTACAGGAGTTAGATGTCACACTTGTAGTCAATGCTGCATGGTCTTCCTTGCAACGAACACCACTATGCCAGCCAGAACCAAGTTTAGCCCGATGAGAACAAAAACATTCACCGCGATCTCAGGCCAGCCGCCCCCGCGCTGGCTTATGTCAACGATCGGCTGAACAATGTAGTAGGTGGGAAAAATCTGCCCTACCCATTCGGGAATCTGGGGAAACATGTAGACGAAGCCTGGGGCGAACAGCAGGATTCCCGCGAACTTCCAGAGGGCGAACAGGGTTGTGATGTCCTTTATCAAGGCCCCTGACAACAGGCCGAACTCTACCGCCATTATCGCCCCAAGCGCCAGCACCCCAACCAGCAGCAGTGGCTGGGCACCGAAAGCCTGGTTCAGAATCAGGATTGCTGTGCCCATGACAAGACTGAGAATGATGCCAACGAGTCCCTTGCTTATAAAAACATCCCCAATTGTTGTCGGGGTCACGACCAGCGCCTCCAGCGTATTTTTCTGCTTCTCATCTATAATTGAGGTTGCCGGCAGCATGAGCCCGCCTAAAAAAACAGCCGCGAGGACGATGAACGGCAGCAGCCGGTCACTCCAGGGGGCACTCACTTCGTCACCTAAGGTGACGGACTCTATCTCAACAGGCACCTCCTGGCCACCCAGTTCCCTTACCAGGTTGGCTATAGTCACCGGCAGTATGGTGCGGTTTTTGGCCAGGCTTTCCCCCCAGATGTACGCCTCAATTTCCACTTTTTCTCCCCGGGAAACGGCGTCGTCAAAGGCCTGAGGGAGTACTATGCCCATATCCACGGCGCCACCTTCAACCGCCCCTCTCATGTCAGAAACCGTGCTGTACTCTTTGGTGATAACCGAATCGAGTTCCTGGGACATGGCTACCAATTGGGAGTTGCCTTCGTCCACTATTCCCAATTTGGGCTTCTCTGTAAACAGGGTGCCAAAAACCAGCGAGACCACCAGCGATATGATAATCGGGGCAACGATGGCGAAGATGAAGATGTAGTTCTTAGGGCCGTGTAGGAACTCCTTGCCCAGCAGAACAGACACACGCTTGAGGCTCATTCGAATTTCCTCCTCAGCGCCATAATACCGCCCCAAACGATGACGAGGTTGAACCCCAGGAGTATGAGCAAATTGGACCAGACATCACCCCAGCCGGCGCCAAAGTTCGCAGCCTGATGAATGGTATCAGCCAGATAATACGAGGGAATGACCTTAACCCAGCCTGAAATGGTGCCTGGAAACATAATGCCGAATGCGGGGATAACAAAGATAATGATCACGACAGCGCCCCAGGCCATCACTGACATCATGTCTTTAGACAGCGACGCTATGAGGAAGCCAGCTCCGGTAACCAGCACGGCTCCAAGGAGCAGCGTGGTCAGAATAATGAGCGGCTGACTGCTTACGCCGCCAACGATAGCCATGAAGAATACGGCCTGTGCGAAGGCCAGGCCGACTCCCATGAGCCCTTTGGCGGCGAACAGGTCCCCTACTCTCGTGGGCGTTACCAGCAGAGCCTCGGCGGTACCCTGCTCAACCTCCTCGCTGATCAGGCTGGCCAGGCCCATGGTTTCAAACATAATCAGGGCAAGCGCAAGAAGGGGGCGCATGCGGTCCCGCGGCGGTATCTGTTCTCCCAGCATATCCCGGCCCAGGATCTCCACAGACGTCTCGATTGCCAGGGGCTGCCCGGTCTGCAGATAAGCCAGTTCCCTTATCAGAAACTCAACGGCGTCTTTTACCTCCTCGGGAGCATCCGCGTGGAAATACAGGGTAATCTGGGGTTTCTGCCCCGAGGCAAACTTGTCCATTATGTCCGCAGGCAGGGCCATCCCGGCTGCATACTGGCCTTCAATCACCGCTTCTATGAGAGCCTCCTCAGATTCAACAGCTTGAATTTCCACACCTTCTTCCGGTAACTGCTCAAGGACCGGTGGCACCACCGGCGCATAGAGGCCTATCTCCAGCTTCTCATCGACTGAACCCGGCATAACAAGATATATCGTTATATAGGTTACTATGCCTAGAGCGGTCACAAGCGCGTAGAACCGGTTTCTGAAGAAAAGGGAGAGGTCTTTGGCTACCAGGGCACGGATAATGCGGAAGTTCATTCGGTGAGCCTCCGCCCGGTAAGCTTGATGAAGATGTCCTCCAGAGTCGCTTCCTCGCTGTGGATGGTGACCACTTTCTCCTGAGCGAATAGCTCGTGGATAGCCTCTGGCGTCCGAGGGGTATCCAGGGTGATTTCGCGCATTTCGAGCTCGCCACTCTCGTTGGAAACCTCGGCCTTAAGGGCCCGCCTGCCATACTGCTGTTTGAGGTTATGCGGGGTATCGAGGGCCACTATCTTACCCTGGTTCATGAAGGCCACCCGGTCGGAAAGCTTATCGGCCTCCATCATGTCATGCGTGGTGAGAAAAATGGTGGCTCCCCGCTCACGCTCTTCAAGAATGATGTTCCTGATGGCCTCGGCTGATGTCGGGTCAAGCCCGGAGGTAGGCTCATCGAGAAACAGAATCTGGGGCCGGCTGACAAGGGCACGGGCCACCATGAGGCGCTGCTTCAGGCCCTTTGAATAGTTCTCAACCCGGTCTTTCTCCCGACCGGCCAGGCCCACCCTCTCGAGCAGAGCATAGGCGTCAAAAGAGCGAACGCCGAACAGGCGGGCGAACAGTCGCAGGTTCTCCAAGGCGCTCATCCGCTCGTAAAGATTGGTGTTCTCGAAGCAGACGCCAATCTCCCCCTGCACTTTCTGAGGATAGTGGGCAACATCCATACCCAGAAGCATCGCTCGTCCCGCTTTGGGCTTGAGCTGCCCGGTGAGCATCTTGACAGTGGTTGTCTTGCCAGCGCCATTGGGGCCGAGGAAGCCCAGTATCTCCCCCTCAGCCACATTGAAATTGATGTGGTCCACCGCAACAAGCTCGCCGTACCAGTAGGCTAGTTCCTCGGCAACAATCGCATCTGGGGCCACGTTAGCTCCTTTCGGTCATCCCTTGATAGTCACGGTTTCTCGTCTCTTCTCCCCATCACCCCATATAGATAGAGATACGATAACTCCCGAACCAGCTTTTCGTTTTGCTCCGGCGCCGCAAACAAACCGGGGTGAGCCGTTATGCCCTGACGGAATATCTCAGTATACAGAAGGATGGTTTCCTGGGACAGCTCCGGATCGATGTAGCCCTGCCTCTTGCCCTCTTCAAAGAAATCAATCATCATCTGGGTGACCTTCGTCTCCCAGATTGAATTGATGAACTGCTGGATTTCCGGGTCATTTGAGATCGCCCTCTGTATGAATTCCGCGTTATAATCGCGGGCTATCTCCGTTTTGTCGAAGATTATGGACTCCAGCTTCTCCAGGAATGGTTTCTCGCCCTCTATGATTGCCTGGTATTTCTGCTGCAGACTCAGGATAAGTTGCTTCACGACATCACGCACCAGCTCTTCCTTGCTGCCAAAATGATTGTAGATAGTAACCGGAGAGACAGCGGCCCTGCTGGCTATGTCATTTATGCTTACCTTCTTCATCCCGTATATCTTGAAAAGCTCCAGCGC
>CAYVES010000019.1:0-16440 GCA_964449845.1 uncultured Dehalococcoidia bacterium
TCTCCTAGTCATCAGCTTTGCGGCAATAGTCGCGGTGACGAGGGTGCGGCATAGGAGAGTCAAAGTCTGATAACCCCCTTTTTCCCAAACTGACGTCTCAAACCCTGGGTATTTAGTCACAGGCACCAAAATAGGGCGATATCGTTACTAAATTGCCGCAATAGACTCAATCGACACCTCAAGCCTTTCGATCCCGGGGTTTTCTGTATTTCCGAGGGAACGCGTGCTCCGCTTGAAAACTTGACATTTGGGAACTCGACAGCCTAAAATCGGAAAGCAAACTCAATGTCCAAGCTGTAACTTCTTCATTGGAGGTGGACTATGGCCACTGAGGGAAAACGAAAAAGGCGTTTTATCGTATCAATAGTCGGGGTACTTCTGGTAATCCTGGGCGTGTTGTGGATCACGGTCATCTTCCCCTGGCTTGAGCAACTACCTTTGGACCTTGATGAGGAATTCGACTTCGATGGCACCTTTACGGTCACGAATCCTATGGCCCAGGAAGTTGATGAATTCCCGGTAAGAATCCACAGGGAGTGGAAAGCCAACGGCACTGCAGACGGTGCGCTGCTCATCTCCGAAACTATGGAATTCAAAAGGACCGACACCGGGGAGGACGTTTCATATAGATATGCAGACCCGAGCGTGCTTGCGGTAGACAGAAAGAGTCGCAAGTTCAACCCAGAGGTTGATGAGAGAGGACGGGAGGGATATTGGTCGCCCCCGCCGAGGCTGGGGGTGGGGGATAGCTTCGAGCTGTATCACCCGTCTGCCAGGGGGCCTCTTCCGGCGAAGGTCGTGAGGGAGGAGGACTTCCGGGGGCTGAAGGTTCTCGTTATCGAGGTCAGTGGAGAGAACATTCCGCTTGGCCCTAGTCCTGAGGCCTTCAATATGGACGAGTACCTGACCAAGGCGGAGATCACGATGTGGGTCGAACCATCAAGCGGCACCGTAGTTGATGAAGAAAGCCTCGTCATCAGGAGCTTGGATATGACCGGGCTGGGTCTGGGTGTGGAGGAGGTCTACAGAAGCGTGGTCGTGTACGCCGAGGACACGATCGA
This sequence comes from uncultured Dehalococcoidia bacterium, assembly GCA_964449845.1. Lineage (GTDB taxonomy): Bacteria > Chloroflexota > Dehalococcoidia > SZUA-161 > SZUA-161 > SOKG01. The sequence goes on from CAYVES010000019.1 coordinate 1,062, forward strand.
GGATCTGATGGACATCGGTCGCAGCGCTCACACCATGCTCCTCTGGTTCAGGACCGTTATCCCCTGGTTGTTGATCGGTCTGGGAATAGTGATGGTTCTTATAGATGTGCTGGTTCTCCCCAGAATCCAGGCAAGGCGGGAGCAGGGCCAATCATAGAGCGCAAGAGGAAGGGGTTTGTCCAGGGCTCAGAAGAGGTCTTTTATCTCTTCCTCTGCCTTTCTCTTGAGTTCTGCTGCGTCTCGAAAGCCGAACTCTTTGTATGACTCGGCTGAGCCGTACTCCCTGGTTCTGACCACCACAGGCATCGGCAGCGCGTGGCCGAAGATGAGCGCCTGCTGCTTAGCTTCCAGCTTGGAGAGCACCGTCTTTAGCTCGCTCTTCCCCGAGACACCCATGAGCACGCTGTCGATATCCCTCTCGTTGTCCAGAAGATAGGTCACCTTGGTCCCGATCTGTGACATCACCTCGTCGTCGATACCGCTGGGGCGCTGGTCTATCACCAGAAGGGTTACGTTATACTTCCTCATCTCCCGGGCGATTTGGCCGAAGATGGTTTGCTCCGCAACCTCGGGGTTGAGGAACTTGTGCGCCTCCTCGATGGTTATCACCAGAGGGTGGGGTTGGGCTACCTTCTCCCCCATCGCCTTTTCCGTCCGCTCACGGTACTGGGCGTAGATGCGGCGGGTGAGGATGTTGGCCACCAGCACGTAGACGGTAACATCGGTATATCTTCCGAATTCCAGGACCACGTTCACGCCTCGATCCAGATATTCCAGTATTCGCTGCACCGAGTTGTCCCGTGCACGGGGCACCAGGAAGGGAAGCCTCCCCAATCTGTCCAGGCCGCGGCGCAGGTTGCGGTAGCTGCTCTCGTGGATGTTCAGCCTTGTGAGCAGGTCTTTGGTCTCCTCGCCGCCGCTCAAGCTGAAAAACCCCTCTAGCCAGCGCTGTTCGCCAAACTCGCGTGCAAACTGGTGAACCGCCTCGATCGCCGGTTGGGTCAGGTTCAGGGTTTCCCGCAGCAGCGCGATGTCTTCGGGCTCGATCTCATCGTAGCCGATCTCCACGATGTAGTCGGTGCTCACCTTGCGGCGGCGGGCGCTCTCCTCGTCCAGTGCGAACACGGCCACCTGCGAGGGGAAAAGCTGCTTGAGCCCTTTTACGTTAGGCACGTGCTCGCTGGTGCCCTCCCAGCCATACTCGTTGTGCATATCGAAGATGAGGTTGGCCGCTGCCTTCTTCTGCACCATCCCGATGAGGAGGAGCCTGGTTAAGAAGGTCTTCCCGGTGCCGCTCTTGCCGAAGACGCCGTTGGAGCGCTTGACGAACTCAGCGATGTTGAGGCAGACCTTGGTCTCCATATCCAGGGGTGTGCCCACATAAAAATGTCTCTCGTCCTCCCGACCGAATACCAGCTCCACGTCCTGCTCCGAAGCCTGGCGAACCGCCGAGAAATGGGCGGGCACTGTCTTCACCGGCTGGGGGCCTTCGAGTATGCTCACGGCATCGCCGCTGATGGTGAGCATGGGCGTGACCTGGAGCTTGCCATAGGTGCTGGTGCCGGCGATAACCTCGGCGATGAACGGGTCGGTGACATCGGGTGGCGTTATGGTAAGTTGCTGGTCGATGGTTCCCAGGCTGACATCGGTGATCATGCCGAAGAAGCGGCTCCTCTGCCCCTCGATGACCACGTAGCGTCCCACCGCCATCTCCTCGATGGGGACGGCGCTGTCCAGCTTGACCTCCATTCCGCCGGTCAGCGAGCCGCCGACCACAATGCCCAGACGATCTCCCTGCACACTTGCCTCGTTCACAGCTTAATCCTCCTCAAGATAGCATTGAGCCGGTTGAGTTCGCCGCCAAGCAGGACGGCCAGTTCCTTCCCCGCCCTCACCAGGAAGGCGCGTTCGTCCTCATGGGCCGCGGCTGCCTGGCGCAGGCAGGCGGAGACTACCTCGTCCACCGATCCCGCCCTGGCGCTGAGCAAGATGGCGAGAAAATCAAGGGATTGGGTAAACCGGCGCACCTCGTCCCCTTCGCAGAGGTAAACGAAGCTGTGGACGCGGGGCGGCCGTGGCGGGAGGTAGTGGTAAAGCTCATCCCCCTGGCCATGTCCGACGACAAGGGTATCGAAGGTAGTGCGCAGCAGCCTCGAGAGCTGCGGGTGCTGACGATAGATGTTGCCCTCTTCCGACTCCTCCCTGCCGCGGGCGAGGGGGCGGCGTCCGGGGTCTATGCTCACGGTAGAGGCGTTGTAGACCACGCCGTATATCTCCACCTCCCCATCGGTGGTCCTCACCAGGCTGCCCAGGGGTGGGGGGGTGTGGAGCTCATAGCACTCGGCCACAAACTCGCCCGTGCCGGCCTCGATCACCTCGCCGATTTTGGCTGACAAACCAATTCTCCTCGCTGTAGGGGCGGTTCGCGTAGGGGCGGTTCGCGAACCGCCCCTACAGGGTTATTCTCGTCCATATCCCATTGTACAGGGTTGTCAAGTATGTACTGGCGGAGGCGGTTCAATTCATCTTCATTGCGGATGATGTGTTCGTAATAATTACGTTGCCATACCGGCGTGCCCGGCGTGTTGCGGATTTGGTTGATCCGTTTGGTGGATACGGTTTTGAATGCTCCCACCAACCGTCCCAATGGTTTGGTAGGGGCGGTTCGCGTAAGGGCGGTTCGCGTAGGGGCGGTTCGCGAACCGCCCCTACCAGATAGAATTAGAATGCTATGTGCGTGATTTGGCATCACGACCCATTCGTCCAATTCCACATATGGGTATTGTTTTGCCAACCACACCCAGCATCCCGCCACCACCCGACCGTATTCATTCAGCATCATCTTACCTTCCACAATTTCGCCCAGCAAAGACTCGCGATTCTGGGTGCAGATGGTCACAAAATACGCCCCTGGCTGGCTATAATCATATCCCTTCAGGCGAATCGAACGGCGCTGGTGCTTCTGCGGGTCGTATACCATCTGTCCTTCTTCCCTACAAACTCAAGCGCCTCTTCGGTATGGTCATTCCAGAGGAATCAGCTCAATCTCAAAGAGCTTAGGCCACAACTTCCCGGCGACAAACAACCGGTCATTATCTGCGTCATAGGCAATGCCGTTGAGAACGTCAACCGGCTCACCCTGGTCTTCCGGACCCAGAAGTCCTTTGAGGTCTATCCATCCAGTCACTTGACCTGTCTGAGGTGCAATCCTTGCGACGAGGTCCGTTTGCCAGACATTGGCGTAGACCTCTCCTCGAACGTATTCCAGTTCATTGAGTCTGGTCACAGGACTGCCCCTGTCAAGCACCTCAATGCGACCGATTTCCTCAAAGGTCTCAGGATCCAAGAAATGCAATGTTGAGGTACCATCGCTCATTATCAAACGCTTTCCATCATGCGTAATGCCCCAGCCTTCAGTCGGATAATTGAACTCTTGCAGTAACTCAAAACTCACTTCATCGTAGACAAACCCGACATTTGACTGCCAGGTCAACTGGATGATCCTGTTCCTGTAAAGGGTCACGCCTTCACCGAAGAATTGAGCTGGCAGCTCACGAGTTTGTAAGACGTCTCCGGTTTCCAATTCCACCCTACGCAACGTGGAGTGTCCGCGAAGCCCTGTTCCTTCATATAAAACGCCATCTGCAAAAACCAATCCCTGTGTAAAAGCATCTCGGTCATGCGGATAGGTATTGACTACCCTGTACGTATAGTCTTGAACAACATCGGGAGTTGCGGAATCCGGCAAAACCGAGCAAGAAAAAACGAAGACCGCACCCAATGATGCGAGGAGCCCCACAAAGAGTATCCCGAAGAGATGGTTCACAAAGACTACCTCGTTCCTCTGGCTGCCAGACAGCTAGATGCTCAGACATCTGAATGTCTCGATGGCAAAACTCTCTAAATCCACCTGGTGCGCTTGCTCCTGCTTTTCTCCGAGGTCGTTGTCGGCAGCCGGTGCTCGGCCAGGGCGAGCTCGACAAGGTACCGAAAATGCTCGCGGTCGGCGCCTGTCACCACCGCCTGCTCATGGGACTCGCTGAGGGCAACGGGGTAGCCCTGGCCGCGGCGGCACTGGTCCAGTATCAGGGCGTGAACCAGATCGACGAGCCCCCGCTCCTCCACCCAGCGCGGGAACTCTACCCGGGCGATCTCGCCGTCGGCCTTGAGGTAAAAGAAGCGAACCTCGTGGTCGCCGTAGTAATCTCGCACCACGGAAGAACGGCTGACGAAGGTTGGCGACCTTTCACCTGGCTCAAGGAGGGCGGAGAAGAGGTCGCGGTCCCGGACACCGGCAACGGCGTCGCACTCTCTCTTCGATGATGGCGAGCTTCGAGGGCAGTGACGGTCGCAGTCGGGCGGGTCGTAGGGACATATAGCCACCCTGAGCGCGTTGACCACATCCGTGCTCCGGGGAAGACTGATGTAGCTGGCAAGCGCCAACCCCGTTTTCTGGCTGACCTCCTTCGTTCTATCCAGTGCTGGAAGAAAGCCGTTCTCCAGCAATTCCGCCCTGACATATTCGGGGTAAGCATGTCCCGCCAGCCCCCACATGATGAGCGATCCATCGAGCAGGGCGACGGCGGGGAGCTTTGGGGAGAGCTCTTCGCCCAGCTCGGCCAGAGCCAGGCACTCGGCAACCGCGCGCTTAATCCCCAGTAGACCACCCTCCACACGCTGTTCGTCGCTGCCCACAGGGTTCACTATGGTCAGGTCTTCATTGCTGGCATAGAGGGTAGGCTGGCTGCGCAGAATAGCGTCCGGGTTCTGCCCGTAGAGCAGGGTGGCGCTGCCGATGTTTATCAGGTAACACCTTGCCGGGCTATGGCGGTCAACGTCGATGTGAGAGCCGTCGCTGGCGATCACGGCGAAGTCATGGGGGCACGAAGGGGGCTGGTGGCTCCCGGCTAGCTGGCCAGAGACTCCCGCGACCAGCCAGGAGGTCTTGCTGCTTTCAATTTTCTTCCTTAAGGCGTCAAGATCAGCGGACTGAAGATGGAGCATCTCCAAAGCACGCCCGAGGCGTCCTTTCCAATTCTCCTCGTCTGCTTTGAGGCTCGCTGCCATGCCATCGATCTGGGCTGCCACCTGGTTGAGGTCTAGGGACATCTCTTCGCCTCTGACGGGGAGTATAGCACAAGGAGCTTTTCAAAAACAATTGAAGTCGTTACCCCCCTGAAGGGAGGGGATTAAGGGGAGGGGGAATTCACCCTCACCCAGCCTCTCCCGTCAAGGGAGAGGTATTCGTAATCCTCCCTCCCCTGGCGGGAGGGAGTTAGAGGGAGGGGGTCTTATGCGAAACCATGCGAAAGACTGTAACCAACACAATCCACGCATTAGGAGGCCAGCCACAGCTTGACAAGTTGCCCGGCATCGCCTATAAAGGTCGCAAATGCGAATATGCCTCCTAACCTACAGGGGCAACATGTACTGCGGCGGCCAGGGGGTTTACGTCTACTACCTGGCCAAAGCGCTACATGAGCTGGGTCACGAGGTCCACGTGATCGCAGGCCCCCCCTACCCCACGCCCCCTGAGGGCGTCACGCTACATAAGCTCGAAGCGCTCAATTTATACGAGACAAACGGCTTCTCTTCGCTGTCGAGCCCTTTACGAATGTTCACCCCCATCAATCTCTACGAGGCTGCTGCGGTGCATATCGGGATGTTCCCCGACATATTCACCTTCAGCATGAGGGCATACCTGAAGTTGCGCGACCTCATGTCCAGGCAGAGGTTCGACATCATTCACGATAACCAGACGCTGGGCTACGGCCTTCTTCTGGCCAAGAGCCTGGGGGTGCCCATCGTCGCCACCATACATCACCCCATCTCCGTCGATATGGCAGCCTCCCTGACCGAAGTCAGGAGCTGGCTGACCAGGTTCAGACGCACGATATTCTACTCCTTCCTCATCATGCAGGGCGTGGTGAGCAGGAGAATGGACAGAGTGGTAACGGTATCCAAAACCTCGGCAGAGGATGCGATTCGCGCCTTCAAATTGCCCGAGCACAGAGTGAGGATAGTCCACAACGGGATCGATACCGGGATTTTCAGGAGACTCGATCACGTCGAGAAAGAGCCCAATAGCCTGGTCATAGTGGGCAAAACGGAGGACAAGAAAAAGGGCGTTCCCTTCCTGTTGAAAGCGGTACAGCTACTAAAGGGCGATGTCGACGTGAAGGTCAAGGTTGTCGGTATACAGGGTCCCGATGACGGGTATCGTACCAAGCTGGTACAGAAACTTGGGATCGCTGATAGGGTTACTTTCACCGGGCATATAGGCGCAGATGAGTTGGTCAGGCTCTATTCGTCAGCGGAGATCGCGGTTACCGCTTCTCTCTACGAGGGCTTTGGACTGCCCGCGGCGGAAGCCATGGCCTGCGGTACTCCTGTCGTAGCCACCAGGGCGGGGGCGCTACCTGAGATAGTGGGAGAGCATGGGACCGGGGTATTTGTACCGCCGGCAGACCCCCCTGCGCTGGCGGCAGCGATAAAACGCCTCCTTGCAGACAAGCAGCTAAGACAAAGGATGGGCGACGCTGCCAGAAAAAGGATCGAGGACTCTTTTAGCTGGGAAGTTGCAGCAAAGAAGACCCTGGAGGTCTACCAAGAGGTCTTGTAGTTCCAAAGCTTGACACCAGCCCAAGTACTCAGGTTGTTCTCTTAGATTTTGGTTCATTTCTATGCCTATGCGAACGTTCTCATCAGCGCGTTGTTTCAGACATCTAATTCTTGGAGTAGGGAACTTGGTCTGTACTATAGCGTTGTAAGCTGGCGAAATCACTGTCAGCTGTGGTTTCCTTCTGCACACCCTGAACGTAATTCTTTAATTCTACGAGTGGGAGCGATTTGCGGAGCAACCCGTGCGGCAGGTTAGCAAGCTCCTCAATATCGTTTGGGGCAAGGGGCAGTGCGGACAAGAGTTGCTCTGGTGCCTGGACTCCCTCCCCCAAGAGTAATTCAAATGCCCTCCTCAATACACGTGGCTGTTCCACTTCAAGTTCATCATCCATAGGCTCTTGCCGTCTCCAACCACGACGGTTGTAATTTACCCACATACGCCGTGCCCTTTGTTTGGACAGGAAACCCAAGTCATCCGCCCTTTTTATCATCATTGCAATAGACACACGCCATTTATCTTTTAAGGCTCTTAGAATATCGAGGTTCGAAGCGTACAAATCCTCAGCGAACGCCGTGTTCGGAACCAGAAAAGCCGAGGCAAACCTATTGGCTTGGTCCTCTATCAATCTGAAGTCACTAGCATTGTTGAGACTCGTCCTATCTAAATACCTATGTAGGACAAGATGCGCTAACTCATGGGCAGCGTCGAATCGAGACCGAACTGCGGAACTTTTTTCGGTGCCCAAGACAATGTACGGTGTGCTATCCGACGAACACCATGCGCTGAAAGCATCTAGAGTAGACGCACCTAGTTCAATTCTCGTGACGAGCGCACCGTTGTTCTCGAGAAGGAGTATCACGTTGCTTATGGGACCGTCACCAAGACCCCAAAACCGCCTAACATTAAGCGCAATTGCTTCAATTTCGCTCTCAGGCAAGTTCTTCGGTTCTACCGACAATTCAAAACACGGGAGATTGACTCGTGGGAAATCTACAAACTCCCGTAGGTAGGACACGATAATCTTGCTCAGCCACTCGTAGCGGCGCTCACCTCTCAATCGTGCGGCCTTGGTTGCTGAACTCATGGAGCGGTGAAACACCGTATCCAGCTTTGTTTCGCTGAATGGCATCAAGAAGAAGGGCACTGGCAACTTGAGTTTATCTGCTATCTTGTGCATTATGTCTGGGTGTGGCGAGGCGTTACCCGTCTCCCAAAGAGAAACGGCTGCGCGTGTCACTCCAAGTAGTTCAGCAAGAGTCACAGCCGTCAACCCGCGCGCTTCACGTGCCTCTCTAAGCCGTGCACCGACGAAACTGGGTGTGCCAAGCTTCATAGCAGCCGTCCTTGTGATTGCCGAGTGCGTATAGCATCGCGCAGCTTAACCTCAGCCTCATCTGCCACCACTTCTGCCCGACCAAGCCACATCTCCTCTACAACTTCAGCATACGGTAAATCCAAGTCGACATGGTCAATGTATGAGGAGCAACACCTATCCGGAAAAGCGACTCGGATAAACGCGGGGAGCGTTCGATTCTCCTTATCTGGGCCATGTAGAATAATCCCGTAGAGCAGACCATCCAACGGAGGTGGACTGTTCATGACCTTCAAGGTATTCCTTTCAGCATCAACGTCAAACCTCGTTTGACGACCCGCGTACTCGTTCCTAAACTGCGCCTCGCGGGCTAGGTCGGTTGGCCTGTCTACAACGGAAGCTGTGAGCATGACATCGCCTGACCTGATGTAAGTGTGATAACTGTTCCGCGCAGTATTTAACTCAGCGCGCGTATCAACTTCAGGATGCTTCATCGAAAGTTGCCGCAAGTATCTGTCAATCCTGCACCGTCGAACATAGGGAAACAGGTCATGAGCCTCTTCCTGTTGATATTCTGCGAACCGTATTTCGTCATTAGCATCTACGTACCCGCGAAGAACAGCCCGCACTATGTCCTGTTGCAGTTCCTTTGGAACATGAGCATTGAAGAACTCTTTTGGGTCTCTCAACGTATAATTCACTGCCACCCCCTCATAGCTTATCAAGCCTTGCTTGTTAAGCAGACTACACTATTTTGCTCCATTTGTCAAGTTTTGGCCTTCAGCTAGTTATGGCATGAGAAAACTTCTATCAACCTTGAGTACGCCGAACGACTTGGGTTGCTCCCTTGACATAGCTTCGCCCTTTACTTACACTTAGGAGAGCGCCTTTCAGAGATCACCGCCATGAAGTGTCCTGCCTGCAGCAATTTGATGATAGTGGTTGAGCATGAGAATATCGAGCTTGACTACTGCACGGAATGCTCAGGGGTCTGGTTCGATGCCGGGGAGCTGGAGCTTCTGCTGGAGACCATGCAACTGGAAGGGTCCAGCTTGTCTCTGGATACTATCCTCACCTCACCTGAGGCCAGGTCATCGGAGAAGAAGCGGAAGTGCCCCATCTGCCGCCAGAAAATGAAGAAGGCAACCGTGGGGCACCAACCAGAGGTGCTCATCGATGCCTGCCCACGGGGAGACGGGCTGTGGTTTGACAAGGGGGAGGTCGGGCAGTTGATAACACAGCTATCCGACAGGCCATCCGAGAAGGCGGACTCACAAGGACGCGTTCTCACCTTCCTGGGAGAGGTGTTCAGAGCCCGGGACTAACCAGGCCGGGAAGCAGCGGCAGGGATAGCACGTTCCTCTCGATTTTGGTTTAAGCCTTGAGGCCAGCCATAAAGGAAACTATTACGGAGGTGTTTCATGCCTATTTTCGGTTGGGTCCTAATCGGTATCGCGGTAGTGCTTATCATCCTGTTTGCTCTAAACTACAACAGCCTGGTAAGGCTGCGCAACCAGGTGAAGAACGCCTGGGCGCAGATAGATGTGCAGCTCAAGAGAAGGCACGACCTCATCCCCAATTTGGTGGAGACAGTCAAAGGGTATGCGGCGCACGAGCGAGAGACCTTGGAATCAGTCACCAATGCCCGCAACCTGGCCCTGGGGGCAATCGGTAAGGGAGTTGGCGCCCAGTCCAAAGCTGAGGCTGATCTCAGCGGGGCGCTTTCCCGGCTGCTGGCCGTGGTCGAGAACTACCCCGACCTGAAGGCCAACCAGAACTTCCTCGCTCTCCAGGAGGAGTTGACCTCTACTGAGAACAAGATAAGCTTTTCCCGCCAGTTCTACAACGACTCAGTGCTGGGTTACAACAACAAGACGCAGATGTTCCCCTCCAATGTAGTAGCGGGCATAGCTCGTTTCCAAGCCGACGAATTCTTCGAGGTTGAGGTACCCACGGAGAGGGAAGCACCCAAGGTGAGTTTCACCTAGCCCGGAGACACCTAGCTATGTGGCAACAGATCAGAGCTAATCAGATCAGGTCAGCAGTACTGGTAGCAGGGATGCTGGCGGTGCTGCTCTTGATTGGCTATTTCCTGGGCTTGGCCTTTCTGGATAGCGGTGTGGCGGGCCTGTTCATAGCCCTTGTGATATGGGGGGTGATGAACCTGGTCGCCTTCTTCCAGGGAGACAGTATACTGCTGGCGCTGTCCAAAGCAAGGAAAATCGAGCGCGATGACCACCCCCGGCTCTACAACGTAGTCGAGGAGATGAAAATCGCCTCGGGGCTGGAGAAAATGCCCAACATCTACATCATCGACGACCCAGCGCTGAATGCCTTCGCCACCGGCCGAGACCCCAAGCGGGCGTCCGTAGCTATCACCTCTGGCCTGCTGCAGAAACTCAACCGCGATGAGCTGCAGGGCGTCATCGGACACGAAATAGCCCACGTAAAGAACCGCGATGTGCTGTTGATGTCGTTGTGCAGCATCCTTCTGGGGACTATCGTCATTCTGGCCTATTACGGTACATACATGCTCTTCTTCAGCTCCATGAGTGGCGGCAGGAGAAGCTCAGGGGGAGGCAGCGCGGGGGGAATAATTCTCATCATAGGAATAGCGTTGATGATACTGGCGCCGATTTTCGCTCGACTGATCTACTTCGCCATCTCCAGGAAGAGGGAATACCTGGCAGATGCCACCTCTGCCCAATATACCAGGTACCCGGAAGGACTGGCCTCCGCACTGGAGAAGCTTGGTGCTTCAACCGCACAATTGCAGTCGGCTAACCAGGCTACAGCCCCGATGTATATCATTAATCCCTTCCGCAAAAAGGGGAGACCAGCCACCGACCTCAGCAGCACCCACCCACCTATCTCAGAGCGGATACGTATCCTGCGCTCCATGGCCGGGGGCGCCTCCCTTGGCGACTACGACGCTGCTTTCCGGCAGGCACACAAGGGTGGCAGGGGGGTTATTCAGCCCGCCGCGATCGCCAGCGCCGGAGCCGTCGGCCTGCGGGCAGCCGAGCCAGAAGCCGTGCCCAGAGAGCCCGAACCCAGCAAGCTCGAGCGCACTCGCGAGGTCTCAGACCTGATGTGGCGGATGAACGACTATAAGACTATTACCTGCGATTGTGGCACCAAGTTAAAGGTGCCGGCCAAGCTCAAGAGGGCCACAATCAAGTGTCCGCACTGCGGCCGCACCCACCCCATCTAAGTCAACGGGGAAAGGGGCTTTCGGAAATAGCGACCCGTATAATCAACTCGAACCAGCCTCACATCAAGAGACCGCTCTTTCAGAAACTCATCGGTCGCCCTTCTGCAGCCCTCCCAGTGTCCATAGTCATCGATGACTACGAATCCCCCAGGTTGGACACTGTCGTAGAATCTCTCCAGACACAATTTGACGCTTTCATACCAGTCTGCGTCTATATGCAGCAGGGCTATGTCTTGAATTTGCGCCGAGGGAAACGTATCCTGGAACCAACCCTTGACAATGCGAACGCGAGACTCGGGAACGCGCAGCTTCTGGCATATCGTTTTGACCTTTGATAGGTCCCCGTGGCACCACCATACGCAGGTTTGAGCTTCATCGCCATCCTTGTCGCTGGGACTGGGTAGTCCCTCAAATGAGTCGAAGAGCCATATCTTTCTGTTCAGAGGAGACCGTGTGCAAATAGAAGCCATCAGAGCAGCCGATCCACCGTTGTAAACGCCGCACTCAACGATATCGCCTGGCACAGACCGTATGTCAATCTCCCTGCTCAGCTTATATAGAGCAGCCAATCTGGGAGGGAGCACGGCAGTATACCCCCTCACCCTGTGGATTAGCCGCACTGTTCTCAGAGAGCCGAAAAAGGAATCTGGACGGGACAGGCGAAGACTTCGTAGATAAACCCCCAGTAGTTGACGGTAGTAGAAGCCATACCAGGCGCATGCGGCAGCTAGCAGCGAAGCCTGATGCCAGGCCCCGCTCCACCATGTTAACGCCGACCTCTTCAATCGGCTGTCGCGCAACACGACCAATAGTATAGGTGCAAGTCCCCACTACCTGCAACTGCAGCTGCGGAACGCCTGCTGGTAGCGTCGTCACTCCTGTCACGACGAAGAGTTCGTTGCCACAGGAGTGGCAACGCTACGCTTGCCGATGGCGCTCCCTCCCGCCAGGGGAGGGAGATATGTGAATTCCTCTCCCTCGAAGGGAGAGGCTAGGGCCTGTCCTGAGCCCTGGCCTTGGCCGGGGCCAAGGCTTGCCGAAGGATGAGGATGTAGAACGGCCACTCAGGTTTTTTGACAACCGGGGTTGCCCGTGGTACGATGTCCCAAATTCAGAGAGGGTGACTGTCGCGGTGAGCCAGGCACCAACCTTTGTCGAAGAGGAGAGGCTGAGAGCGCAGGGCTATAGGCTCATCGCTGGCATCGACGAGGCCGGTCGCGGGCCGCTGGCTGGCCCAGTGGTAGCTGCAGCGGTCATCCTGCCCCTGGAGAATCGGCCGTCTTGGCTGCGCCTGATTCGAGACAGCAAGAAACTGACCCCGCAGAAGCGTGAATTTCTCTTCGACCGCATCCTACAGGACGGCGCATCGTTCGCAGTGGGGGTAGTCTCCCACGAGGTGATCGACGAGCAAGGCATCGTCGCCGCTACCAGGCAAGCGATGCGCTACGCCGCAGAGCAGCTCTCAACCCACCCGGATTTCCTTCTAGTAGACTTTCTCCGTCTGCCTAACGTCCGGCTACCGCAAAAAAGCATTACCAACGGGGATAACCTATGCCTTTCCATCGCGGCGGCATCCATCGTAGCCAAGGTCACGCGTGACCGGCTCATGGTGAAATTGGACAGGCAATTCCCCGGCTACGGCCTGGCCCGAAACAAGGGCTACGGCACCTACGAGCACCTGACGGCACTACAACGCCTGGGCCCCTGCCCCATCCATCGCAAGACCTTCGCCCCGGTGCGAGTCGCTGGCTTCACTGGCCCGACAGCCCCCTGGCAGACGTTACACCATACGGCCATGACGGCCGAGCGCAGACGTCAAGAGAAACAGTAGGGTGCGTGCAGCATAGCGAAACCCACCACTCATTTTTCCGTTCGCCCTGAGTCTGCCCCTGATTCACTCAGGGGTCTGTCGAAGGGCCGTTCATGGTTCGAGGCCGACAGGTCGGCCGTCCTACGGCCCAGGCTCACCACGAACGGCATCTATCAGTTATTGGCAGGCTCCATTTCATTTCACCCACCCTACCCCCCACTCTTCGCGTTTGAGCCCGAGCGCTAGCTCTTGGGCGAACGTTGAAATCCACTCAGGCTTTCTTCATAATTGATGTATGATTTGATGCGCGGTGAACCCTTTTGGAGCGAGAGGAGAACAGTATGACAAGAGACTGGGGATTTGGACAAGGTTTTCCCCCAAGAACAATGGCCATCGTCGGCGTGTCGAGAAGCGAGCACATGCGCCACCCTGGCTACACAGGGTCGAGGCTCTTCCGAATTCTCCGAGAATCGGAGTTCCAGGGACGCATATATCCCGTCAATCCCAGGGCCGATACGATCGACGGGGTCAAGGCGTATCCAAGTGTGACCTCGATCCCTGAGCCTTTGGATTTGGTCACAATAGGCGTGCCCGCTGCTGCAGTGCCTCAGGTGCTGGAGGACTGCGTAGCAGTAGGGGCACTCAATGTGCAGATACTTACCTCCGGTTTTGGTGAGACGGGGGAAGCGGAGGGGAAGAGGCTGGAGAGCAGGGTACGTGAGATAGCACTAGGGGGAGGGCTTCGGCTAATAGGGCCGAACTGCATGGGCTTCCACATACCCTCCATCCGCATGAGGATGTTCGAGGAGGTCGAGCTAGTGCAGGGTCCGGTGGCTTTCGTCTCCCAGAGCGGGGGCCATGCGCGCATATACCTGCTGCAAGGGCCGCAGCTCGGGATTGGCTTCAGCAAGGTAATAAGCTACGGAAACGCGCTCATGATGGATGCTACCGACTTCCTGGAGTACCTTGGCACCGATCACGAAACCCAGATCGTTTGTATGTATCTCGAGGGTATTAAGGATGGCGGGAGGCTTACCGAGCTAGTCAGGCAGCTAACCCCGACTAAGCCTGCCGTTATCTGGAAGGGCGGCCTCACATACTCAGGGGCCAGGGCAGCTTCATCGCATACCGGTTCTCTGGCAGGAGACAGGCAGATCTGGGATGCCTTCTTCAAGCAGACGGGGGCGATAAAGGTGGACTCGATCGACGAGATGGCCGAAGTCACCCTGGCACTCCTCCGTCTGAAGCCATCGCCGGGCAAGCGGGTGGCGGTGTTGGGGGCCGGCGGAGGCGATAGCGTAGCCACCGGCGATATCTGTGCCGAGGAGGGGCTTGAAATGCCGGCCATCTCCCCACAGACGAGAGCGGGGCTGCTTGAGTTTGTCTCTCTGGTAAACCAGGGTGTGATGAATCCGCTGGATGTACCCAGTGTGTTTGCGGACCTTCCCGCTCTACAGCGAACCTTCGAACTGCTGGCCGCTGACCCTCTAATAGACATCATCATTTTGCACATAAGCGCTGAATTCTTTCCAGAAATATGGGGCAATAGAATGGCCGAGTTCAGTGAGTGTATCTTGAATGCGACTCAAAAGGGGGGCAAGCCGATAGTCCTCGCCGTGACGGATGAGAGCAAGACCGAGGCACCCGAAAAGTATGTCAGGCAATTGGTAGAGGCCGGCATGACAGCCTATACATCCCTGCCCAGGGCCTGCCGCGCCCTAAGCCGATTTGCCAGCTACCACGAATTCATAGCCGAGAGCGGGCCCCCAGGCCAAGGCGGATTAAGAAACAATTCCGGCTACGGACTCAGATGCTGAAGATGTTGCAGTCGCGGCACACCTCGCACTCGGTGCCCCGGCCCTCCTCGTGCATAGTTACATAGCGCTGACGCCCCTCGGAGAACCACACTTCGGCCACCGTTTGATCGTTCAAATCGCCGAATATCTGCCTGCCCAGCGGGTCCATGCAGCACAGGTTCACCCTGCCATCCCAGAGAACGGTCATGTGGCTGGTGGCGTGGATACAGCGGGTGAAGTTGTTTTCCCGCAGGGGGCAGGTAAGCCCGGCGAAGTTCAGGTGCTGGAAAACATAGGGCGTTCGAGACGAGGAACTCGACGTTCCCTGTCCCCATCTGCGGTTGAAGGCCTCTTCCTCCTCCTCGGTGATGGAGGGATGCTGCACCAGCGATACGGTATGAGGTATGCGAAGTGCATCGACATAATCTGTCATCCTGGCCACGTATTCGTAGTCGTCCAGCTCCATCAACCTCTCTCTGGTCTCAACACAAGCTCCGTTTAGCGAGATGTTAAGGCGGAAACCGGGTATTTGCGAAAGCCCCCTGACAATATCCTCCGTGAGAAGGCTGCCATTGGTGTACAAATGAATCTCACTCCTGGGCAGCGCCGCCCGTGCCTCTCTCGC
>CAYVES010000019.1:16540-23965 GCA_964449845.1 uncultured Dehalococcoidia bacterium
CATTGGTGTACAAATGAATCTCACTCCTGGGCAGCGCCGCCCGTGCCTCTCTCGCTCTGTCTACTATCTGCGGGTCGAGAAAGGGCTCTCCGGTAAGCATGGGGATGAACGTTTCGGGATGCGGGTCAAGCTTGCTGGCATCAGACAGAATCTTGGTGTAAAGCCTGTCGGACATAGTGCCGTGCTCCTCAATCCGGCCGTGGGCACAGAAAATGCAGCGCGCATTGCAAAAATTTGTGGTCTCAACCTGAAGCACTTCTAGCATATGCCTGCTTACCTAACCGATGATTTCTTGGTCAGCGAAACGATGTGCCTGTCCTTTATTTCGTGGACTTCGCTTATCTCGTCTTTGTGCTTCCCTATTAGCCCGTCTACGGCTTCGGTAACCTCTGGCATGTCGAAACCATAGTCGTGGAAGCCGACGCTGCCTCCTGGGACAAGATTGCGCCAGACAAGGTAGAAGTCGTTTCTCACGTACTCTGGCTGGTGATTGCCATCGATGAATCCGAAAATGAAACTCTGTTCTTTGGGAAATTCCACCTCTTTAGAATCCTTGTCAAGCGTTATTATGTTGTCGAAACCTCGCGTGGTCTCACGATAGACCTCCAACTGGGAGCGACCCTGGAGAAATGCCTCGTAGATGTCGCACATCCTGGTTCCGCTCAAGTCCCGGGTCCTGTCACACCCGGGGTCGAAAATGTCGATAGCGAATACTCTCTTGCCATACTTCTGGGCAAACCTTGCCAATTTGACGGTGCCGCCACCGAGAAACGCGCCGATCTCAACTATGTCACCCTCCAACTCGTACAACGCCCGTTCCTTCATGAAGTCGATAAGGACTTCATAGCCCACAAAATCGTTAGCGGCAACTTCCGGTGTCTCTGCCAAAACCCCTCCAACGCTAGGCAGGCGCTAAGCCTTAGCCAGGGCTGCTACAGCCATTATCAGTGCTGCCGATGTCCAGGTGGCCCTCTCAGGGGGAAAGGCTTCCTGCTCCGGCAGCTTCATCCCCCGGCAGAAGCCGCCCTCGTCGTCTCGAAGCCGCAGAGTCCAATCCAGAAGCAGCTTCGCCCTCTCGTGTTCCCCTATAAGGCACAAGGCTATGATCAACTCGCTGGTCTCGGCTACTGCCGTCACATCTTCGTCGGCAGTTACTCTGCATCCCCAGTTTTCGATAATGAAATCCTTCCACTCCCTCTCGATACGCTCCTTCGCTTCCTTGCCTTCGATCACATCGGTAAGGATGGGGTAGAACCAGTTCATAGAATAACGGCGTTCGTTCTCACCCATCCTGTCGAACAGCACAGGGTGTTCTTTGATTGCCTTGAGAAGCCTCTCGCTGGCCGTATCCCAATCAGGCCTGCCCTGTCCCAGTATCTTTGAGACGCTGATGCCGTTCCTAATACTATGCCAGATACAACATGATGAGGTTACAATGGCGCCAGGCCAGACCTCACCCTTGTCACTCGAGGCCCAAGGTATCTCCCCCGTTGGCTGTTGTAAGCTCAGGGCGAAGTCTATACCTCTCTCAACCGTAGGCCACATCTGGCGGAGAAAGCCCGAGTCCCTGGTGGCTAGATAATGAAACCACATTCCAGTTGCTATGTAAGAAGCAAAGTTTGTATCTTTTACTGAATCTTGCGGTTTGTCGTCCAGATAACCATAATACCAGCTGCCATCGGAATTCTGCATATCACGCGACCACACATAGGCTGCGGCGGCCTCCTTGAACCTGCCGGAGAAATCCAGGGCTATGGCACCTTCCACGTGATCCCAGGGGTCTGTGATTTCGCCTCGATACCAGGGGATGGCCCCGGAGGGAAGCTGATTATCGACGATGAAGTCCGCTTGGCTGTCGACTAGCTCTTGGAGATTCTCGGGTGCTTCTTTGAGTCTGGGCTTCATGACCTATGCTGCGCCAAAGACATGTTCAGGGGAAACCGATTCATAGCGTAGCAAACGAGCAGGGCGCTGTCAACATGAGGCTAACGAGC
The DNA here is from genome assembly GCA_964449845.1 of uncultured Dehalococcoidia bacterium. Lineage (GTDB taxonomy): Bacteria > Chloroflexota > Dehalococcoidia > SZUA-161 > SZUA-161 > SOKG01. The sequence continues at coordinate 18,535 of CAYVES010000019.1, forward strand.
TTGCTTACTTACGCCGTTCACTCAAAACAGTGGGTTTCGCTCTGCTGCACCCCCCCCTGCAAGAACTACTAGAAGGGTAGGTTGCCCGACGTCGGGCAACCTACCCTTCTGTCAACATAACGCTAGCTAGCCTGTCTACTTACGCCAGTCTACAGGTGGAAACACAAACAACTACGCCACCACCACGGTATGCCACCAAACAGGAAGGGACAACCTATGAAGGTCGTCCCTTACGCAAATGCCAACCCAGGTTGGCTTCCTCGCACTTATCCCTATGCTGCACCCGACAAGATCGCCTCAGGCATTGTGGAGCTGGCACCCAGAGGCTCCGTGACTATCGTCGACTGACCTCTATGAACTTGCACCGTTGTGTATTCGCCCCGTGCGTAATGGATTTCAGCTTCACCTTCATCATCGGGTTGCAGTCGAACAGTAAAGATGTATGAGCCATCCCCTGTTCTGGCCCCCAGAGAGAAAACCCGGTAGCTGGAATAACGGTGCCCCGTATTCTTCACAACAACAAAGGGATAAACCCTCCTCCGCTTTGGGTTCTGCCTGAGCGCAAAGGTGAGGAAGGGATGGCCATCATAATACACGGGCTCTTCGGCCGGCCTCAAACGACTGATACCCGCCAGGCCCCCACGCAGAAAGCTGCATATAAGTTGGAATACCTCGTCACCCTTATCCCTGATATTATTGATGTTGAGGTGCGACCTGTTTACGCCGGTGAAGTAAAGGCGCTCTGCAACCGAACCGTCGGTATCAGATTTGACCAAGCTAGCGGAACCTATGTCTACCAAACCATCGCTATGACCCCATGAGTATCCGCCAACCGCAGCAAACTCAGGTGCCGTAGAGGAATCAACTTTGGTGTTCAAATCCCAAAGCAGCCGACTATCTGGTCTCAATTCCACTGCTGCCCTGGGAACAAGCCTACCGGGCCATCGAAGATCAAAAGGCACAGGTTGCATTATCCCCATGTGCGGTGTAGCGAGAGTCAGCAACTTATCTACCCTCGATTCCCCGCCCATCGCGACATACTTCCGAGCTATGATTCCCCCCATAGAGTAGGCAACAATAGAACATGTGCCTTTGCCCGTAACTTTGACAATCCTGTTTACCGCATCTTTCAGTCTGGAAACATATGTCGCCATCCTATCCACCGTTCCCCAGAAACCACCCATGTACTCAAATTGCCACACATTGTTCTGTCCCTCTTTGGTTTGCAGCAGATCGTCCAATCTTCTGAACGCCGCATCGCATCTGTCTCTTGCAGAAAACGATGGCAACTTGAAACCATGCACCAAAACCACATTCTCTCTATCAAATACAGGGCCTTCGTGCCAAAGCTTCCACGACAGATCTTCAGGCCCATAATTCAGCATTCCATACCTGTTCATTTCTATACTTCTGCCCCTACCTTAGATTGGCTAATGGCCCTAAGGTAAAATGAACTGAACAACAGCCTTCCCGAATAACGGTGAAACTAAGTAGCGCATGAAGGGCAGGAACAGAGCAGAGTATCGCCTGGTCAGCCCTGTGGAATAATCCCTAAGGTAGTCGGCAAACGTCTTCCGCTGGAAGTTGAGGAGTTTCTGAGACTTGCTTGTGTCATACCAGTCCAGGTAATAAGGTTCCCGGGTAAACTTGTGGTCAGGCGGCAAGGGCAACCCCATGACGCCAAGAATGGAGCCGACCATATCTTTGTATAACATGCGCTGCTCTGGCCCACCGCTAATAACCAGTGTCTTCCCCTTCAGAGCGCCAAAATTCTTGACAGCGTTGAATACCGCCAAAGCCAAGTCATCCGGATGGCAAAACTCAATTCTATTGTCCAGTGGAACAGAAAACATGCGCTTCAGGTCGCTTACCTCATGGGCAAAGTACATCACCGCAGTCAGACGCAGTATGAGATAGTCGATCCCTGATTCTTTGATCACGTTCTCTGCTTCGAGCTTGCTCTCGCCGTAAGCACCTCTGGGGTTGGGGTCGTTCTTGTCTGTCGAAATGGGCTCAGTAGCGTCGGGTGTGGGGCCAAACACCGCCACCGAGGAGGTAAACACCAAGGGGATGCGGCCGCCCATTTCTCTTATCAGGTCAACGATTATCTTGGTTCCCCCAACGTTGACCCTTCTGGCCAGTTCTGGCCTCTCATAGGCCACAGGGGGCAAGATGCCAGCCATATGGACTACTGCGTCCACCCCCTCCAACGCCTTCCGAACTGTATCGGGTCGGGTGATATCTCCCCATAGGATTTCTGCCTTCCCACCAAGTTCTGTGACACTCCTCCGGTTGCGTTCGCTGTCCAGATCGAATATCCGCACCTGGAATCCATTGTTCAAAAAGGTTTTGCATACATTTATTCCCAACCGTCCCGCCCCACCTGTTACTAGCACACCCATTCCACTCCTCCTACTACGTGGTTCTTGCCTCGTTTGTCCTACCATGCTTCCTTCTCCACTAAGGCGATCAGGGCGGATAGCCCACCCATGTAACCTGCCGCTCCTAATCTTGCCGCGAACCCTCTTTCGCCGCCTCGCTGGCCTGCAACAGCGCCTCCAGCGCTTCGGTAATCAGCAGCAGTTGTGAGGGAGCTATCGCCCTCATCAGCTCTCCTGCCCGCTCCCGGGACAACTGCCACAGACCGCTTATCAGCTCCTCTCCCTTATTCGAAAGACGGCACAGAACTACACGCCGGTCCTCGGGATCGCCCTCCCGGAGCACAGTGTCTCGTTCCACCAGACGGTCGACCACCCCCGTTGCCGTGGCCAGACTCACTCCCAGCGCGGAAGCAATATCGCTCATGCGCGAGGGACCGCTTATGAAGAGAAGCAGAACGACCTTGAGCTGAGACATGGTCAGGTCCAGATGAAGCCACTCCTTGGGCAGCATGGGAAATAGCTCCCGGAATGCCTTATCCGTAAGCTGAAGGATATTCTCAATGCGTTCCTCTTTTTGTGGCTCCCGCGTCATCTAGTGTCCTCTAGCCAATAGATTTGGGCAGGCCATAAAATAAGCATAGCACAATAAGTTTGCATTACCCTAACTATTTGCATTATACGAACTAATTGCCGCGTTGTCAATACCCGCTTTGAGGGAAAAGCCAGGATTTGGAGGAAAAGTTAAGTAAAGTGAGCTCTGCTGATCGGTCGCCTCAGAAAGTATAGTAGGGTGGGTTGAGTGAAACGAAACCCACCTTCTCTGGAGATGCGCTGGTGGGTTGAGTGAAACGAAATCCACCTTCTCTGGAGATGCGCTGGTGGGTTCCGCTTTGCTGCACCCACCCTACAGACCCTAATACGACCCACTGATTAGGGAAGTGGCGGTTTCCTTGACAACCCAAAGCTGGCAACTTATCATAGACTCAGATCTGTACCGGGTTCGGCAACTTTGTTAGATTTCGTAAACCTTCAGGCCACCCTAGGCGTTAACTTTGGAGACCTATCCCTACTCCAGCAAGCTCTCGTCCATCGCTCCTATCTCAACGAAAACCCCAACCTGCCATTGGCCTCTAATGAGAGGCTTGAGTTCTTGGGAGATGCTGTCCTCAGCTTCGTCGTGGCGGAGGAAATCTATCACCGCTTCCCTGACTTATCTGAAGGAGAGCTGACAAAGCTCAGATCGGCACTGGTGCGCGGGGAGACGCTGGGCCGTGTTGCCCTGTCCTTGAACCTCGGAGAATACCTGTACCTGGGGCACGGCGAGGAGGAGAGCGGGGGACGCCGTCGTACAAGGAACCTGGGTTCCACCTTGGAAGCAGTTATCGGGGCTGTTCTCATTGACCAGGGGTTAGATGCCGCCAAGAGCTTCATCCTGACGATACTGGGCAGCGAGCTTGAGCGAGCGATCGAAGACAAGCTCGTTGCCGACTACAAGTCGAGACTACAACAGGTTATTCAATCCAAACACAAGATAACACCTGTTTACCGTACTGTCCAAGAGGTAGGACCTGACCACGCCAAGGTTTTCACCGTGGAGGTGCTGGCTGGAGACTCGATACTGGGCCAGGGTTCGGGGCCCAGCAAGCGTGCAGCGGAGATGGAGGCGGCACGCGAAGCGCTGGAAGGCTTAGGCGGGGAGTAGGAAGGCATGCCTGGCTTGTTCAAGAAGACAGAACAAGGCGTGAAACGTACCCGGGAGGCTTGGTGGGGCAGGGTGGTACACCTCTTCGACCGTTCCACCTTGGGAGATGAACTCTGGGAGGCGTTGGAGGAGCTTCTTATCTCTGCTGATGTCGGTGTGAGCACTACAGCCAAGCTCATCGAACGGCTCAAACAGAGGGTGGAGGGAGAGAAGATCAAAGAAACCGCCGAGGCAAGAACCGCCCTCAGAGAAGAGATTGTCTCCCTCCTAACAGTGGCTGAGCAAGAGCCCTTCCCTTCAGAAAACGGGGGAGTAGGCGTAATACTGGTGGTTGGGGTCAATGGTGTGGGCAAGACCACCAGCATCGCCAAGCTGGCCTATAGCCTCAAAGAGCAGGGGAAAAGGGTGATACTGGCGGCGAGCGACACCTTCAGGGCAGCGGCTATTGACCAGCTCGAGATATGGGGAGAACGAATAGGTGTGCCAGTAATAGCTCACCAGCCCGGGGGGGACCCCGCTGCGGTGGTTTTCGATGCCATAGAGACTGCAAGGAAAAACGCCGATTTTGTCATCGTCGACACCGCAGGTCGCATGCATACCAAGACCAACCTCATGGAGGAACTGAAGAAGATCAGGCGAGTAGTGGACAAGGCCAGTATCGAGCCCCAGGTGCTGCTCGTTCTCGATGCCACCACTGGGCAGAATGGGCTGAGCCAGGCCCGCTATTTCACCGAGGCGGTGAAGGTCAACGGCATCCTGATGGCGAAACTGGACAGCACATCCAAGGGAGGGATCGTCCTCGCCATTTGTGACGAGCTTAAGATACCGATACTCTACATAGGCACCGGGCAGGAGCTGGACGATTTAGCCCCTTTCTACCCCGAAGAGTTTGCAGGAGCACTCTTCTCCCCAGAGGGTTGATCATAGGCCTTTGCAGTCCATATCGTCCACTGCCACCTGGTTCCGCTGCCCGGCCTTATAGCGCAACAGCACGCGGCGATTATCTCCAGAAGTCCTTGGGATAAGGCATACCTCTTCGGCAAGCCCCTGGTTACGCCCAAGAATAGCGATTGAAAACCAGGTTGGCGTTGCCACATCCCTATGTCATTGCGAGCAAGGCGAAGCAATCTCACCATAAATAGACTCAAGATTGCTTCGTCGCTAACGCTCCTCGCAATGACACCCAAAACCCAGATTTCTGGAGATAATCGCTGTTTTTCGGTTACGCTCCCACCTTCCTAATTTGGCGTGGTTCTGATAGAATGCTGCAAGCGGCGCGTTGCGCACAGCATAACACCGAGCGCAAAGATTTAGCCTTAACGGCCAGTATTAACTGGCTTCGAGTTGA
>CAYVES010000020.1:0-23877 GCA_964449845.1 uncultured Dehalococcoidia bacterium
CGTAGGACGGCCGACCTGTCGGCCTCGAACCATGAACGGCCCTTCGACAGGCCTGTCCTGAGCCCTGGCCTTGGCCAGGCCCAAGGCTTGCCGAAGCGCTCAGGGCGAACGGAAGAAGACCTATTTTCGAAGCAAGCAGATTCCATTCTGGACTACACCAGAACGCTGTCTTACCAGTGTACTGGTAAAAGATTTCAAAGCCTCTGACCAGCAAGCGACCCGGAGAGCAACCTCTGGGCTACGGGACAACTGGAACACTCCCGGTGACGGCAAAATGTTTTGTACAGATGGATAAGCCCCTGTTGACGCCGCGCCGAATCTACCAAATCACAGGCACCTGTGCCCATCAGAAGCCCTGCCAGCTCACGCGTTATACCGTTCTCTCCTGCCTTGGGATAGCTTCCGTAGAGCGCCGACACCCGCTCCGCCAGGTTTCCCTGCAGGTTGGCCCTGGCCCAGGCGAAGGCGAAGGGCAAGATGATATTGATCACGATCTCCCTTGCCCTCCCCTGCCCTATTAGACTGTGCTCGCTATCGAAACAGAGAGCAGTGGTGCTGACCATAAAGCCAGCCTCAAGGTGCCCCTTCATACCTAAGGAAGCCTCTCTTACCAGCTTCAGAACCCCTTCGAAGAGCCCTGTCTCCATAAAACGGGCAAGCAGATGGGCGGCACCTACGAGGCGGCGGGCGGGGTGGTTCTTGGGACGCACCCTAAAGACATGCCAGCAGCAAGAACTCATTGTCTCCCTATCCCCCAGGCAATCCCAGATTCGCCCCAGTTCCCCGCTACCATCCCCAGGCAAAAACCCCGCCTTCCCTAGAAGCAGCGCCTTGAGCAGCAGAACCTGCTCCTGGGAACATTTGCCGCGGCAAAGGTCCTCCAGAACCGCTAGCGGCAGACGGCAAGCCAGTTCCTCGAACGAATCCTTGTTCTTGCTATAGCCTAAGGCACCCATTATGCCTTGATACAGCACCTGCGATGGTGGCTCCATGCCCATTCTAGACTCAAAATGGTCTGCCTTAAGCCGAAATCGCTCCTCCCCAGCTTCATCCAACACTCTGCCCATCTCGCTATCACCTAGCCGTTGCCTAGCATTGCAGCACGGTTCGCTGGGCACGATGGGTAGATCAGCCCAGTAGCGAACATCATCCACTGAACCTTTGAGACACCCGCGCAGACTCAATGTGGGCACCGTCTTCCCATTCTGAAGCGCCACTGCCTCATCCCCTTCCCAAACCACATGAAGGATCACCTCATTGTAATTGGGATCACGATGGTGACCATGACCTTTCCAGTCACTCGCCTTTGAGTGAAGCTCTATATCTCCGGTCAACACTCCACCGCCGTCAGTAGCTATGATGGCACCCACAAAATCAGGGCCTCTATCATTGTTCTCCCTTCCCAGGTAGACTACCTGCACCCTCTCCCCAGACTCAGTGACCAGCTTTCCCGCCTCCACCAGTTGCCTTTTCCAGATCTGGACGAGAAGGCGCTCACCTACTTCCACCTTGCTCATGGGCTCCTTTCTGCACCTTCGATCAAACTGCGGCAAGAGGTTATTCCATCCCGGGTCGAGACCACTTTCAGGCCCGATTCTCTCGACGCACCCGATATTTGAAGCCAGAACGCTCGGCTATGATGGAAAGCACGGTGCTGGAAGTGCCACGTGGGCTGTACATCCCGGTTTCCCACTCGCTGATCGTCTGTTGACGTGTCCCAAGTTCCTCTGCCAGCTCCTGCTGAGTCATACCCAAATGACTCCTCAGCTCCCGCACACGCTCGCTGTTCCACTGGATTGACTTTTTTTGGTGCGGTTTCATGACATTATTTTACACGGTTTCGTGTAAAACGTCAATGCCCGGTCAGGGAAATTTGCCCGCCGAAAACCTCAGTCCGAAGGTCGAAATGTTAGGACTAAACTGCTCCGATTTGTCCAATTGACCAAAATGGGCCAAAGATGATTCGGACTGCGAACTGTTCATCCATAAACAGTCCGCGTCTCCCAACGCAGCGGCCCGCAGCGGGCCCCCGGATGTGCGTTTGATTTACGGACTGTTGACAGTCCTAAAGGTTTGTGGTATAATTCTAAGAAAGGACTGAACAGTACAGTCCCAAAATAATAAGTCCAGAGGAAATACTATGGCTGCTAGAGATCGTGAACTAGAGGGTCGAGGTCTTATCCCACCCTACGGCCCGACCAGGGGAACGCTCCAGTCCCTGCAACTACTGCGTAGAACAACTCCGCCCAGAATCGATAGCGATTTCCTTCGACTTAATAAGATCGCGCCCGGGAACGAATACAAGGTGGTGGGCGCGTTACGGTTCCTGGGACTAATAGATGATGAGGGCAGGCCCACAGACGATAGCCGCTTGCTGAAAACCAAGGGCGCCACTTATACCTTGGCCCTGCAAGATATAGTCCGAAATGCCTACTCAGGGTTGTTCCACGGGGTGAGGCTAAAAGAGATAACCAGAGAGGGAATCTACAACTACTTTGTCACTGAGGGCGGACTGGGGGCCGAGATGGCAACCAAAGCTACCCGCTTCCTCATTCGGCTATGCCGGCTCGCCGAGATCGATATTGCACCCGACGCAGCACAGCCGACCCCGCGTGGCAAGAGGAGAGCTCGCTCGCAACGGCAGGTTTATCGCCAGGCACAGACGGCGCCTGCACCTGGAGACAACGGCCAGACAGTCCTTCCCCCCTTCCCCTTTGTCCTCGCCCTGACTCCAGAAACGGCGGAAATGGATACCGACCAACTGGCTGACCTCTTCCGCAAACTGAGAACCGCCCTCGAACAGTCCCTTACCAGTTAACGCTGATTGCCTTCCTCGCCGAGGGTATGCTACAATGTCTCAGCTACGGGTGAGATGTCAGACCTAAAATACTGGGTAGGGTTCAACCGAATACCAGGCATCGGTCGCGCCAAGTTCTCCCAACTTGAGACTTATTTTGGCAGTCTCGAGCGGGCTTGGCATGCTGGAGCTTCAGACCTCAGATCAGCAGGACTGGACAGCAGATCGATCGAGTCCATCGTCGCCTCACGTCCCAAGATATCCCTCGACGCTGAGCTAGAGATGCTGGAGCGATACCGGGTCAAAGCGCTCACCTGGAATGACCCCACGTTCCCCACCAGACTGAAGGAGATCTACGATGTCCCTCCCCTGCTCTATGTCAGGGGGACTCTTGCCCCAGAGGACGAGTGGGCAATAGCAGTAGTCGGCACGCGGCGGGCCACAATATATGGGCGAGAGGTAACCGAGCGCCTGGTGGCCGACTTGGCACACAATCGAATCACTATCGTCAGCGGCCTGGCCCGGGGGATCGACTCTTTGGCCCACCGCGCTGCCATGGACGCCGGGGGCCGCACCATCGCCATCTTTGCCTGTGGTCTCGATCTGGTCTACCCGGCGGAGAACGCTAAGATGGCGCAGGCGATCATGGAGCAAGGAGCGCTGATTAGCGAGTACCCCCTGGGAACCAGACCCAAGGCGGAGAACTTCCCCCGGCGCAATCGAATCATGTCCGGACTGAGCCTCGGGGTAGTGGTCACCGAGGCCGGTGAAGGCAGCGGGGCCCTGATCACAGCAAACCTCGCCCTGGAGCAGAACCGGGAGGTATTCGCTGTCCCAGGAAGCATCCTGTCACCAGCGAGCCGCGGCACTAACCGCCTGATCCAAGATGGAGCCAAGCTGGTAAGGAACGCTCAGGATATCCTGGAAGAATTAAACCTGACCATGATCCCGCAGCAGCTAGAGATGAGAGAACTCGTCACAGCAGACGAGACCGAGTCGCTGCTTCTCAGGCATCTCCGCCACGAGCCGACTCATATCGACGAGGTCTGCCGCCGCTCGCGTCTCCCCATCTCCACCGTTTCCAGCACCCTGGCCATGATGGAGCTCAAGGGAATGGTACGCCAGCTAGGAGGTATGAACTACACCCTTGCCCACGCGTAGTCTACTTGTCCCTTGTCCGTGAGTGCTCTGTTCTACCCCCGAGAGCTGGTACTTGGCACGCGGCCACAGCGCGCACATTCCAGGTACTCAATCCCCCGCGGATTCACCTTGGAAAAGCCTGCCTTGATCGGCTGCTGACATACATTACAGTAGGCAGTGTAGACGCTGTCTGGCCCTCCTTCGCCCCCGTTCGATACCCCTGACGCCGATTTGGCAAAGTCGACCACAAGCTCACTGCTGCAACTCGGGCATCTAACCTGGGCTAATCTCCAAGGTGGAGGGTTTGGAACCTGAACAGGAAATCCCGTCCTACAATGGGAGCAATTAACCTGCCATACCGTCGGCGCACGCTTGGTCGCTTCAGCCATAGCGTAGACCCCCAAAGCGGCCAGACCAGCCAGTGAGATAATCCCCAGGAACTTTCCCCAGTCTCCAGTATCACCGGTCCTATCCTCATATTCGCGCTTGCGCCGGTCTAACACTCGCCTCTCGTCAATACTGAGGGGGATATGCCGCTGTCGAGGTTGTGTCATCGGTCACCCGCGTTTGATTTATCGTTGATATATCAACTATTTATCATCATTTGCCCTCTTTGTCAAGCCCCCATTTCATATTGACAAAAAGCAACAAAGGGGCTTGACCAATCCCCATCTTGCCTATAGCCTATGCACAATTACTTGAAGATAGGAGGACATGCCATGAAGTATTTCCTGAAGGTGACAGATTGGAAATGGGTACCAGGTAGCGACAAAGAGATGATGTATAAGGATGATAAGGACGAGTGGTTCGTGGGTCCACCAAGCAATGTCGTTATTGGAAAGCTTATTGTAGTTGAAATCACTGATAAACCTTTAAGCGATGGTTATCATCACATTGTTAAATTTGGTGGATAAATCAATGAAACAACCAAGATTCAGTAGAACCGCCTATGCCCAGGTATGGATGAACATGCTCAATAGTGTTATGATACATTAGATTCTGCATAGATGAACGTGAAGCGGAGCAGAAGCAGGCCACCACGTAGGAGCTGATTAGCAATGTCCAAGAATCTAGTTGTTGTCGAGTCCCCTGCCAAGGCAAGAACCCTGAGCCAGTTCCTGGGAAAAGACTACACAGTAAAGGCATCACTGGGTCATGTACGCGACTTGCCACAGAAGGAGCTAGGGGTGGATGTGGATAACGACTTCTCTCCAAAGTATGTTGTTCTGAGTAAGAAGAGGAAGGTAGTGAGTGAGATAAAAGGTGAGGCGGCGGAAGCAGCAGCCGTCTATCTGGCTACAGACCCTGATCGCGAAGGAGAAGCCATATCCTGGCACATAGTTCAGGCAGCGAAGCTGCACAAAGTGCCCCTCAAGCGGGTAGTGTTTCACGAGATAACCAAGGAGGCTATCTCCAGCGCCTTCCGCCACCCTCGGCCCATAGACCTGAGGCTGGTAGATGCTCAGCAAGCGCGGCGAATCCTGGATAGACTGGTAGGCTATAAGTTGAGCCCTCTACTCTGGAAAAGAGTGGGGCCAGGGCTTTCCGCAGGAAGAGTACAGTCAGTAGCACTCAAGCTGATCGTTGACCGCGAGGCCGAGATATCGGGCTTTGTCTCCGTGGAGTACTGGTCAATTGAAGCTGAGCTAGCGAAGGAGAGAGATAGGTCGCCGAGCTTCAGGGCGGGGCTTGTGGGCTTGCTCGGCGGCGGTAAGATCACACTCAGGGACAAAGAGCAGACCCAGGGGCTGATAGCCGAACTCGAGAGCGCAAGCTATACCGTGTCCGCGGTGCAACAGAAGAGAGGAGCTCGCCAGCCAGCGCCGCCATTCATCACCAGCACCCTGCAGCAGGAGGCATGGCGAAAACTCAGGTTCAGTGCCAGGCAAACCATGGCCATCGCCCAGCAGCTCTACGAGGGCTTGCCTTTGGGCAAGAAGGGCTCTGTGGGGCTGATCACCTATATGCGCACCGATTCCACCCGGGTTTCGTCATCCGCGATCTCAGACGCCCGGTCATATATTGAACAGAAGTACGGCGCCGATTTTCTGCCCCCGACACCACGCCGCTTCACCAGAAAGGTGAAAGGCGCCCAGGAGGCCCACGAGGCGATACGCCCTACTTCTATACAAAGAGAGCCAGCACAGATCGCGCCTTACCTTACCAAAGAGCAGCTAAGGCTTTATACGCTTATCTGGCAACGGATGCTCTCCAGCCAAATGGCAGCAGCCCAAATCGACACTACCACTGTGGACATAGAAGCAAAGTGCAACAACAATAAGGGATACCTGTTCAGAGCCAGAAGATCGGTGATAGCCTTCCCCGGGTTCCTCACCCTCTACCAGGAAGGCAGAGACGATGTTGAGGAGGAAAATGGAAAGGGTCCTCCTCCCAAGCTCGCCAAGGGCGAACAGCTCAAGCTCCTGAAGCTCTTCCCAGAGCAGCATTTCACCCAGCCCCCACCCCGCTATACTGAGGCCACGCTGGTCAAGACACTCGAGGAGCTGGGCATAGGGCGCCCCAGCACCTACGCCCCCATCCTATCTCTGATCCAGGAGCGCGGTTATGTAGAGCGGCGCAACGGGAAGTTAGCGCCCGCCAAAGTCGGCGTCATCGTCGCCGGCCTGCTCAGCGAGCACTTCGCCGATATCGTCAATGTTGGCTTCACCGCCCAAATGGAGGAGAAGCTGGACCAAATCGCCAGTGGTCAACTCGAGTGGGTTCCCATGCTGCGGGAGTTCTACTACCCCTTCGAGGAACTGGTGGTTAGAGCGACTTCGGCTATCCCCAAAGTCACTGAACCCACCGACGAGATCTGTGAGCTCTGCGGACGGCCCATGGTGATAAAATGGGGACGGAGAGGACCGTTCATCTCCTGTAGCGGTTTCCCCCAGTGCAAGAACGCCAAGCCGATACAGGTTACCATAGGTGTCAGTTGCCCCAGATGTGGTGCTGAACTGGTGGAGAGGAGAAGCAAGAAAGGACGGCTCTTCTACGGCTGTTCCCGGTTCCCCAAGTGTAATTTCGCTTCATGGGACAAGCCGCTGCCACAGCCTTGCCCCCAATGTCAGGGACTGTTGACCCTGTCAAAGAAAGGAGTGGCCAAGTGCACCCAATGCGACTATGAGGAAGACGAGGGGTAGAAGGTGGAAGAACTGCTTAATCGTTATGTCAAGCATCTAGAGCTGGAACGGGGTATCTCTCCGTTGACGGTGAGGAACTACACCAGCGATATCCGGGGCTTCCTTGACTTCCTGGGCAACAACGGGATAGATTCGCTCGATAAGGTTAGTCGTTCTACCATGCGCCTCTACCTTGGCTGGCTCCACGAGCAGGGGATAGTTCGAGCCAGCATCAGCCGCAAGCTCAGCGCCTTAAGGTCGTTCTATCGCTATCTGGCGCGGGAGAATCTAGTAGATGCTGAGCCATTGTCGACGCTGTCATCACCTAAGCTGGAGAAGAGGCTGCCAACCTTCCTCACCCATGAGGAGATGGCACGGCTGATCGAGGCGCCTGACAGCTCGACCCCCCAGGGCCTCAGAGATCGCGCAATACTGGAACTGCTTTACGCCGCCGGATTGCGTGTGAGCGAGATCACAGCGTTGGACCTGAATGATATCGATCTTGGCTCTCGCCAGATCAAAGTCTGGGGCAAGGGATCCAAAGAGCGTATGGTGCTCATGGGGAAACCAGCGGCAGAGGCGCTAAAGCTCTATCTCGATCTCGGTCGCATCAAGCTTGAGGGCAAAGCATACACCCAGGCACTCTTCTTGAACCGCTTCGGAGAGAGGATTTCTGAGCGTCGCATCCAGCACATAATCAAGAGATATGGCCGGCAGGCAGGGCTTGAAATGAGGATGTTCCCCCACATAATGCGCCATACCTTTGCCACCCACCTGCTCGACGGAGGCGCCGATCTCAGGGTAGTACAGGACCTCCTGGGACATGCCAGGCTCTCCAGCACCCAGATATATACCCATGTCTCCCAGAGCCAGATCCGCCGCAGCTACCTCGCCGCTCATCCCAGAAGCAGCACCCGAAAGGGGGAGCAATGAAGATACTGATTGTCCATGGCCCAAACCTGAATATGCTCGGCTCTCGGCAAGTTGCGGTCTACGGCGATAAGACCCTGGACGAGATCGATTCCCTGCTCCAGAAAAGGGCCCGCGAGCTAGGGGTCGAACTGGAGACCTTCCAGTCCAACCATGAAGGAGCACTGGTCGATTTCATCCAGGAGAAGTCTCCAGAGGCCGCAGGCATCATTATCAACCCCGGTGCGCTCACCCACTACGGGCTCTCGCTGCGCGATGCTCTGGCCGATACCTCCCTGCCCATAATCGAGGTTCATCTTTCCAACATCCACGCCCGGGAGGAGTTCAGACAGCAGTCCGTGATCGCCCCTATAGCCCGAGGGCAGATATCAGGGCTGGGATGGCGAGGGTACATCGCTGCTCTGGAGATCATAGCAGCGCCGGAGGCGTAAGCTGCCCATGGCCGATCGGCTCGAGAGACTCCGCAGCCAACTCGCCCCAAGCGGGCTTGACGCCATCTTCATCTCCCAGAACGAAAACCGCCGCTACCTCTCCGGCTTCACCGGCTCGGCAGGGTTCCTGCTCATCTCGCAGGACAGGACTATCCTGGCTACTGATTTCCGTTACGTCGAGCAGGCACGGGCTGAAGCACCTGCCTTCGAGATGGTCCGAATGCAGGGCGCGCTATCAGAATGGTTCCCCACCCTCGTGTCAGGCTTGGATATTCAGAAGCTGGGCTTCGAGGGGAGAGAGGTTTCCTTTTGCACCTATAAGGAGCTAAGCGGGACAGTAAGTGAGATGGGCGGAACAATCAGCCTAGTGCCCACAGAGGGATTGGTGGAATCACTGCGCGCGGTAAAGGACAAAGCGGAATTGAAGTGTCTTGAGGAAGCGGCGGCGCTGTCCGATGCCGCCCTCGATGAGATCCTGCCCCGAGTTCAGCCAGGTATTTCAGAGCGGGAGCTTGCCTGGGACCTGGAGAGCTTCATGCGCCAAAATGGCAGCGAACCCCTCCCCTTCGATATCATCGTGGCCTCCGGTCCGAACTCAGCGCTGCCCCACGCTAAACCTACTGATAGGGTTATCCTCGATAACGAGCCCGTGGTAATCGATCTGGGGGCAACAGTCGGTGGATACTCCAGCGATATCAGCCGCACCATCTGCCTGAGAGAGGGAGATAACACCTTCCACCGGGTTTATGATATAGTCTTAGGAGCACAGCTCACTGCAATGGCAACCCTGCAGGTGGGCATGAACGGTGAGCAGGCCGACCAGCTTGCCCGCACGGTTATCGTGCAAGCAGGATATGAGGAGAACTTCGGCCACGGGCTGGGACATGGTGTCGGTCTGGCCGCTCACGAGGAGCCTCGCCTTGGCCCCAGGTCCTCCAGCATCCTGGGCGAGGGAATGGTGTTCACCATCGAGCCCGGTATCTATATTCCGGGCTGGGGCGGTGTTAGGATAGAGGACATGGTGGTGCTGGAAGAAGGCAAGGTACGGCCGCTGACTAAGGCGAAGAAGACAGGGAGGTAAAAGGATGATCGATGCCACTGAAGCGAGGAAAGGGGTTGCCATCGAGCTAGATGGGCAGCTTTATAATATCCTTGACTTTCAGCACATCAAGATGGGACGTGGCAGCGCCCAGGTCAGGCTCAGGCTGCGAGATATTCGCGCTGGCCACACTATTGAACGCACTTTCCAAGCAGGAGATAAATTCAAGCGGGTGCGCCTCGACCAGAGGGCTGCCCAGTACCTTTATCAGGACGGCGATCTGTACTACTTCATGGACACCGAGAGCTTCGAACAGACGCCCCTGACCTCGCAGCAATTGAGCGATGCCCTCAACTACCTCAAGGATGGGATGATACTCATGATCTCGCGGTACGGTGATGAGGCAATTGGGGTCGAGTTGCCGATCACCGTGGAGCTCATGGTCACCGAGACCGGCCCCAGCTTTAAGGGAGATACTTCCCAAGCTGGAACAAAGCCGGCTGTTTTGGAGACTGGCGTTAACATTCAGGTCCCATTCTTCATCAACACCGGAGATGTAGTGCGTGTCGACACTCGCGACGGGAGTTACGTGGAAAGGGTGTAAGCCTTCAGGTGAACCAAGTTGTTTAAAGCTGACCTCCATGTGCACACCTGCTACTCTAAAGACTCACTATCCTCCACGGAAAAGGTTGTTCAACGCTGTCTTGAGATCGGGATAAACTGCCTGGCAGTGACTGACCACGACACCATTTCCGGAGCTTTGGAGGTGAAGCGAATCGCTCCTTTCACCATCATAATCGGTGAGGAGGTATTAACCAGTTGCGGGGAGATCATCGGTCTCTTCCTCACTGAAGAGATCCCGCACCATCTCTCCCCCGAGGAGACTGTGGCGCGGATCAAAGCCCAGGGAGGGCTGGTGTGTATCCCACATCCCTTCGATCGCTTTCGATCGCATTCCCGGCTCCACCGCGACGCCCTCGAGAAGATAATGCCCGACATCGACCTGATCGAGGTTTTCAACTCGCGTACTCTTTTTCTGCGGGACTCAGCACGTGCCCTGCAGTTTGCACAAGCCCACGGACTGCCAGGTACTGTTGGTAGTGATGCCCATGTTGTGGGAGAGATCGGGAGGTCCTTCATAGAACTTCCGGAGTTCAACGATGCCGAGCAATTTCGACTGGCCCTCGGTCAAGGTAAGATTTTCACGCAGAGAACCAGTCCCTTGACCGGTCTCTACAATATCAGGAACAGACTGATAAAGCTAGTGAAGAGGAGCTAGCAGTGTATCGAATCGGCTGGTTCTCCACAGGAAGGGATAAGGCAGCCCGGGATCTGCTGCTAACTGTATGGAACAGCATGGGCAGAGGTGAGCTTAAGGCAGAGATTCCGTTCGCTTTCAGCAACCGTGAACCTGGGGAAGATGTAGAAAGCGACCTTTTCTTCGACCTGGTGAGGGATTACCGTTTGCCCCTCATCCATCTCTCATCTCGGAGGTTCAAGGCGATCGGTGGAGAGTATCTTTCCCCCCAATGGCGGCTGGAGTACGACAGAGAGGTGATGAAGCACCTTGATGGCTTTGCTCCCGACATCTGCACTCTAGCCGGCTACATGCTCATCATTGGCCCTGAGATGTGCCAGAGGTACACCATGATCAACCTCCACCCCGCCGCCGCCCCCGGCGGCCCCCCAGGAACCTGGCAGGAGGTAATCTGGAAGCTCATCGAAGCCAAAGCAGAGGAGACCGGGGTAATGATGCATCTGGTAACCCCAGAACTCGACAAAGGTCCCCCGGTGACCCACTGCACCTTTCCCATCAGAGGCAAGCCCTTCGACAAGTACTGGAAAGAGGTGGAGGCTTACTCCCCAGAACGAAAGGACGAGAATAACCCTCTCTTCAGGCTCATTCGAAGCGAAGGATTGAAAAGGGAATTCCCTCTCATAGTAGCTACCCTCAAGGCATTCAGTGAACGAAGGATAAGGGTAGAGGAGGGAAAAGTGCTTTCGGCAAGTGGCGAGGCCATTGGCGGCTACGATTTGACCCACGAGATCAACGAGGCAGTGAGGGGAGGGCGTAGGTGAACTGCATCTGCTTTGATCTCGAGGGTCCTCTCTCCGCCGGGGACAATGCCTACGAGCTGATGGCGCTGTTCCCTGATGGCGATAAGGTCTTTGAGGTCATAAGCCGTTACGATGACCTGCTGGCACTTGAGGGCAAAGAGGGGTATGAGCCCGGGGATACCCTGGCGCTCATCGCGCCCTTCCTGATCTATCACGGTATCACCGAGGCGGACATTACCGCGCTCGCCGATCAGGCTTCGCTTGTTTCCGGCGCCCGCTGGCTCATCTCGGGACTCAACTCCCGGGGGTGGGGGGTGTATTGCATTAGCACCAGCTACCAGCAATATGCCCACCGCATCTGTCACAGGGTGGGCATCACCAGGGACAACCTTGCCTGCACTACCTTCGCCTTGGATCACTATCTTGGGTCGTTCTCCAAGAGTGAGTTAAGCGTTGTAGAACAACTGGAGAGGGCGATAAAGGGGCTTCGTCCTGTAGATGATGACCTCCAGATCAAGGAGAAGCTGGACCACTTCTTCTGGGGCGAGCTCACCGATACCAGGTTAGGCGAGGTTCTGGCCCAGATAAAGCCAATCGGCGGGGGAAGGAAAGTGGCAGCGCTCCAGATATTCGCAGCCAAGAGCAATCTAGCACTTAATGATTGGATCGTTGTCGGCGACAGCATCACCGATGCCAGGATGCTCCAGGCAGTTGATGAAGCCGGAGGGCTCGCTGTCGCCTTCAATGCCAATGAGTACGCGTTGCCCTACGCTACTATGGGACTGGCCTCAACCAACCTGGATGACCTAGATGTAGCGCTCAAGGCTTGGGAGGAAGGTGGTAGGCAGGCGGTGGAGAAGGTGGTCAAAGAAATGGAGCGGGCGGGAGGCGAAGGGGAGCGGAATCACTTCCACTGGCTTTCGGGGCGAGAAGACCTGGAGCAGCCGCTGAGCATCCATAAGAGGGTTCGAGGCATCGTCCGTCGCCAGGCAGCAAAACTCGGCTAAGGACTTCTTGCAGGATACCATAAATGGGCTCACTTGAGATAATAGGGTTCGGTGCCATGAACATCGACCAATTATATCTGGTGCAGCGCACTCTAACCGATGGCGAGGCACCTATAAAGGGGGTCACCCTCTCTCCAGGGGGCTCAGCGGCAAATACCGTCTATGGACTGGCCAAGCTGGGGATAGCTAGTGGTTTCATCGGTGCTGTTGGCAATGACGACCCGGGGCAGATGCTGCTTCGAGATTTTGAGAGGGTAGGCGTTGACAGCAGCCAGATCAAGGTCAAGCCCAAGGCTGAGACCGGCTCGGTGATTTGCCTCACCGACCGCTTGGGCAGGAGAGCCCTCTACGTCTCACCGGGGGCAAATCGCCTGCTAACCGCTCGGGACATAGCCTTGGACTACTTAAATCAAGCCAAGATTCTTCACCTCTCCTCCTTCATTAACCGGAAGCAGCTCGAAATCCAGCGAAGTGTAGCTGGCAAGCTATCGCCATCAGTTAAGATCAGTTTCGCTCCAGGGGAGCTATACGCTGCCAAAGGGTTACCTGCCCTGGCGCCGATAATAAGAAGGACTTATATCTTGTTCCTCAATAGGCATGAACTGGAGCAACTGACCCACGAAGGGTTTGAGAAGGGAGTTCAAAGGTGCCTGGAGCAAGGTTGCCAAACGGTGGCAGTCACTCTGGGCAAGGGGGTTATCAGGCAGGGGAAGACCATGGCTTGCTATCTCAGCGACGGCGAGCAGGAATGCATGATAGAGGATGAGCCGTCTGGGAAACGAAGGGTGATGGATACCACCGGCGCCGGCGATGCCTTCGCCGCCGGCGTTCTCTATGGCCTATTGAAGGAAAAGAGCCTACGAGAGTGTGGCCTTTTAGGAGAGATCATGGCCCGGTTCTGTATCAGGGAAACCGGTGCCAGGGCCGGTCTTCCTTCCCTGGGTGAACTAGCTCAAAGCTACCAGGAGCGTGTAGGGGTCCCTCTGTGAGCAAAAGGGCAGCCTGGATTAGGCTTCCTTCTTCTCTTCGGCCTTGGCCCGCTTCAGTATCTCGTCGACTATCCCGTACTCCAGCGCTGCCTCAGCGTTCATGAAGTAGTCACGGTCGGTATCACGAGCGATTTTCTCCAAGGGTTGGCCAGTATGATTGACCAGTATGGAGCGAATTACATCCTGCTCCCTCAGTATCTCCTTGGCCATTATAGCTATTTGCGTTGCTTCGCCCCGAGCGCCGCCCAGCGCCTGATGCATATGAATGGTGGAATTGGGCAAAGCAAAACGCTTCCCCTTGGTACCCGCAGCAAGTAATACCGTGCCCATGCTCGCCGCCAACCCAACGCAGATGGTGGACACATCACAGCGGATGAGCTGCATGGTATCGTAGATGGCCAGGCCAGCATTTATACCGCCCCCGGGGCAATGGATATAGAGGCTGATATCCTTATCCGGGTCCTCGCGCTCCAGATAGAGGAGCTGGGCGATTATCACGTTGGCTATCTGGTCGTCGATCGGATAGCCCAGAAAGACAATGCGTTCCTTGAGCAGCAGGGAGTATATATCGAAGGCACGCTCCCCGCGAGCGCTGGTTTCGACCACGAAAGGAATTACGTTACTAGGTTGCATCTCCATTTTCGTCCCCCTCTTCTTTGGATTGCGATGCTGCAGATTCATCCTCTGAACTTACAGGCGCCTCCTCCGCTGTAGCTATCTCAAATAGGCGATCGATCGCCTTCCTGATGAACATATTCCTGCCTAACGACTCTCGAGCAGACGGGGAATCCAGAAGCTTACGCACTCCTTCATCAGAAGCATGCTGCTTCATGCGCTCCACCTCGGCATCGATGTCAGCAGCACCGACCTCAACCCCCTCCAGTTCAGCAAACTTCTGCAATACCACCGAGCGAATTACGACCCGCTCTGCCATTGGCCTGAGTTCGCTTCTGAACTCATCCTCCGTTTTCTTGACGCTGCTGAGGTAGTTCTCGAGACTCGCTCGATCGCCAAACTGCTGCTCCCGCTCAGCGATGATGTGATCGATCTCACTTTGCACCATGATATCGGGAAAATCTACCTGGGCAAGATCGACCAGAGCCTTGATCGCCTTCTCCTCAAGGTTACTCTTCGCCTCCCACTCTTTTCTGGACTTAAGGTCAGCAGCAATCTTCTCCTTGAGTGAATCCAATGTCTCCAAACCCTGGCCGAGGCTTTTGGCGAACTCGTCGTCTAGTTCAGGAAGGTTTTTCTGCTTGATCTCGTTGACCACGACCCTGAAATTGCATTCCTGGCCACCAAAATCTCCTTGTTCCGGAGGCAATGTCAAGGTGAACGCTCTCTCCTCTCCCCTCTCTGCTCCCTCGAGCTGTTCAGCGAAGCCGGGGAGTGGCGACGGCTGATCGGGCGACAATCGATACCACCCCTCTTTTTCATTAATGACACTCTTGTCCCCTACGCTACCTTCCACATCGATGGCCAGCAAATCGCCAAAGCTCGCCGGACGCTCCACAGGCTCCCATGGTGCCTGCATATAGCGAATATTCTCCAGGGCCTCTGTCACCTCTTCCTCTGTAACCACCACTGGCTCCAGCTCGAACTTGATCTGGTGATAGTCGTCCAGCTCAACAGTAGGCCGTACCGGAACCGTAGCCTTGAATGCCAACGGGTCGATCTGGATAACCTCGATCTGCGGCTGGGCTATAGCCTCCACCTCCTGCTCTCGAATTGCCCGATCATAGACTTCGGGTAGAAGATGCTCAGCAGCGTCTTCGACCAAGGCACTCTTCCCAAAATACTGCTCCAGTATTGCAGAAGGAGCCTTCCCCTTGCGGAAGCCAGGGACAGCTGTTTTGGCCCCCAGGCGACGGTAGGCCTGCCGAATTGCGCCCTCCATCTCTTCCCCTTCAACCTCAATGTTGAGCACCACCTGGCTCCCCTCGATCTCATCTTTCGATACCTTCATATCATCCCCATTATAGCACGAAGCGCCCTCGCAGTGAAGAATTCAGGGTACGGCTCGGGCCTCAGCGCGAATCAATCCTCGCTGAGCCTGAGATGCAACTCCTGAAGCTGCTCTGGCGAAACAGGAGAAGGTGAATCTAACATGAGGTCGACAGCGCTTTGAGTCTTGGGGAAGGCAATCACCTCCCGGATGTTCTCCTCTCCCGCAAGCAGCATTATGAGACGATCGATTCCCGGAGCGATACCCCCATGCGGAGGAGCGCCGCACTCTAGGGCCTCCAGTAGATGCCCGAACCTCTGCTCAGTCTCCTCCTTGCTGTAGCCTAGAATCTGGAACGCCTTCTCCTGAATCTCTCGCTTATGGATCCTGATCGAGCCACTGGAGAGCTCGGAACCATTGCACACGAAATCATAGTGCCTGGCCCGTACCTTTCCCGGGTCGGTATCGAGCAACGGCACATCCTCGCTCCTGGGAGCAGTGAAGGGGTGATGCATTGACTCCCAGTGCCCGTCCTCGTTCCATTCGAACAAAGGGTAGTCCTGGATAAAAGCGAAAGCCAGAAGATCGTGGTCAGCGAGGCCGAGACGCAGTGCCACCTCCGAGCGCAAGGCGCTCAAGACAGCGTCAACTGTCTTTGGCTTGTCCGCAACTATGAGCAACAGGTCTCCCCTCTTGGCCCCCAGCCGCTTGGCAATCTCCACTATCTGCTCTGCAGTCAGGAACTTAGCGACAACGGAGCGGACGTTGTCCGGGGTTAGGTCAGTGAGTGGCTCCCCAGGCTCCCCATCGAGCGCCATTGTGATAAGTCCTTTGGCCCCACGGCTGCGGACGAAGTCGGTCAACTCAGCCAGTTGGCTGCGGGAATAAGCTGCGCAACCCGGAGCAGCGAATCCCCTAACCTTCCCCCCCTCACCAAGGACCGAGCGAAAGACAGAGAATTCACAGCCAGCAACGATATCCGAGAGATCGGCAAGCTCCAGCCCGAACCTCAAATCAGGCTTGTCGCTGCCGTACTTTTCCATCACCTCCGCATAAGAGAGACGGGGGAAGGGCTTGATCAACCTCAACTGAGGCATTATCGTCTCCACTAGCGAGGTGAAAAGCTCCTCCGTCAGGTTGAGGATGTCGTCCTCATCCACGAAGCTCATCTCGAGGTCGAGCTGGGTAAACTCAGGCTGGCGGTCAGCCCTCGGGTCCTCGTCGCGGAAACAGCGAGCTATCTGAAAGTACCTGTCGTAGCCAGCTACCATGAGTAGCTGTTTCAGTTGCTGCGGCGACTGCGGCAAGGCATAGAACCTGCCGCTATGGATTCGGCTGGGCACCAGGTAATCCCGCGCCCCCTCAGGCGTGCTCTTGATCAGGACCGGGGTCTCGATCTCGATAAAACCCTTGGCATCGAGGAAGTCACGTATGAACTTGACCACGCGGTGACGCAGGATCATGTTGCGTTGCAGCCGCTCGCGCCTGAGGTCGAGGTAGCGATACTTGAGGCGAAGCGGCTCCTCAACCTCAACCTCTTCATTTATGTAAAACGGCGGCGTCTTCGCCACGTTAAGGATCTCCACATCCTCAGCGATGAGCTCGACATCGCCCGTGGCCAGCTTAGGGTTCTCCGTCCCCGGGGGACGGAGAGAGACCCTGCCCTTTACTCTGACCACATATTCATTTCGCAGCTCGCTGGCAACCGAGTGATTCGCAGCCGACACCTCGGGATTGAACACCGTCTGGACTATTCCCTCCCGATCGCGCAGGTCAATGAATATCAACCCTCCGTGGTCGCGCCGCCGGTTGACCCATCCGGCGATGGTCACTTCCTGGCCAACGTGTTCCCTGCGAAGCTCCCCACAGCAATGCGTTCTCAATGCAGCCATGGCACAGATTATAGCTGATTATCCTGCCCTTTGTAAACGTGCCTGCCCGCGACCGCCTGCTGCAGTTTCTTCAGCTCACTCTGTACCGCCTCAATCCTTGCCTCGCTTTCCTGCACTCTGAGACGGTAGGTCCCCTTGCTCCTTGTGGATGTTATCATCCACAGCGAGCGTACGGCTCTGTATTGATAATCTGAGCGAGCAAAGCAGTCAGCTATATGTCCGCCCCTCTTCCACCGCCTGTTGCAGTTTCTTCAGCTCACTCTGTACCGCCTCAATCCTTGTCTCGCTTTCCTGCACCCTGAGACGGTAGGTCCCCTTGCTCCTTGTGGATGTTATCATCCACAGCGAACGTATGGCTCTGTATTGGGAATCTGGGGGAGCAAAGCAGTTAGCTATACTTAGTGCCCTCTTCCACCGCCTGTTGCAGTTTCTTCAGCTCACTCTGTACCGCCTCAATCCTTGTCTCGCTTTCCTGCACCCTGAGACGGTAGCTCTGGATAACCTCGTCACGAACCTGCGCCTGGCGGTAGACGTCCATTATCCAGTTCACTACAATCTGCCATGCTTCCTGCGGGCTGAGCTCACTGAGCTTTCCCAGTGCCCGAGCAAGGCGCTCTTCCCTATGCTCCTCATCTGCAGGCAAAGACACACTTCTCTCCCTCTTCGCCCTGTGTGTCCGCATGTGGCCCCCGAGAGCATGCCAATCGTCAAACTCCTTCCCGCACTCTTTGCATTTGAACATTTGCTCCCTCCAGCGGATCTCCCCATGCAGAGTCTAACACAATCTAGCCCACAACACAAGCGTCATGTGTTAGCGATGCTTTCACTTTGTTAGAGCGATGGTGCATTTCAGCACACACTGTGTCATGTACCAGCCCTTTCTATTCCCTCAGCTTCAAAACCAATTCAATGAAGAGAGCGAAATACACAGCGACCACACAGTGTGATGCCAGTGGCACACAGATAGTAACACAATAAGCATGTGCGCTTTCCCGCCGCCCTACCCCCGCGGATGATGATTTCGTACCCGAGATCAACAAACGCCCAGATTTCGATTACAGGGCTTCTCCGATTTTCACCCGTGATATCGGCAGATCTCCCCGGGGGAGCCATTATCAACGCCCAACTCAACCATTCAGACATCTAGATGGCTAGCCACTTGAATGTTGCGCTGGTTGAATGTCTAGATGTTTGGCTGGCTGCGCAGGCGCAGCCATTTGAGCATATGGGACCCTCCCCTACCCCGATGAAGTAGCCTTTGTGTTGACTTCCACCTTCACCTGATGATACCCTTAGTTCGCCGCCAGGGTGATTAAGGGAGGGCAAGATGTTCAAAACCAGGCTGACCGAGCTACTCGGAGTTGAGTATCCCATAATCGGCGGTGCAATGGCGTATCTGAGCACTGCAAAGCTGGCCGCAGCGGTTTCCAATGCCGGCGGCTTTGGACTCATTGCCAGCGTTACCTGCACCCGAGATGAGCTGAAGGAGCAGATCAGAGCCTGCCGCAGCCTCACGCACAAACCCTTCGGGGTCAATATCGCTCTGATTCATCGTGATCCAGAAAAGATAGACCAAGACGTGGGCGTGGTCATCGAAGAGAAGGTCGAGTTCGTGGAGACCACCGCCCTGAGCCCGGAACCTTATGTAAAGCGACTCAAGGAAGCTGGCATAACTGTACTCCACAAGTGCGCTACCGTGAGGCACGCCAAGTCGGCGGAGCGAGCAGGCGTCGACGCAGTCACCTTGGTGGGCTACGAAGCAGCAGGTCACACCGGACTGGACGATCTACCGCTCTCGATCATGATCCCGCTG
This sequence comes from uncultured Dehalococcoidia bacterium, assembly GCA_964449845.1. Taxonomy (GTDB): domain Bacteria; phylum Chloroflexota; class Dehalococcoidia; order SZUA-161; family SZUA-161; genus SOKG01. The sequence continues at coordinate 19,164 of CAYVES010000020.1, forward strand.
GCTGTGGACTCGCTCAAGATACCGGTGATCGCAGCCGGCGGGGTTGGCGACGGGCGGGCTTTTGTCTCCGCCTTGGCCCTGGGTGCCTCGGGGGTGCAGATAGGCACGCGGCTCATGGCCTCCCACGAGTGCCCGGCCAGTGCGACATTCAAGGACTGGCTCGTTCACACTCAGGCAACCGACACCGTTTACGTAGAGCGTTCCCTTGACAGGGCCTACAGGGTCCGCAGGAATGAAGCTGCGGAAAAGGTGTTGGAGCTGGAAAAGAAAGGCATTAGCATGCTCGAGCTTCTGCAGTATATCGGCGGCGATAGATTGCGGAAGGTGCTTTTCGAGGACGATGTCGAAGCAGGAGTCGTTCCCTGTGGACAGGTGGCAGGCCTTATCGACAAGGTAATGAGTGTCAATGAGATCATCGACGGCATCATCAGCCAGGCTCAGGGCATCGTGGGGGAACTCCACTCCAGTTGAGATGGTGTACCAGTGTACTGCTATACTGTTATATGGGTATACTGTTATACTGGCATGAATCGGCAGAGCTTCGTTACCATTTCGTTCTTAAAGCCCCCCGTTCTGAGCATGACCCATCTGGGTTGATAAGTTTCAAGAATCGGCTACAATTACTTCATCTCTACAATAAGGAGAGTTGCCTTGGAGTATTTCTTGACTGAACAGCAGAAGCTCATCAAGGGCTTGGCTCGGAGGATTGCCGAGGAAAGGATACTCCCCGTGCGGGCGGAGCTGGACGAGAAGGAAGAGTTTCCCTGGGCAATCGTCAAGGATATGGCTGATGCAGATTTGTTTAGAATCTTTATTCCTGAGCAGTATGAAGGTCTGGGGGAAGGATGCTTCGCCCTATGCATAGCCGTTGAGGAGCTAAGCCGAGCCTGCTGCGGAGTAGCTCTCACCTACGCTGCAGACGCATTGGGAGCTATGCCCATTCTTCTTTACGGCAGTGAGGAGCAGAAGCAGAACTATCTCCCCGAGATAGCCAGCGGGGCGAGGCTCACCGGCTTCGGCCTGACCGAGTCCCAAGCCGGCAGTGACGCTGCTGCCATAAAGACGACTGCAACCCGGGATGGCGATGACTACGTCATCAATGGCACCAAGCAGTTCATCACCAACGGTGGCGAGGCTGAGATCTACACGATTATCGCTCTGACCGACCCGCTAAAGGGCATCCGTGGCGCCAGCGCCATCATAGTGGAGAAAGGAACGCCAGGATTCACCTTCGGCAAGAGGGAGAAGAAGATGGGCATCCGCTCCTCCGCCACCAGAGAGCTTGTTTTCCATAATTGCCGGGTGCCCAAGGAGAACGTGGTGGGCAGAGAGGGCATGGGGTTCATCGTAACCATGAAGACCCTGGACACATCCCGCCCCGGTGTCGGTGCCCTGGCAGTTGGATTCGCCCAGGGAGCCCTGGAAGCGGCGGTGGCCCATGCCCGGCAGCGCCACCAGTTCGGCCATCCGGTCTCCGCCTTTCAAGCCATCCAGCACATGCTGGCCAATATGGCCATGGAACTGGAAGCGGCCAGGGCTCTGGTCTACGCCACAGCCAAGACCATCGACAGCGGGGCCAGGAGCTACACCGAGGAAGGAGCTATGGCCAAGGTCTTCGCCACGGATATGGCGATGAAAGTGACCACCGATGCGGTGCAGGTCTTCGGCGGGCCAGGCTACATGCGCGACTACCCCGTAGAGAAGATGATGCGGGATGCCAAGATCAATCAGATATATGAGGGCACCAATCAGGTGCTGAGAAACGTTATCGCCCTGGAGTTATTAAAGAGGAAGGCGCTGAGAGAATGAACATCGTGGTTTGCACGAAGCAGGTGCCGGGCACCACCGATATCAAGATAGACCCCGAGACCAACACCCTCGTCCGGGAGGGGGTAGAAAGCATCATCAACCCCTTCGATACCTATGCACTGGAGGAAGGCGTTCGCCTAAGGGAGAGGTGCGGTGGCAAGGTTATCGTTATCAGCATGGGCCCCCCCCAGGCTGAGGAAGCTTTGAGGGAGACGATCTCACTGGGCGCTGACGAGGCCATACTGATCAGCGACCGCGCTTTCGCCGGCTCCGATACCTGGGCTACCTCCTACGTTCTCTCACGGGCGATTGCCAGGATAGCAGATTACGACGTCATAATCTGCGGCCGGCAGACGCTGGACGGTGACACCGGCCAGGTAGGCCCCGAGCTCTCCGAGATGCTGGGGATACCCTTTGTGGCCTATGTGAGCAAGGTCGAGGAGATAAAAGAGGGATATATGAAGATACAGAGAATGGTCGAGGAGGGCTACGAGGTCATCGAGATGACCTTGCCCGCGGTGATCACCGTGGTCAAGGAGATCAACGTGCCCCGCCTGCCATCCCTGCGCGGCATGGCCAAGGCGAAGAGCGTCCAGATACCCGTCTGGACCGCTGAGGAGATAGGTGCCGATGGGGACAAGGCCGGCCTCTCCGGCTCTCCCACACGCGTAGTAAAGATATTCTTCCCCCAGAGGACACACAAGAGCGAGATGCTCCAGGGGAGCCTGGAAGAGCAGCTAGACCAGCTCGTGGAGAAGCTTGGGGAAGTAATTTAGCCTCAGTCGGGTTTCCCTGGGCTTGCGGTGGATGTACTCATCCACAGCAAGCCAAGGGAGGCAAAGTGAAAGCGACAGAATTGATTCGAGGTTTTAATGAATACGTTGAGTCAAACCCGAATAACAGGCATCGTAAGTATCTGACGTTTCCTTGCTCCTTGTCGATGTTGACATCCAGAAGAGGACAGTCACAGACTAAAGGACAAGATGAGCACGTTAGCTTAAAGGATTGACAGCTTAGGGTTGTTTATCACTAATAAGGCTATGCAAAATGGGTAGCGTTGCCACAGGAGTGGCAACGAATCCTCCGTCGTGAGAGGAGTCACAACGCTACACTTAAATCCGAGCCGTATCTTTCACCTAAGGGATAGCCGAAATTGTCATGAGAAGTCTGTGGAAAATGGCGAGGTTTGCTGTGGATGAAAACATCCACAGCGAGTGGGAAATGAATTCGCCAGTCATTGCGAGGAGCTTCAGCGACGAAGCAATCCCAGAGGTGGAGTGCCAGGAAGAACCATAAGATTGCTTCGCTTCGCTCGCAATGACGGGTGGGTCTTGTACGTAGACTCATCGAGACTAGTTCAGCGATCTGACAAGTAATGTGAGGACAATACCAATCAGAAGGCATCGTACACTCGATAGAATAACCGCCAATGAGTTATGTAAACAAGCCGGACTGGAACAGAAATACTAGCCTGACTTGAGGGTAAGCATGGGAATACGGGTCGACGTTGAAAAGTGCACCGGTTGCGGCTCATGCGAGCCGGTATGCCCTTTCGGCCTGATAGAGGTAGTTGACGACATAGCGCAGATCAAGGAGGGCTGCAACCTCTGTGGCGCCTGCGTGGAGGCCTGCGACTACGATGCCATAATCATCGAGGAGGTCGAGCAGGAGGTCGCCGAGGGCTTTCAGGGAGTCTGGGTGTTCGCCGAGCAGCGGGATGGCAGGCTGAAAAGCGTCGCCTACGAGCTCCTGACTGAGGGGCGAAAGCTGGCGGATAAGCTGGGGACCGAGCTTTGCGCGGTGTGTCTTGGCCACAACGTCGAAGGAGCCGAAGGACTTGTTGCCTATGGCGCTGACAGGGTTTACCTGGCAGACAGCCCTGCGCTGGCAGACCACCAGGAGGATTACTACACCGGAGCTCTCGTCGATTTGGTCCGCGAGCACAAGCCGGAGATACTTCTCGCCGGCGCCACTGCGATGGGTCGTTCGTTCATCCCCAGGGTGGCCGCCATCATCTATACCGGGCTCACCGCCGACTGCACCGGCCTCGATATCGACCCCGAGAGCAAGCTCCTGCTGCAGACTCGCCCCACATTCGGTGGCAACGTCATGGCCACCATCACGTGCCAGGCAAAGAGGCCTCAGATGGCTACCGTCCGCCCCCACGTGTTCAAGAGAGCGGCGCCCGACGAAGGGCGACGTGGAGAGATAATAAAGGTGGACTTCGACAAGGAATCAGTCACCTCAAGGACCAGACTACTTAGTTTCGTTGAGGATTTATCGGAAAGAGTCAAGCTAGATGAAGCCGAGAGCATCGTCTCCGGCGGTCGCGGGCTGGGCAAACCGGAGAACTTCCAGATAGTGGCGGAACTGGCTGACGCCCTAGGGGCAGCGCTGGGGTCATCACGCCCGCCCGTAGACGATGGCTGGATTCCCTACTCACATCAGGTTGGTCAGACAGGGAAGACCGTTTGCCCCAAGCTCTATGTCGCCTGCGGAATATCCGGGGCAGTACAACACCTGGCCGGCATGCAGACAGCCGAGGTCATCGTCGCCATCAACGAAGACCAAAATGCGCCCATTTTCGAAGTAGCCACGTACGGAATCGTGGGCGACCTGTTCGAGGTAGTGCCGATGCTGACCCACAAGGTGAAGAAAACGCGCGGTCTCGCGTAACACAGCCCTTCCCCCTCTTACAGAATCAACAGTTACTGCCTGCCAAATTGCTCCATGAGTGCGAAGAATACGTCCTGTGGCCTTTCGATGCGGTAGTCGAGGTTTACGGTTATGAGGAAGGCGTTTTCGTGGTGATCTCCCTTGAGTTCCCCCCACTCGGATTTCAGGGGGAGTGTCTGCACTTTGGCCTCGCCGAAGGAGCAGAAGCCATGATCGGAGATGATAATCA
>CAYVES010000021.1:0-23534 GCA_964449845.1 uncultured Dehalococcoidia bacterium
GCATTAGGATTTGTCGTCCTTGAGGCGGCTCGCGTTGCCAGCCAGGGGGCAGAGCTGGCGCAGGTAGCCGATGCTGCGCGGAGCATGATCAGCAAGGTAAATGTCCTAATCATGTTGGACACGCTCTACTATCTCGCCAGACTCGGTCGCATCGGCAGGGCGGCAGCCTGGGCTGGGTCACTATTGAATGTGAAGCCTGTCGTCGAGCATTCTACCTCAATAGGAGAAACAACTCCCGTGGCACGTCCGAGAACGAAGGCAAAGGCCGTAAAGCTCATGCTGGAGCTAATGGCGGAAAGAGTGCGGGAGTCCACCGTGCACGTAATAGTGCACCACGCCGATGAACTAGAGGAAGGAGAGAAGCTCAAGGCAGAGATCGGCTCGAGATTCAGCTGTGCCGAGCTTTATTTCACCGAGTTCACCCCCGCCATGGGAGTCCATGCCGGACCTGGCGTCCTTGGTTTCTCGTTTTACGCCGATTAAGATGTCTATCCCTAAGCGTTCAGCCGTCAGCTTGAAGAACCGAGTGTCGGTAGCCGAACACTTGCGGAAATCCTCTAGCGTCCCCACCTGATCTCGTTGGCGACCTGTCTGGTTTGCTCCAACAGAGAATGGATGCTCACGTCGGCCAATTCACGGGAAAGCGCACTAACAATGTTGTCTTCGACTTCCACACTCTTGAAGACATCCAGCATGCTATCGGCGTCCTCACCATCCTTAGGACTATCCGCCGGCAATGCGTCCGGTGTCGCAGCTTCTTGGCCAGCACCCTCTACAGTTTGGGGGTTGTTGTTGTCAGTCATTCCCAGCCCACTCCTTCCTCAGTGAAGTAGGGCAAGACTTCTAATGACTAAGCATAGTCTATAGCGGCGGCCTTGTGAATAGCCCATCAGTTCGAATTTGGTTAGGTAATCGTACCTGAGAGAATCGTAGCTGACTGAATTGTGTTGTCCTACAATGCCGGGAGGGCAGGTCTCTTGCCGATCTCCAAATTGGGGCCGTATAGACAAGATCAGCCCGCCTCTGCCGACAAGTGCCGCGGCTTGACACCAGACCAGGCAGGAAGTTATGCTACTCCATGGAACATCAGGCTCCCCAGGCCTACAATTATCAAGTCACATGTAGTCACTTCGAATTCGACCACTGGCCTGCTGATTTAGCTAAAATGCAGGGAAGCGAAAAGGGGGAACATGAGCAAGCTTATGGAGAAGCTAGAGCGAATCTCCGAGGGAAGAGCCCAGCCGCTGGGTTTCGGGGCCGCGGTGGCCAGGGGAAAAAGCTTACCCATGGTCATTGTCGCCAGCGTACCTTTGGGAGATGCCAAGCTAGCCGCCATCGCTGTAAAGGCAGGCGCCGATGCCATATTGATGACCGTTGAGCATCAGCAGAAGACTGAAGAAGCCCTGGCCAAACTCGGCAGCGCTAAGACGGACATTCCTTGGGGAGCCTCCCTGAATGCAGTAACCAAGGAAGATGTGGAGCAACTCATTGAGATGGATTGTGACTTTGTGATCTTCGCCCCCGATAGGACCCCGGCAGCAGTCCTGGGGGCGGAGAAAATCGGCAAGGTGCTTCAGGTAGACCCTTCGTTGAGCGACAGCCTGGCCAAGGCCATAAATCGCTTGTCAGTCGACGCCGTGCTCCTCAGCCCGGTTAGCGAGGACGAATCCCCCCTTACTGTGCACCAGCTAATGGTATACGAGCGACTAGCCGCTGGAGCGGGAAAGCACCTCCTGGCAGCCGTGCCACCTGGTCTGCCAATTGACGATATTGAAAGCCTTTGGGGACTGGGAGTGCGGGGAGTAGTGGTGGACCTGGCAGTCAAGGACCCCGAACAGAGGCTATCTCAGGTGAAGGAAGCGATTGAGAAGCTGCCGACCACCAGGAAGAAGCCTGGAGAGAAAATCAGCGCTTTGCTGCCTCTTTCAAGGGAATGGTCAGTGGCGACGCCTGAGGAAGAGGATGAGGAGTAGGTTCAGCCCAGCACGAAAGTCAGCACGATTAGGATGATGATCATCATCCCAGCCAGAATACTGATCCTCTTCAGGTCAGCCCTCACGTATTGATAAGCGGCGGCCGCTCGCTTTGGCTGCGGTTGCGTCCTTGGCGCAGTCTTTGAGACCGGGCTCTTGATTGGCCTGGGCTCAGCTATCTCCTGAGGTTTGGGCGCAGAAATCGTTCCCGTTTGAAGAGAAGGTTTGCCTCGCTGTTTCTTCCTCTTTGCCCTGCTCAACTCCGAGTACTTCGCCGCTACCTTGCGTGATTTCTTGGCCATCTTCCTTCCCGTCCTATTGAGAATGCCCTTCTAGATTCCCGCTCCCGGCTTCTCAGGTCTCCACCTAATTCTAGCCCTTCGGCATTGCTTTGGCAAGAGGACTACAGTAACCCGGCGACCAGATAGACATAACGCCCACGATGTGATAGACTTTCGCTTACCCTGTCTGTAGGGGTCCATCGGGTCGTTACTGTGGAGCAGAGCTGAATGTCAGGACAAAACCCTGAAGGGAGGGCAGCGCCATGATTAGGAGTCCGGTTGTCGCGGGTCAGTTCTACCCAGCAACGCCTTCTTCGCTAGAAGCGCAGGTTAGGGGACTTGTCGATGAAAAGGCACCGAAGGAAGAGGTGATTGGGCTGGTCTCCCCTCACGCTGGATATGTATACTCCGGATCAGTGGCCGGCGCAGTCATGTCCAGAATCCGGTTCAAAGATACCTTCATCATCCTCGGCCCCAGCCACACAGGGGCTGGCAGGCCCTTCAGCATTATGACCGAAGGCTCGTGGCAAACACCCCTGGGCGAGGTAGGAATCGACTCGCGACTGGGCAAACAGATCTTAGCCAGCTCCAAGCACCTGGAAGAAGATCATGTGGCGCATTTATACGAGCACTCTATTGAGGTTCAGATACCGTTTCTGCAGTATTTCAAACGGGACGTCAAAATTGTGCCTATCGTACTCTCCCACGCTGCCCCCTCCGTCTACAAGGAGATCGGTAAGGAGATAGCTGCGGCAATCAAGGAGCTGAGGGCAGAGACAGTAATCATCGCCAGCAGCGACATGACCCACTACGAGTCCCAGGAATCAGCCAGGAGGAAGGATACCGAGGCTATAAACGCCATAGTGGAGCTAAATGAAGACGAGCTCATGAGGCGGATACGAGATCTGAACATATCGATGTGCGGTTATGCGCCAACGGTAGCCCTCATCTCAGCCGCCAAGGAATTGGGGGCAAAACGGGCGGAATTGATCAGGTATGAAACGAGCGGTGATGTAACGGGGGATTTCAGCGCTGTAGTGGGCTATGCAGGGATAATAATAGCCAGTTGAAGGGAGAGGAAAATGGGACCTGAGGAGATGCACCCGCTGGCGAGGCTGGCCAAGGAGACCGTAGAGGGCTGGGTCCGAGAGGGAAAGCTTCCCCACCCGGGGGAGCTAACGCCGGAGATGAGGGAAAAGGCAGGGGTTTTCGTCACCCTCAAGAAGCACGGTCAACTAAGGGGCTGCATCGGCACCTTCGAGCCAACGCAGCCCAACGTAGCCGAGGAGATAATCAACAACGCGGTAAGCTCGTCAACCAGGGATCCCCGCTTCCTGCCGGTGACCGCTGATGAGCTGCCCGATGTCACCTACAGCGTCGATGTCCTCACCAGGCCGGTGCCGGTGGAAAGCGAAGAAGGTCTTGACCCCAAGAGGTACGGCGTGATCGTGGAGTCTGGGGGGCTGAGGGGATTGCTGCTCCCCGACCTCGAAGGCGTGGACACCGTGGCCCACCAGATAGACATCTGCCGCCAGAAAGCAGGAATACTCCCCGACGAGCCAGTAAAGCTCTACTGCTTTGAGGTGAGGAGGTACAAGTGAGGAGGCTGTGCAAAAGTGGGTTTCGAACAATTGCCTGTCATAGCATCAGTAGTCGGGCTTGTCATAAGGGCATTCCGCTTCATATTCGGGCGTAAGGCAGGGCCTTCAGTAATCCAGCATGTTGAAGTCAAAGAGTCATTCCTATTCCAAGGGCCCGTAACCGTTGTTATAGGACCGAACTACGTTGATGGCTTACCTGAAAGTCCGATTGAGGCGGTTAAGAGACTCTTCGAAGAAGGGGTGTCCAGAAGATTGCAGGGTAGATATGAAGACGCAGTCAGTCTTTTTCGGACAGCACTCACGCTTGATGTTAGCAGAGAAGAAAAGGCTGCCTTGCTGCTTCTTATTGGCGCTTGCTTCTTTGAGAAGGGACAGTTCGAGGAGGCGCAAGGGCACTATAGAGAAGCGGAGAGGATAGCTGAAGCGGACAACATTTATCAAGGCTTGGCGGTAGCAAGGGTCCGATTAGGGATGGTCGCTCTAATTAGGGATGATATAGACAGCGCCATCCAATATAAAGACGAGGCTCTTAACGCGGTGAGCAAGATTATGTATGAAGATCCGGGGATGTGGGCGTTGCAGGCTGGTGCGCATAACCTGGCAGGACTGATCTACCAAGCAAAAGGCGAATCAGAGAATGCATGCGAGAACTATCGCATAGCGCTGGATTTCGCTAAGAGAACGGGAGAGCCGTTAATGGAAGTGGATGCCCTGTTTGGCCTGGCAGTCATCGCCTACCAAACTAGGGGGGAGTGGGGCTACGCTGCCGATCAGTTAAACAAGATACTTCCCATCGTTAGGAATATAGGTTGGTATTTCCCAGAAGGCTGTATCTTACTAACATTAGCGGACATTTATGAACATAAGGGAGAAAGGGATAAGGCACTTGATCTTCTTTACGAGGCGCTAAGCGTGTTTGTAGAAGTAGCCAACAGAGAGATGACAAATCTAGTGATTGAAAGGATCGCGTATGTGCTAGGTAGGGAGGGGAGAGCTAATAATGAACCTCTTTGACTATCATCGACAGGAGCACCTAAGCCGCGAAGCGCCCGTGGCGGCGCGGATGAGGCCCCATGTATCCCCGCCTGTCTCCCCCCTTTTGTAAAGGGGGGAAGGGGGGATTGAGAATCTATAATCCCCCTAGGTCCCCCTTTAGGAAAGGGGGATTACAGCAGAAGAGGTCGAAGAAGTGAAACAGGATAGAAAAGGCCCCGACCTTTTTCAGCAAGTCGGTGAGAGGCAGTTAGAGCACGAAGCGCCACTTGCTGCGCGGATGAGGCCGCGGAGCTTTGAGGAGTTCGTGGGGCAGGAGCACATCGTGGGGGAGGGGCACGTGCTGAGAAAGAGCATCGAGGCCGACCAGGTCCCCTCCATCATCTTCTGGGGGCCGCCGGGAAGCGGCAAGACCACCCTCGCCTATATCATCGCCAGCGTCACCAGGTCCCACTTCAGCCCCATATCCGCGGTGGCCGCCGGCGTCGCTGACCTGCGCCGCATAGTGGACGAGGCCAAGGAGCGCCGCGGCCTGTACCAGCAGAGAACGATACTGTTCATCGATGAGATACACCGCTTCAACAAGGCGCAACAGGACGCTGTACTTCCCTACGTGGAGAACGGCACCGTCACCCTCATCGGCGCCACCACCGAGAACCCCTCCTTCGAGGTGATCTCGCCCCTGCTCTCCCGCTGCCGCGTGTTCACCCTGGACGCGCTCACCGAGGAGCAGGTCAGGCTCATAGTCCAGCAGGCACTGGAGGACAAGGAGCGGGGGCTGGGGAATATGAAGGTGAAACTGGACAAGGATGCCCTTGACTTCTTGTTAGTTATGTCAAATGGGGACGCCAGGGTGGCGCTAAATGCCCTGGAGCTTGCCGCCTCGACAACCCTGCCCTCAAAGGACGGCAAGCGCCGGGTCAAGCTGGGCGACATCGAGGACGCACTTCAGCACCGCGCCCTGCTCTACGACAAGGCCGGCGAGGAGCACTACAACATCATTTCTGCCCTTCATAAGTCGCTCAGGGACTCCGACCCCGATGCCGCCCTCTACTGGATGGGGCGCATGCTGGAGGCCGGGGAGGACCCGCTGTACATCGCGCGGCGACTGGTGAGGTTCGCCTCGGAGGATGTAGGCATGGCCGACCCCCAGGCGCTGGTAGTCGCCACCTCAGCCCAGCAGGCGGTTCACTTCATCGGCATGCCCGAAGGCAACCTGGCGCTGGCTCAGGCGGTGGTCTACCTGGCTACCGCGCCCAAGAGCAACGCACTTTACAAGGCCTACACCAAGGTGCAGCAGGACGTGGAGAAGACGAGGACTCAGCCGGTGCCGCTACACCTGCGCAACCCGGTCACAGGCCTGATGCGCAGGGTGGGCTACGGCAAGGGCTATAAATACGCCCACGATTTCCCTGGACATTTCGTCGAGCAGCAGCACCTCCCCGATTCCCTTAAAGGAAGGAAGTACTACGAGCCCAGCGACCAGGGCTTCGAGAGGGAGGTCGAGGGCCGGCTCAAGAAATGGCGCGCCAGGGGGAAGGGTCAGGCGCGAACTCAGAAAGACAAGCCTTGACCGAGCCCAGAAACCCCTCAGATTTTGACTAGAGGGCCTCTGACATCCTACTCTACTTGACCCCTAAGTCGTCTCAAGTGGACTGAACCCTTGTCCGAGGATTCTCGTTACTGCATGTTAGCAAGACCACCGTACGGAATGTCGAGCTAATGGTGTGGATAACTTATAGAATGATGTGGATAACTCTTTCCACGAAACGTGGAAAACTTGCCGATTATTGTGGAAAACTCCCCAAATATGTGGGTGACTTCTCTTGATTGGTGTGGGAAAATCAAGCAAAGGCACATCCTGTGACGAGTCTAATACTTGCAGCAGTAGCTATGCTGGGGGCTTAGCCGCATGCCAAGTACAAAGTCAGCCATAAAAACTCCCACACTGGCACAGAAAGCCCTCAGATTTCGACTACAGGGCTTCACATTCAATGTCTCGGGTGATTCTTCGCCCTCTAGTTGCTCAGCAACACCACCTGTGTTGTGCGGACTGAGCAAAGGTGTTAGAATCGTGCTTTGTAACTCGGCAAGGCGAGGAAGGAATGAGATGGAAAATAAATATTTCTGGAGTAGTCTGGCCATCATAGCAATGTGGCTCGCGGTGCTCTTCCCTGGTGTGTATGGGCCTAGCTTCGAGGTTACCAGTGCTGCTGATGTGGTGAGCATACCAACTGCTTGGGGAATAGCACTTTTCGCAATGATTGGCTCTATCGTTGTGGGCATTTTTGGCTTTCGAAAATAGGAGGCAGGCTAGCATCTCATTGGTTGACTTCATGACCGAGACCAGAGTAACGTTTCCCTGTGGCGATCTCTCTCTCGAGGGCGTCTCGAGCGTGCCCGAGGGGAAAGAGCCTTTTGCTGCGGTGGTGGTCTGCCACCCCCATCCGCTCTACGGCGGCATGATGGACAATAACGTCGTCGTCGCCGTCTGCCAGGCCGTGTTGCAAGCATCTATCGCGTCTTTAAGGTTCAACTTTCGCGGCATTGGCAGAAGCCAGGGAGTGCATGCCGATGGTGTTGGGGAGCAGGATGACGTCGCCGCAGCGCTCTCCTTCCTCTCCTCAATGGACACGGTTGACCAAGATAGGATCGGGCTTTGCGGCTATTCCTTCGGCGCTGGCGTCGCCCTTGAAGTCGCTGCCAGGAATGAGCAGGTGAAGGCACTAGCGTTGGTGTCGCCCCTCCTCTCCCATCCCTCCCCAATTGAGGATTATGTCAAGCCAAAGCTCCTCCTCTGGGGCAGCCAGGACCTGGCGCTGCCCGCCGACGACCTTAAGAGCTTCACCGAGGAACTGCCGGAGCCGAAGCAATACGAGGTAATCTCCGGGGCTGATCACTTCTGGTGGGGCTATGAGGACGAGGTGGCTCCCAGGGTTGCTGCCTTCTTCGCAGGGACACTCAACCTGTCTGCTCAGGCCTAGGCCAACTCTTCCGGCTCCGGGGACATCTTCCGCAAGTCCAGCCCTTTCTCACCTAGCTGGCGGCGAAAGGCTTCAAAAGATGGCACAGACGAGAAAAAGACCAGGTGGGATTGGCATCCGCAGCCCGAGGAGCCAAAGCCAGCGAGTAACACCTGCGCCTGGGGTATAGCCGCCGCAGCCTGATACCAGCGACATTCCAACCTCTCGTCGGAAACCAGATACCAGACCTCGACCACTCTCGCTTCCTGCCTCAGATAATCGATATGCCAGTGAAGCTTCTTACCGCCCCGGATGTGCCGCCTGACTCTGGAGAACAGCCCTCCCAGCGCGCTGCCCACATAGAGATAGTAGCCCTGAGGAAAGGAGAAGCTGGCCAACTTCCCCACGGTGATAGCAGTCTCCTTGTCCAGAACGAGGAGGAGAGCGTAAGTGCCTCTGATCGTTGCCACGAAGCGATTCTAGGCCGCGGAGAGGCGAGTGTCAATGAGTCTTCGCCCTTGTCATTCCCGCGCAGCTTGCGCCTGCGAAAGCAGGTGGCGGGAATCCACACCCGCCCTCGCCTTGATTCCTGCTTCCGCAGGAATGACACAAGGACAATGACAGACAAAGTTGCTGCAAGAAAGCACCGTTTTCATTTTCTGTGGTGCCGACAGGAATCGGCATGATGGATTGCGAGCGCCATAGGGGCGTTGAATTGAACGCCCCAACCAGATGTGCTAAACTCGGAATCGAAAATGAAGTGGTGGCCACAACGGCTCACAACGGCGAGATCAGAGGCCTTTCGACGCGGACTGACAAAAGGCCTGCCCCTATTCTTGATCGCCTTGTCAGTAATCGGTGTTGACCAGCTCACCAAGTACCTGATCAGGGCCAAAATGGAGATAGGGCAGTCGATACCCGATGAATGCATAGTGGGGCTTCACTACACCACCAATACCGGCGGGGCCTTTGGCCTTTTCGCCAACCAGACCTTTCTTTTGACCATGGCCGCTGTGGTTGGAATCGCGGTTCTTGTCCTCTACCTTCGTTACCTCCCTCCAAGGAGCACGCTGCTCAAGGTGGGGCTGGGGCTTGATCTGGGGGGGGCCATCGGCAACCTGATCGACCGCCTTCGCCTTGGAGAGGTCACAGATTTTGTCAAAATTGGGGCCTGGCCGGTGTTCAACCTCGCCGATTCGGCCATAGTCGTCGGCACCTTCCTTGTCGCTTTCTACCTGCTGTTCGCCGCCAGAAGGAGGACAGATCATAGTTAACCGCATAATTCCTTGCAAATCTCCCTCCCCTAGCGGGAGGGAGTTAGAGGGAGGGGGCAATTCACCCTCACCTAACCTCTCCCTTCGAGGGAGAGGAGTTTGTGTAGAGATTTTCGCGAGATACCCAAGATCACAGAGATGAATAAAAGGCTTGAGTTCACCGTCAACAGCCCCGGCAGTCGCCTTGATAGGTACATAGCAGAGCAGTGCCAGATCTCCCGCGCTTATGCTCAGCAGTTGATCAGCGAGGGGCAGATCACGGTTAACGGCCACCGCTCCAAAGCCAGCCACAGGCTCGCCGTCGGTGATAGAGTTGTTGCCATCATACCCCCACTATCTCCCATCTCCCTGGCCCCCGAGGATATACCGCTTAAAGTTGTCTACGAGAATAGCGACCTTATAGTGGTCGATAAGCCCGCGGGATTACTGGTTCACCCCGCCGCAGGCCAACGTACTGGTACACTGGTAAATGCGCTCCTCGCCCGCTGCCCTGACCTCCAAGGAATCGACGGCTCGGTTCGCCCCGGCATCGTGCACCGACTGGACAAGAATACCTCTGGACTGATAGTGGTAGCCAAGAACGACGCTGCTCAGATGAGCCTTTCCCGCCAGATCAAGCAGCGCTCAATTACCAAGGGATACCTTGCTCTGGTTACAGGACGCCTCTCTCCTGAGCGTGGCGCCATCGAAGCCCCCATCGGCCGCCATCCTAAGGATAGGAAGCGCATGGCGGTGGTCTCCGGAGGCAGGGAGGCACGCACGGAATACCAGGTGATCAGATACGTGAACGGATACACCTTGCTCGAGGCGACGCCGGAAACCGGGCGCACCCACCAGATCAGGGTTCACTTCTCAGCCGTAGGTCACCCTGTCTTCGGCGACCCTGTTTATGGGAAAAGGTCGCCGCTGCTGGGACGACAGTTTCTCCATGCCCACCGCCTCGGCTTCAGGTTTCCATCGACCGGGGAGTTCATGGAGTTCAGGTCAGAGTTGCCCCCGGACCTGGAGGAAGTGCTCGATCATATCGCCACTGAGGCTGTCAGGTAGGCTAACAGATGCCCATACTGGCGTTCTCAAAGCTTTTTCTCGATCTTGGCCCACGTATCGCGTAGCGTAACCGTGCGGTTGAATACCATCCGTTCAGCAGAGGAGTCTTTGGAATCAACACAGAAATAGCCCAGCCGTTCGAACTGGTACCGACTTCCCCGAGATGCGCCCGCCAGGCTGGGTTCGACATACCCCGTCAAAGTCTCCAGTGAATCAGGATTCAAAACGCTTCCAAAATCAGCCCCCCTGACATCGCCGGGATTCTCCATGGTGAAGAGCCGATCGTAGAGGCGCACCTCAGCCTCGTACGCGTGGGCAGCCGAAACCCAGTGGATGGTTCCCTTGACCTTACGCCCATCGGGAGCCGTTCCACCTCGTGTCTCGGGATCATAGGTGCAATGCAGCTCAACCACTTCGCCAGTCTGCTTATCCTTCACCACTCCGACACAGGTAACCAAATAAGCGTATCGTAATCGCACCTCACGACCTGGGGCCAGACGGAAGAACTTCTCCGGCGGGTGTTCACGGAAGTCGTCCTGCTCAATGTACAGCACGCGAGAAAAAGGTACCTTCCGCGTCCCCATACCGGGGTCTTCCGGATTGTTGACAGCGTCCACCTCTTCGGTCTGGTCTTCGGGATAGTTGTCGATGACCACACGGAGAGGGCGCAACACAGCCATGACACGCGGGGTGCGCTTGTTCAAATCCTCGCGGATGCAGTGCTCAAGCAGGGCAACATTGATAATGCTGTCGGTCTTGGCTACGCCGATGCGCTCGCAGAAATTGCGGATGGACTCCGGAGTGTATCCGCGTCTGCGCAAACCCGAAACGGTCAGCATCCGGGGATCGTCCCATCCGCTGACATGTCCCTGCTCCACCAATTGCAGCAGCTTTCGCTTGCTCAGCACGGTGTAAGTGAGATTGAGGCGAGCGAACTCGATCTGCTGTGGATGATAGACTCCCAGCTCGTCAAGAAACCAGTCGTACAATGGACGGTGATCTTCGAATTCCAGCGTACAAATGGAATGGGTGATCCCTTCGATAGAATCCTCAAGCCCGTGGGCCCAATCGTACATCGGATAGATGCACCACTTGTTGCCTGTACGGTGGTGTTCTGCATGCAGGATGCGATACATGGCCGGATCGCGCAAATTCAAGTTTGGTGATGCCATGTCGATTTTGGCGCGGAGCACCCGGGAGCCATCCTCGAACTCTCCTGCCCGCATGCGTTGGAACAAATCGAGATTCTCTCCGACCGAACGGTTGCGGTGCGGACTCT
Organism: uncultured Dehalococcoidia bacterium; assembly: GCA_964449845.1. GTDB lineage: Bacteria > Chloroflexota > Dehalococcoidia > SZUA-161 > SZUA-161 > SOKG01. The sequence continues at coordinate 11,412 of CAYVES010000021.1, forward strand.
CCTTGCCAGGGTCAATGAGAGTGCCACGGTACCCTCTGATCTCATCCGCGCTCAGATCGTCAACATAAGCCTTACCGGCTTTGACCAACTGCACAGCATAATCATACATTTGATCGAAGTAGTCCGATGCGTAAAACAGCTGATCCTCCCAGTCGAACCCTAGCCAGCGCACATCCTCTATGATTGATTCGACGTATTCACCCTCTTCTTTGGTGGGATTTGTATCATCGAACCGCAGATTGCACAGGCCCCCGTACTGGGCCGCGATGCCGAAATTGAGGCAGATGGACTTGGCGTGCCCGATGTGCAAATACCCGTTCGGCTCCGGTGGGAACCGGGTGTGCACACGCCCCCCGTACTTGTTGTTTCTCAAGTCCTGGTTGATGATATTCCGAATAAAGTCGGAGGGAGCCGTTGATTCAGGTATAGTCACGATACCGGGATTACCTCATCGAATTTCAACGCGATTCAACTCCTTTCTGAGCCATCATCCAGTCTAAAACTACAATCTCCTATGGCCTTTGTCAAGCATTGCGCTGACTCCCTGATCCGTGAGTGCAGATTCAAGAAGCCCACCCCTTGGGTGACTTATTGGTTGGCCGCAGAGTTTGTTGCCGTTCCCCTCCCCTGGAGGGAGGGGATCAAGGGGAGGGGGAAATCACCCTCACCTACCCTCTCCCTTCGAGGGAGAGGCATCTTATCCCAAAGCCTGTAACCTATGAAGTCCAGGGATTTAGGTGACTGGATGACCCTCGAATAGACTCCCACCTCTGGTGGTGCTAGAATAGGAAACGGTAGATAACAGTATCAACGGAGAGCTATGAGCGAAGGAAAGGTTCGGGTGCGCTTCGCCCCCAGCCCAACGGGATACCCTCATATAGGGAATATCAGGACCGCCCTGTTTAACTGGCTCTTCGCCAGACACAGCGGGGGCAGCTTCATCGTACGCATCGAAGACACCGACGTCACCCGCATGGTCAGGGGGGCTGTCAAAGCCATACTGGACAGCCTGCGCTGGCTGGGGATAGATTGGGACGAAGGCCCAGAGGTAGGTGGTGAGTACGGACCCTATTTCCAGTCACAGCGCCTGGACATCTATAAACAGATTGCCCAGGCCTTGCTAGCGGAAGACCAAGCCTATCGCTGCTATTGCTCCCCGCAGCGGCTGGCGCAGATGCGCGCCGAAATGGCCCAGCGTAAGGAATCCATGCGCACCTACGACCGCCGATGTCGCAACCTGAGCCAGGAGGAGCGGGACAAACTTGAAGCTCAAGGCATCACCCCCGTCGTCCGGTTCAAGACCCCGCTTGAGGGACAGACCAGCTTCAACGACCTGATTAAGGGAGAAGTGACCTTCGATAACAGCACCCTGGACGACTTCGTGCTCCTCAAGTCGGACGGATATCCTACCTATCACCTTGCTAATATAGTTGACGACCATCTGATGCAGATCTCCCACGTACTCAGGGCAGACGAGTGGCTGTCGAGCACACCGCGCCATATCCTGCTTTACGACGCCCTGGGGTATGAGCCGCCGCTGTTCGCCCACCTGCCTATGATCCTGGGAAGCGATCGCAGCAAGCTGAGCAAAAGGCACGGCGCTGTCTCTACTACTAAGTATCGTGACCAGGGATACCTACCTGATGCAATGGTCAACTTCCTCGCCCTGCTCGGCTGGTCGCTGGATGACCGCACCGAACTCTTCAGCAGAGAGGAGCTGGTACGTCATTTCTCCATAGAGCGTATCAGCAAGACGGGGGCCATCTTCAGTCAGGACAAGCTCAAATGGATGAGTGGAGTTTACATCCGCAACATGAGCCCTGCGGAGCTGACGGAGCAGCTACTGCCATTTCTGGAGAGAGACCTGCCCAAGGAAGTGAAGCGACCTATTTCCCGTGAGTATGTGGAGCAGATAACGCCGCTCATTCAGGAACGACTGACGACCCTTGGAGAGGCGGCCGACAGTTTTGGTTTCTTCTTTGTAGACGAAGTCGTCTATGACGCCGACCTGCTACTTGGGAAGAAGCTCACCAGGGAAGCCGCGGTGGGAGGTCTTGAAGCCGCCCTAGGGCGGCTTCAAGACCTCCCCTGCGACGCCTCATCGCTCGAACTCGCGCTTCGTCCCCTCGCCTCAGAGTTGGGACTGAAAACAGGGGATTTTTTCGGCCTGCTGCGGGTAGCGACTACCGGGCGCACCGCCGCCCCACCCCTCTTCCAGACCATGGCAGTGCTGGGCAAAGACAGGTGCCTCAAGCATATCAAGGTAGCACTCGATAAGTTGCGAGGTAAAACCTAGAGATTTACCAGAATTGGGGCCTGTCAGTAACCTCCACCGCAGCAAGGCTTACCCGGATAAAGATAGCCACAGGCCACACCAATGCAGTCACAGCCATCGTCAGCCCTTATCCCGGCTAACTCCCTGCCGCATTGGGGGCAGATAACCTGCTCAACACCTTCACCGCCTCTCTCCACCCAAGACTCAAAGACCAGGGTCATATTGCAGTCGGGACAGTAAACCCAGTGATATTCACACTCCATGTTTTCAACCGCTGCATTGTTTACCTTCATTATACAACAGAGAGTAACACCCAAGGATAGCATTCCAGCCAAGACTGACTTTCCTTCGCGCACCTTAAGCCCCCTGGCGTGGATTTCTCTGCAGCATTTCTGTGGTATCATATAGCGTAAACGAGCCACATAAATGGGTCGACACAGGAAACCCACCAATAAAAGAGTAAAGGAGGTATACAATGGGTTTCTTTAGCTTCTTCGCCATCATGACGGCTATTCCTGCCTTCTTCTTCTGCGCCTGGATCGGCATGATGTTCTGGGGCGTCATTGCCCCCCATTTCGACGTAAAGGACATAAACTACCCGATGGCCATGCTGATGACGATAGGGCTCTGGCTTATTGTTGCCCCTTTGGCCGCCGCTGTCAGTAGAGGCAAACGCAGCTAGGCCCAAACAGGCGCACGGTCAGAACAGCGAGCGCACAATCGTCGGCACCACGCAGATCCTGAGGCTCCCGAACGTTAAACCTTACATGGGTATACATTCTCGGTAGCCCGCTGCCCCATTCTGCTCTGCAAATGACACACTCTCTAAAACAGAATGTACACACTGTGTATTAATTATTCATATCGGGGAACATGTGTTCCAAACACAGCCTTCCCCAATGTTTTATGTTAACCTCACCCCCGAGTTGTTTGGAACCTATGTTCCACCACCGTGCGCCTGCTTACCATTCGTGTGCTCCATCACACCGGCCTCGACGCCCCCAGATGTCTACATGACAATCCCTTTCTATCCCCAGCACGCCAAAGCCGTCAGATTTTGATTACAGGGCGTCTGACAGGACTTTATGTCTACTTCCGCATTATTTGAAGTCGCCAGCACCGCTCTACAGGTGCAATACACCACCGCGGTGAACCTAGAAGCTCCGATCTCAGAAAACAGACAGCCAAGATGCCAAGACTCCACTCCGGAGAACCACAAGCCAAGCGGCGCATTCGCGGCATCAATCAATATGGCATCCAGAGGATGCTGAAGAGGTTGAGCAGATTTGAGCATGGTGCTCAGACACAAGAAGTGTCACTCTTGATGATTGCCTGAAGCACTACCGAGACTTCGAGGCGTAATGTGTCCTTACCTCCGGGTTTTGGTGTGACCTCAACGAATCAGAATCTAGGGTCCCATTCCGCACGCAAAGGGGGGGCCAAACTCTCCCTACCCATCACCCCACCATCCCCCTTAGACCTCAACATGCCAAGCCTTGAGCCTTGCCCCAAACATCGCCCGCTATGGTCAAAAAAGCACCCCCATAAACTACCCTTACCAACTCCCGATTCAAGCCAAACAAGTCTTCCCCACAGCTTCCACAATGCTTTACCACTAGCGCTCATACTTTTCCCCAAGGGTTTCGCTCACAAATGCCCTAGAACTCAGCAAACCTTTTCAGAGCCTTGCTGCCATCCCACGACTGTCTACACCCCCGGTAAATGCTAATTCCAGCCCCCAGCTTAGAGCCAAATACAGTAGCCCATTTGCACAGTTACCAACCCACTTTGGCCCGCTATTGCATTATCACATTTGCCATGAACTCTATCTTACCTTCAATGCGCTAACAGTCTCTGTTACAAAGCAATGGTGCAAGACATTTTTACCACCTCATAGACTTACTACCGCTCTGTTTCCGACCCTCTCACCTTATGTTGCAAGCTTTATTTGCACTGTCAACTAGTGCTGGACAATATCGTAAAGCTTGAAGCTTACGTTCAGCCAGAGCATACCCGGACACCGCTGAGAACACACAATCGCGCCATGCCATATTGTGAAGAATAACGGCCTGTTCCTTGCCCTTCTTTTCGGAAGCACTATAGTTGAGCTTACCGCACATTTCCTGGCCCAGTTCCAACAAAACACTAAGAGGTCTGACTCCAAATCCACTGATTTCATTCAGCAGAGCGTGATAACGGTTGTCCGCTATGCCAGACGCCTTTCGAGAAGTTTATTGGACTTTACAGCGGTGATATAATGTTGGGAAAAGGAGGCAAAATGCTGGAAATGAAGGTTACTACCATCAAGAAAGCGAAGGCGTCTATCGAAGATGAGAGAACAAGGAGCAGAAAACGGAGGAAAAAATCTCCGATAATAGAAGCGTATGAAGAACATCTGAAGAAACTGGAACGTGGAAGGGCGATAGGATTCACGCTTAAAGAAGGTGAGAAGTTTCAGACTATAAAGTACAGGCTCAACAATGCTGCCAAATCGCTGGGCATGAAGAACCTGAAGATAGAACGTGCCGGCAACAAGGTCATCTTCTACAAAGAGGTAAGACCCCGCACGAGGAAAGCAGTGCAACGTACAGAGGACGCTTGGCCAGTCCAGGACGAGACTAGAGAAGAACAGTACCTATACGATTCCGAATATGAACCGGAACCCAAGTCTGAACTCGCATCCCCAGACGCACCTACCATTCAACCTGCGTTTGCCCTTACACCAATACAGGGCTTGGCGGATACGCCGACGCCGACTTCGACACCCGGACAAGAAGAGGAGCTTTTGACACTCGATTTCGATGAAGAGTGGGAAGTCCCAATGATACACGGGTACAAAACATGTGAAGCTAGATTAGAGAAGTACGCTGGCAATACTTTTGAGGCTTTCGGTCATCAGTTTGCTATCACGAAGGTAGAACACCTGCCTTTGGGCCACATCGCACAGAAGTGGTTCAGGCAGCATGGCCTTTTCAGCCCTAGAGAATTCCAAGAGGTTTGGAAACAGCGCTATAAAGGAGTGTTTGACCCAGAGCAGATGGCCCGGTTGCACCACTTCAGCAGAGGGTTTGAACCGCCAATTGAGCCGCCGATTGAACTGGATTCTGACGCATACCCTGAGCCGGAAGTTCACGATTGACTGAGCGGCCCTGTATTGAGACAGACGGGGGCTTCGTGTAGGTTTAGCCCAAGAGGGGGGACAGACGAGACATCGGGTATCAGCCAGCTATCAAGGGAACCTCTGAATAGGTGATAACTTCAGTGGTAAATTGTATAACGGCTTTAAAATCCCCCTTTAATCCCCCTTTTCAAAAGGGGGAAATAGGGGGATTCAATGACTAATAGCGGTTAATCAGAGGTTCTCAAGGTAAAATCGGGCCTGGCAAACGCCCTGCTAGTCATGAAGTGCTAGGCAACAGCTGCAAATGCTAAGCAACTCTGCCTCAAAACGCCTAGCCACCCGCTTCGCTTATTATGTAAAACAACGCGACCTTGCACCACATGACCCTAGCTGTTATAATAGCTTCGACTCAGCTTCAAGATGGTGGGGATTGGTCTAGCGGTAGGACAACGGACTCTGGATCCGTGGGCCCAGGTTCGAATCCTGGATCCCCAGCTTTTCCTACTTCGGGCAGTGTAAGAATGGCGCATTCGTCTAGCGGCCCAGGACACCGCCCTCTCAAGGCGGAGATCAGGGGTTCGAATCCCCTATGCGCTACCAATAATTGAATAAGGTGAGATATGAGCGACATATTGGACGAAGCTGCTGCCGTGGTGCAGTGCAAGGAGTGCCCCTGGTATAAATCCTGCGTAATGCCGATGAGGTTCAGCGTGGACGACATCAGAAGGCAGTTGCCAAGTTCGTCCTTCGGTGGCGATGATGCCACCATGTCCAGGTATTTTGCTGAACTCGCGGCAGCGACGCAGAACTTTCTCCTCGAGGGCTGCCCCGTCTTCATCCAAAGGCTAAGGGCCAGCCCCAAACTTGCAGAGCGGATCAAGAAGATGATGCAGGATTGGGGAGCGGAAGAAGAGCCCGGCTCCCAGACCTAAGGCTCTTATTCCTGCCGATTCTGCCAGGCCCTCGGGCGCAGAACTGTGTCAGCCCTTTATAGCCACCTCCCCCCACCCAAATTCTTCCCGATATTGCCGACATGATATAATAGAGTTCACCACCGCGCCCAAGGATAGGAGCTCCATGATCGAACTGCACGATGTCTGGCGGCTGTACCGCATGGGAGGAGAGAGTATCAACGCCCTGGCTGGCATCGACCTGAAGGTCAGCCAGGGGGAATTTGTAGCCATCGTCGGCCCCTCGGGATCGGGCAAGAGCACTCTGCTTAACATTATCGGAGGCCTCGATGCCCCCACCATGGGGAGAATCGAAGTCGATGGGCAGGACCTGAGCAAAGCCAGCGACAGAGAGCTCTCTCTATACCGCAACAAGAAGGTAGGCTTCATTTTTCAAACCTTCAATCTGCAACCCACCTATACTGCCCTGGAAAATGTGTCTCTACCCCTGGTGTTTGCCAAAGTCCCTTTATGGAGGCGCAAGCGGATAGCCAGGGAGGTCATGGAAACAGTAGAGCTATCAGACCGACTAAGGCATAAGCCGAATCAGCTTTCAGGGGGAGAGAGACAGCGGGTTGCCATCGCCCGTGCCCTGGTAAACGACCCCAAGATCCTGCTCGCCGACGAGCCCACGGGAAACCTAGACAGCAAGAGCGGCGAACAAATCATGGAACTCTTGACCCGTATGAATAAGGAGAGAGGGATAATTCTTCTGCTGGTTACCCATGATCTGAAAACCGCGGGCTACGCTGATCGCATGCTGCGCATGCTCGATGGCCAGATAGCCGAGGCTGTTGATAGAAGGCAAGCGCTGTGAGCTTATTAGACCTTCTACGCACCGCCTTTTCCAACCTGCGGCGCAGGAAGCTGCGCAGTTTTCTGACCATCTTCGCTGTCGTCATCGGAGCATCCCTGGTGTCACTGCTGGTCTCACTGGGAATCGGCGCGCAGCAATTTCTCACCGCCCAGATCAAGGCCATGATGCCCCCTGATGTAGTGACGGTTGCCTCCGACCCCAACCGTTTTGAGATAGGTGTCGGCGGCATAGGCTTCGGCGGTAATCCACAGGAAGTATCCGATGACGAAGACAGCCCTCTTTCGCTGGAGCCGTTGACGCTGCAAGATATCGAGGCTGTTCGGGCGCTTGAACACGTCGAGAGGATAGACCCGCGCGTAACACTAAGGGCAGAGTCGGTCAAATTGCAGGGTTCAGACAAGAGTTTCCGAACCAGCCTCAGGGCCATGCCACAGTATCAGGTCGAAAGTACGGATCTTGTGGCGGGAAGGTATCTCACAGAGCAGTCTCGGTGGGAGTGCATCATTGCCAATCAGTACCTCGACTCCTTTGGTTTAGAGCAGCCGGAGGATGCTCTAGGTCGGGATGTAATAATACGAGTCAGGCAGTGGAGTAGCTTCATCGGGCTTCCCAGCGAAACAAAGGACTACAACTTTGAGATAGTAGGAGTAACTGAGAAAACGCTGAGATCAACTCAGATTATAATCTCCATCGAGGACGGCAAGGAATTGTCCCGCTTTTGGGCGGATAACCCCGACTGGTATACCGATGATATACCTCCCGCCATTCTGCAAGTAAAGCTCGAGGACAGCCAGTATGCTGACCAGGTGGCTCAGGCAGTTGAAGACCTCGGTCTGGGGGCGATTACGTCCAAAGAGGTGTTGGGGCTTATTGGCACCATCTTTATTATCATTCAAGCAGTTCTCAGCGCCTTCGGGCTGATCGCGTTGGGAGTCGCCTCATTGGGGGTTATCAACACATTGATTATGGCTATCTACGAGCGCACCAGGGAGATCGGGGTGATGAAGGCAGTGGGGGCGTCCAGAAGTACAATTCGTCTGCTGTTCACAACGGAAGGGATGATCATCGGTTTTCTAGGAGGAGCTATTGGCGTGGGCATCGGCTACGCCCTTGGCCTTGCCATCAACCGTATTTCCCACGCCACCTTCCTCAAGGATTTCCAGACCTTTAATATCTCCGCATTCCCGTGGTGGCTGATGGTGGGGGTCATCGCTCTAAGTACCATAATCGCTCTCGCGGCTGCGCTTTATCCAGCCCATCGAGCTTCCAGGCTCGACCCCATCGAGGCATTGAGATACGAATAAAACCTATATGGCTGCTGCACCGTATGATTAGACCTTTCCACCAATCTAATAAAGGAGGGGCTTTCTCAGGTTAGCAAATACCATCAACCAACCAGGAGAGTGAGTTGAGCCCAGAAAGAGAAGATCAGGCACCGATGGTGCTAAAACCCATCGCCACCGTCAAAAACAGCGTCAGGGAGACAGGAAAGCGCGGCTGGGCCGAGGTAGTGTCCGAGCTTGTGTTCGATCCCAGCTTCGAGGATGCTATAGATGGCTTAGAGGATTTCTCCCACATAGTAGTGCTTTTCTGGATGCATCGGTCCCCCGCTTGGGAACGTTCTATGTCCAAGACTCACCCACAAACGAGGCCGGACCTGCCTCTGGTTGGGGTGTTAGCCACCCGCAGTCCAGTCAGGCCCAACCCATTGGGGATGAGAGTGGTGAGGCTCCTGGAACGAAGAGGTAATCTGCTCAAGGTTATTGGGCTCGATGCCATTGATGGCACACCGGTGGTGGATATCAAGCCCTATCTTCCCAGGGACTGGGCCGCCCAAGCCAGAGTGCCCGATTGGGTACGCAAATTGGGTTAATTTGCTTCGACAAATGCAGTTTAATCCGTTCGCCCTGAGCCAGTCGAAGGGCCATCCATGGTTCGACAAGCTCACCATGAACGGCTGGGTAGGTCGCCCGACGTCGGGCGACCTACCCTTGGTCAGACACACGCACTGTTTTCATCACTCGGCGGGGGGCAACGGCCCACGAGGGCTTACCTCGAAAGTGACTATCTAGGTTTAGCACGCTTATGGCTAGTCTGGAATACCCAGGATCAGACGTTAGTAAAGGTAACGATCGCCCTCTAGGGCGACAACTAGCTGAGGTCTACCGTCTCCTCCTTAATCGCTACGGACCGCAGCACTGGTGGCCCGCAGATGACCCCTTCGAGGTTATCGTAGGCGCTATCCTCACGCAATCTGCGGCCTGGGGAAATGTGGAGAAGGCTATTCTCAACCTTAAACAGGCAGGAGCCTTAACCCCTGTCTCACTTCGCAAGCTTCCCCTCAACGAACTCGCGGGACTCGTCTACCCAGCCGGTTACTACAATGCCAAGGCGTTAAAGATCAAATCGTTCGTCGAACACCTGTGGGATGCTCACCAGGATTCTCTGGAGAAACTGTTCTCCCTCGATGTTCCCAGCCTCCGTAGAGAGCTTCTCAGCATCCACGGCATAGGCCCGGAAACGGCAGACTCGATAATCCTCTATGCTGCACGGAAGCCGGTATTCGTTATCGACGCCTACACTAGACGCATACTCTCCCGACTTGGGCTCAGCCCACCACGAAACGACTACTCCGCTTTCCAAGAGCTATTCATGGAAAACTTGCCCACCGAAGAGAAGCTGTTCAATGAATACCATGCTCTCCTCGTCCGCCATGGTAAGGAGGTATGCAAGAAGGTACCTCTCTGTGATCGATGTTGCTTGGGAAGCATTTGCCTTTACCGCTAGTGGGGGCTTCGCTCCCAGACCCCCATTGCAGCGAGCAAGCGGAATTGAGGAATTAGGCGGTGAATGAGCAGTAACTGCTCGGACAGTGTTGCTTGCATTCTGACAGAATTCGATGTATACTTACATAAAACTGAATAGGGAACCGCTGGGGGAGCTCAGAGGCTGAGAGGTGGCGGCACCACCAACCCTTGGAACCTGATCTCGGTAATCCGAGCGTAGGAAAGCGGATGCTACAGAGTAAGAGAGGCCGCGAACCTAGGTTCGTGGTCCTTCGTTTTTCTGGGAGGATGGGAATGACTCAACTAGAATTGGCACGAGAGGATACTATGTCAGCGGCGATGAGGGCTATCGCCGAGAAGGAGGGAGTCGACCCGGAGTCGGTGCGCTCAGGGGTGGCCGATGGCTCTATCGTGATCCCGGCCAACATAAACCACAAGGGGGTAGAGCCCTTGGGAATCGGGAAGGGGCTGCGCACAAAGGTCAACGCCAACATCGGCACTTCTTCAGACTACGGCGATGTCAATACCGAGCTGGAGAAGCTGCAAGCGGCGGCCTCTGGCCAGGCTGATACAGTAATGGACCTGAGCACCGGCGGCGATATCAACGCTATCCGCCGTGCTATTATCGCCTCTACTTCTCTTCCCCTGGGCACTGTTCCCCTCTACCAGGCAGGGATCGAGGCCATCGACAGGTGGGGAGCGATAGTGGCTATGCCGGTTGACCATCTGTTCGCCGTGATCCAGGAGCAGGCAGAGGATGGGGTCGATTTCATGACAGTCCACTGCGGCGTGACTCAGAAAGCGGTAAGCCGTCTGAGAGAATCGCCGAGAGTTACAGACGTCGTCTCCCGCGGCGGTGCCTTCGTCATCGGCTGGATGCTTCATAACGAGATGGAGAACCCTCTGTATGAGCACTACGACCGTCTGCTGGAGATCGCGCGTAAGTATGATGTCACGCTCAGCCTGGGCGACGGGCTCCGACCCGGAAGCCTGGCGGATGCGTCAGACCGCTCCCAGATGGAGGAGTTGCTCACCATCGGAGAACTGGTGGAGCGAAGTCGGGCAGCAGGGGTACAGGTGATGGTCGAGGGGCCAGGGCACATGCCCCTGGATCAGATCGCAGCCAACGTACAACTGGAGAAGATAGTCTGCAAGGGAGCGCCATTCTATGTTCTGGGCCCATTGGTAACCGACGTCGCCGCCGGCTACGACCATATTAGCGCCGCAATCGGCGGGGCTATTGCTGCCTCAGCCGGCGCAGACTACCTGTGCTATGTCACCCCCTCAGAGCACCTGTCCCTCCCCGACTCAGACGACGTGAGGGAGGGTGTGGTCGCCACCCGCCTCGCTGCCCACGCCGGGGATATCGTAAAGGGGGTGAAGGGCGCTCTGGACTGGGACCTGAAGATGTCCCTCGCTCGCAAAAACCTTGACTGGAAAGAACAGATCGAGCTCTCTCTGGACCCGACCAGGGCAAGGGAGGTTCGGGCCCAGCATGGTACCTCGGGATCTGGCTGCAGCATGTGTGGCCAATACTGTGCTATGGAGCTAATCGCTAATTATCTCAGCACCACACCAGGACGCTGCTAGTTTACCAATACTGGAGGGAAATAGAAAATGCCATTGTTCCATCCCGTGAGAGAAAGTGATGTCACCCGTGCCATCGTCAGCAGCTTTCTACACCAGCTTGAGGAGTACGCTGAGAGCGATGTCGTCATCGTTGGCGGCGGGCCCAGCGGGCTGATAGCGGCGAGAGAGTTGGCCGAGGCCGGGCTCAAGGTCGCTGTAGTAGAGAGGAACAACTACCTCGGCGGCGGCTTCTGGATCGGCGGCTACTTTATGAACAAGTTTACGCTGAGAGAGCCAGCTCAAGAGGTTCTCGACGAGCTGGGGGTGCCCTATGAGAAGGCTACCGCTGGATTGTACGTGGCAGACGCCCCACACGCCTGCGCAAGGCTCATCGCCGCTGCTTGCGATGCCGGGGTGAAGTTCTTCTCCCTGACCCTCCTCGAGGACGTTATACTCCACGAGGGCAATCGGGTAGCTGGGGTAGTGGTTAACTGGAGCGCAATTGCCCACCTCCCCAGCGAGGTCTCTGCCCTCGACCCGGTGCCACTGGAATGCAGGGTGGTGATCGACGCAACCGGTCACGATGCGGTAGTGGCGAAGAAGCT
>CAYVES010000022.1:0-23415 GCA_964449845.1 uncultured Dehalococcoidia bacterium
GAAGAGCCCTGCAGCAATTGGAGGCACGCTTCCAACGTTGCCGGATGGGTAGTCGTGGGGTAGGGCTCATGCGAGACTATGTTTGGTTTTACCAGAATCACCTTACCTGCAACCTTGGCCTGGATATCAAACTGCTGGAAGACCATTCTGACGAATGCTTCCCTGTCTTCACCCTGTCGCAAATAAACGGCACCCAAAAGAGCCCCCTAGCCGGTTTGCCTCAAATGCATCATTGGCTCTGAGCTTAGTTTATCACTTATGCTGGTTATCTGGAAACAAGGACATAATCAGTCAAGCGCCGGTGGGCACCGCCGCCTTTTAATCTTGGAAAAGCAGGTTGGGGCGCTTGCTCGGTGTCCAGCGCCTTATCTCCTCCATATCCCCTGCCTTTTGTACTCCTCCACTAATCCGATATAGTAGGGCATGTAGAATTCCATCATCTCTATGTTGTGTTGCGTGAGTTCACCCCTTATTTTCCCAGGGACACCCGCGACAAAGGACCGAGGAGGAATATTCATATTCTCCAGGACCACTGCGTTGGCAGCAACGATACATAGATTCCCGACTTCAGCTTCAACCAGAACGGAAGCGCCGTTACCTATCAGTGTGTTGTGCCCTACATTCCCCTCAACCACACAATTGTGACCGATCATGGTATTGTCGCCGATAGTCACTAGCCCGTGCAACACGGTATTCTCCTCGATATGGCAGTTACTCCCGACTCTTATCGGCGCCGCATCACCCCTGATTACGACGCCAGGCCAGATGCTGGTATTGTTGCCGATCTCCACGTCGCCAATGAGGTAGGCCGTGTCAGCGACAAGGGCTGACTCGGCTACCCTGGGCGTCTTTCCTCCGAAGCTTAAAACGATCACGTTTGCCCTCCTATGACCAGGTTTTCATCACGGCTTGTTCCCCTTTTTGCGGTGCAGTTTGGGATTATCATTTATCCCTCTTGGGGACGTCCGTCCGGAGGCTGTACATCTCCTTCAAAATAGCGATGGAAGCACCGAGGGAGGCAGCGATAATCGACATTAGCTATGGCATCCGAGAAATCCCTGGAGTCATAGGTGTTCCAAAATAGAACTACCTTATCTCTCAAATACCCTTTTTCTGCGTCCCCCATAAGGCAAGCAAATGCCCTCTCTGTATAAACTTCGTCCAGCTCAATCCCCTCGCTCCTCTCTATGCGCTTCTTAGCTTCCATTCCTCTCTGAGTGAAGAGAGCATTCTTTCGCCCGTAAAAGCCATGTCTGATATCAATATCATTTGCAGGCAACTCAAGTTTGGGGAATGCCGGGTCCAGGGAGTGAAGAAGGCGGGCTGTCTTGTCAAAGAGTTCGGTCATTTTTCTTGGATTGGCAGTTTTCTCATCCACCGCCCGAACAGAGATCACTCGACTCCCGAGGTTTGCAGCCTTGAGCCCAAGTATCAGCCCCACCGCCGTGCCCATGGAACTCAGGGCGACATAGATACAATCGGGTTCAGGTAATTTGTCGTTCGTGATTTGATCCTGGAGCTCGAATGCTGCATTGACATAACCGATCGTCCCGAGGGGGCAAGAGCGACTACCGCGGATGAACCTGGGGAAACTCCCAAATCTCAGCTTATGCCGCAGAAGTTGGTAAGCAGTTCCCAGGATAAGTAACTGCATATTTCGCTGTTGGTGAAATTCTGCTCCACAATGATGGCTCATCAGAAGATTGCGGCGGACGCGGGGGCCATCAGTTTGGGGCATCATCATAGAGATACTCTTCAATCCCGCCTGTTGTGCATAGATGGCCGTAGACAGGGGGTGCTTGTACCCTGGACGGCCAACAGTCAAAACCTCCTTTGCCCCTGAGCGCAGGGCTTCACCCAGGATAAACTCCAACTTTCGTATCTTGTTCCCACCATAGACCCTGCCAGTCAGGTCGTCCCGTTTCATGTAGAGATGGTGCATGCCTAAATCATCCTCTAATCCATCAAGCTTATGTGCTGGCGTTGGGAGTTCACACAGAGGCATGTAAGGGAGTTTGTGTCCTAGCAGTGGGTAATGCTGAAACAGCGGGATCATCCTTGATTCTTCCTTTTCGTGCTGAATGAGCCCATATTGGCCTCCGACATTATGTTTGGTAAACTGGCGACGACTCTATCCCTCAAGCCCCTGTAGGTTTGCTCGCTGGCCACCACACCGGTCATAATGCGGGCAAAGGTCTCGCTCCGTGAGAGCAGCATCACACCAAGCTCCTGCATGTCCGGATTGTAGATGAATTCAAAGAGGCCGCACGCTGCGACGAAATCCGGATAATACGCCTCTCTCCACAGAAGATCGAACTTGGCTGGGTCCCAGTCTACGATGGCGTCGGCGGCAAGGTCGGCTCCCCAAATCGCATAACGTATACCTTCCCCCAGTATCGGGTCCACGTGTCCAGCGGCATCACCTATAAGAATCCAGTCCTTCCCCGAACATGGGGTTTCATAGAACTTGGGATCCCTTGTGCCGGGCATCATCGCTCCAAAGGGGGAGAGCTTCTCTATATTTGGGCAATACTGTTCAATGAACTCATTCAGGTAGCTCGTCAGGTTCCTGGCGTGTCTTGTATCCGTCCCAACTCCGATGCTTGAATGCGTTTCGCGAGGGAATATCCAGGCATAGCCATTGCAATCTTTGAGGAATCTTATGACGCTGTAATCCCTCTCCGCACCTCTTGCGAAGTAGCCGATGCAGGCAACCAGGTTCTCTCTCGGTATTGGGCCGACGATCGCCCTGCGCACCACGCTATGCGCTCCATCAGCTCCTATTACCAGCCTGGAACGGTATTGTCCCTTCTCTGTCCGGATAAGCCAACGATCTGCTCTTTTTTCTATGCCGGTGACCCTTTCCTCAATTAGCTTGGCACCGCTGTCCACAGCCTTTTGCAGTAGGTATTTGTCCAGGTGCTCTCTCGATACATTCATTATCCTTAGCCCAGAAACCATAGCCTCTTTACCTTCCGGGGATGCGAACAGCATCTTGTCAACGAATCTATACGAAGAGGGAACACCTTTCAGCAGCGGGAACCTCTCCAGGGTGAAAGGGGTAACGCCCCCGCCACAGGGTTTCTCTCGTGGATGTGAATCATCGTAGATAGTGGCGTAGATTCCGTTCTGGGCCAAACGGTAGCCAAGGTATGCCCCAGCTGGTCCACCACCGACGATAGCGATATCCTCAACCATTTCCCTCCCCTATCCACCACTCTCAACTGTGAACCTGGCCACCCTGGGGGCTTCCAGAAACTCCCACCTGCCCTGCATGCCACAGTCCAGTGCTGCTACCTCAATGTGCAGCATGGCGATTCCGCAATCCAGACGCTTGGATATGCCGAAGGTAAACCTGGGATTATCCACCGAAACAGTAATAGTATGTGGTT
Source organism: uncultured Dehalococcoidia bacterium (assembly GCA_964449845.1). Lineage (GTDB taxonomy): Bacteria > Chloroflexota > Dehalococcoidia > SZUA-161 > SZUA-161 > SOKG01. The sequence continues at coordinate 3,393 of CAYVES010000022.1, forward strand.
CGACATAGAAGCGCCAGGGCTGCCTGTTGATAGCTGAAGGAGCGAACCTTGCCGCTTCCAGAGCGGATTTCATCCAATGAGGCAGCTCGGTCTCATCCAGTCCGGTAACCAGCTCCGCCAGGGGCTTACGCCGGTGGGCCCGGGCAAAGCCCATCATCGTTCTTTCTTCCAGTGAGAAATCTTCTACGGCGTGACCAACGGGAGTCACCGCTAAGACCCTTTCGTTTTCGCCAGCGCCGACAATGGATGCGGCCACTTTCGGACGGAAAAAGCCGCCCACCCAGCAGGTGGCCAGGCCCATAGCTGTCGCCTCCAGGATAATGCCTTCTCCCAAATAGCCAACCTTCTCCTGAACGTAAGGATCATCCATATCGCCAATAAAGGCGATAAGGGCAGGCGCGCCCTTGACCTTACCGTAAGGGCCGATAGCACCCTTAAGAATCCTGTCGGGGGATTGTGTTACCAGCTCTGCGCGAGCTTGCGGGAAAGGTCTGAATTCTTTGCAGATGGTCTGCAGTTGGGCCAATTGCCCTGGCTCCAGCTCGGTGGAGTCAAACCTGCGCCGGGACGTCCTTGGAGGAATCGCAGCATGCCATCTTGAAAACGGGATATCCACCTATGATGCCCCTCTCCTGTGGAGCATGATGCCACTTTTTGAGCAAAACTGCAACAGAAGAGAGTGGGGCGCAGAGCCTCTTTCCGCTGGCTAAGCGGTCAGCTAAGGGTATTTGTACTGCTGCTCTCTGCCATAGAGGCAAGTATGATGATCCGAGGTACTGGAACTGCTGGGCATACTGGAGCTCGCAACCTAAGGCCCTGCTGTAGGCGTGTCTGCCCGCCAACGAATTAGGAAAACTGATATGGCAAATGGCGTTCGTGGTGAGCTTGTCGAACCATGAACGCCCTTCGACAGGCTCAGGGCGAACGGATTAGACTCTATTTTCAGGACAAAAGCGGAATCAGAAGCTGTTTACCAGCAGGGTCTAGTCTCGCGGCTCATGTCGATTCTACGAGCCCCAGCACCCTCAGAAACGTGGTAAACGCGGCAATACTGAAGAACTCTTATTTGCTCTCCTGCCTTAGCCGACTATGAGACCCCGTCGCTCCAAATCTTCTACCATATCTTTCAGCCCGAGTTCCTCAAGCTTAGCCCGTGTCTGCAGGCCTGTTGCCACATCACATCCCCTGAGGCTGTAGTACTCATCCTTCATATCTTCGAATTTCTCTCTGTCGAGCACTGCGCCCTTTTTGCTCACCACCTCGTCACCCTTCCCCGGTGACAGCAATTCAGGATTGTGCAAATCAAACTTCAGGGGCTTGGTATAGTTGTACTCGGAAATCCTATCGTTCTCTCTCCCTCGGTGGCCTTCCCTGGCAAGTATCGCCCTCTGGACATTGAATATCCGCTCGCCTATCCTGTAAAGGCCGTCCTCATCTATCTCGTTTCCGGTAACCGCGGAAAGGACCTTGCTTTCGACAGTAGGGTCACCGACATGGTCATTGGTTTGTCTGGAAAACATAATGGGGAATAAGTAGCTGCAAAGGATCAGGCTGTCTTTGGCGCATTCGCGGTCCTGGATCATTTTCGCTGCCAGGGCTTTGCCTTCATAGGTTGTGAAGTCCACCGCTGCCTCACTGCCCAACAATCTCTTGCCGATGGCGCGGAATACATCGTTGGAAACGAACGCACCCTCTTGTTTGTAGACCCACATCAGCCAAAGATTCAGGGAAGCCAGCTCATTTAGCTGGCCCATGGGCTGCCTCGGTTCCGTGGCGTACAGCAGCCCGGTACTGATATACATCCTGGGACCATCTATCAGGGCGAAGTGGCCGCTGTCGGTAATGTAGTCGGTGAGCAGTTCTCTTGCCCCCTGCCCCACCGCATCGGCAGCCCTTATGGTTCCCTGAGCAAGGACGTCTCCAATGCCTTCCCTGAGCGCGATCTTCCTCACCAGGGTCTCTATGAACTCAAGGCTCCCTTGCTTTGAAAGAGGGATGCCGGTGTTTTCATCGGTCAAGATGCCCGCCTGGTGGCATTTTGAGAGCCACTGCATCATTACGTCGATCTGGTGGGTATCAACCCCGAATTCGTTGCAAATCATATTTGCGAAGAATGGAACCTCGTTCCATTCCCCGTAGTACCTGCGGGCGCGCAGTATGTAGAAGGTAGCCGAGCCACACATGTATTTGCCGACCTTGCCGTTTGATGCCCTGTAGGTCCCTCTGAAACAGAACCCGCCCGTGCAACCGTAGCAATAGTCTTTCTTCAACTTCATACCCTGGTCTGTTCCGGGCGTAATCCCCATACTGAGCCCTGTCCTCAATTCGCGCGCATAATTGGCCAGCTCCCGGTACCTTTGGGGGTTGGCCGCCTTTACCTTGCCGCTGCCCCTCACCGCGATGGCCTTCAGTTTCTTGGAACCCATGACAGCTCCAAGGCCGCTGGAGCCGCTGGCATCTTTGTCAGCGAGGACAGAGGCAAAAGCAACCATATTCTCACCGGCGGGACCAATGGCTACCACATTTACTGAACTCCCTAGCTGTTCTTTCAGCATATCCCTGGTCTCTACCGTGCTTTTCCCCCAGAGGGTGGAAGCATCCCTGATCTCAACAGTTTCGTCCTGTATGAGAATATAGACCGGGTTCTCGGATTTGCCTTGAATCACCAGCGCATCGTAGCCAGCGAGTTTGAGCTGGGCACCCCAGTTCCCTCCTAGATTGCTGTAGTTGAAGTACTCAGGGGTAGTGAGGGAAGATTTGCCGCAGATCTGCCATCTGGATCCGCTCACCCCCTTAAACCCTGCCAGCGGCCCAGTAGCAAATATCAGCCGGTTTTCGGGATCGAAGGCCTTGACCTCTGGCGGTACCTCGTCCCAGTAAATCTTGGCGGCAATACCTCTCCCCCCGAGAAACCTGTCGGCATAATCCATGGTCGGCATACGGGTTACGCCTCCCGAAGACAGGTCAACCCTGAGGATTTCTCCCGCATATCCGTATTGGCCTGTCACTTTGAGACCTCTTGACACTACCGTCCTTTGAATATCGGCTCTCTTTTCTCCCAGATGGAGCTTATCCCCTCTTTGAAATCCTCGGTAGCAAAGAGGATGTTCATGATATAGACTTCATAGTCCATGTGCGCTGCCAAGTCATGTGCTTGAAGCCCCTTGTACATGGCAGCCTTCGTCATCGCTACCGCCAGTGGCGCGTTCCTGGCGATCTTGGTCGCCATGTCCTTGGCGGCTGACATCAGATTCTCATGGGAAACCACCTTATTTATGAGGCCAATCCTCTCTGCCTCACGTCCATCGAACGGGTCGCAGATCAGCGCTAACTCCAGGGCTTTGGTTATTCCGACAGCGCGCGGCAGAAAATAGGTGCCCCCGCCATCAGGGATGAGCCCCCGTTTCGCCTGAGGCATGCTGAACTCAGCATTCTCCGAGGCAACCCTCAAATCGCAAGCTAAAGCCAGAACGAAGGCACCACCCATCACAATACCGTTTATTGCGGCGATCACCGGCTTGGGTATATTCCGGATTTTGAGCACGACTGTCAGAAAGCTCCTCTCGCCATGAGTGATCGCGCGCCCCCTGACCGTACTCGCCATCGACGGCAGCTCCTCATCACCCAGCGTTGCCGCCCAGTTGAGATCAATTCCGGTGGAGAAAGCCCTGCCCGTACCGGTGAGGATGATTGCCCTGACTTCCTTGTCCCTGGCTGCCTCGTCAAACGCCATATCGATCTCAGCCGTCATCTCCATGTTAAAGGCATTGAGCTTCTCAGGACGATTGAGGGTTATTATTGCCACCCGGTCTTCCTTCTCAATCAGAACCATGTTATAAGGCATTTTCTACCTCCTTTTCGTTCCTTGGGGCAAATCACGACATCATTGTACACCAGGCAGCGTTGTTATTGAAGCTATGTCATCGTTGGCTAGCGGGTCATTTTGAAAATACCAAAATGTCTCTTCTACGGCTTGACAAGCCGTAGAAAAAGGTAGTATAATCTGGTAAGAACAAATCACCCTAAGTTTCGATAAGGAGAGTAGTTATGACCACCCGAGTGGAGAAACTAACTATCAGTTTACCACGAGACCTAATTCTATTTACTACCAAGGTCGCAAGCGAAATGCAGGTGAGTCGCAGCAAGGTAGTTTCCTCATGCCTGCGGGAGTTTGCCGATAGACGCTTGCGCGAACAAATGGAAGAGGGTTACAAGGCGATGGCAGAGGAACACCGGCAGTTCGCTAATCTAGCTGCAAACTTAGCGCCCGAAGTTCTGCCTGAATGGGAATAGCATCATTATGCCTAAGGAAATCAGGCGTGGTGAAATCTATTGGGTGGATTGGAACCCTGGAAGAGGTAGTGAGCAGATAGGCAGAAGGCCAGCCCTAATCATTCAGAATGATATTGGGAATGCGCTTAGCCCTAACACAATTGTAGCTGCTTGTAGCACGGCACAAAGGAAGCCATATCCCTTTGTTGTTCTTAGCACAAAGCAAGAAAGCGGGTTGCCAAAAGACTGTAGCATTGATCTGGCAACAATAATGACGATAGATAAAACACGCCTGGCGGATAAGGCTGGGGAATTGACCAAGCAGAAAATGGCCGAAGTAGATGAAGCTATCAAGAGAAGCCTGAGCCTTTAGTAGTGCGTCACTTCCCGTCAGCCTTGGTTGGACAGAAGTTATCACAACCGATTGTCTATCATGCTGACTGAGTAGCGAGTAAGAATCCGTCGTGCGCCGAGACAGAGGCTCGTCTTCAGCAGTCAAGGCCCTTGGGGATGCCGATACCCCCAGCTTGCCTTCATAAACAAGGTAGGGTGGTAGGATAGCGAACCCCTGCCCCAGCACCAGCAAAGCCCCATACCGGGAATTCAACGTCCTGATAAAGCATGACCCGCTGGTGGTGGTTGTTCTTCGCGGCAGGTACTAGGTCAAGGGTCCAATATATAGAGCATCCTCGGCTTCGGGAGGTAGCTGGATGGAGACAGGCTCATTGTAGTCGTAAAACAGCATATCGACGGTATAACGGCCCGTCAGCCTGTCGCCTCCCTCTTCAAAGGTAACCTCGTATTCCACGTAGGACCGCATGGGGAAATAGGTGTCCTTTGCATACCAACCTGTGGCGCTGTAGTCACTTATGGAATCCTTGGTCGGTTCGAATACCAGGGCTCCCCCGACTTGCGACCGTATCATCTCATACAGCGCGTCCATGTCTGGAGAGATTTCGGCGACATAGCAGGGAGTACCTTTTACGCTCTCTGTCCTCAGAATCCTGACCTCAGCGCCGCGAAGAAAGTCAATCTGTTGGCTCAGCAATTGCTGTGATTCCCAAAGCTCCTGCGACATGTCTCCTTTAATCCACTCCTCAGGCTGACCTGGTCCTTCCGGGGCTCCCATATAGCCCATGTCGCCCAAGAAATACATCCTCATGGGGATCGTCATTTCGTCTTGCTCCCCCTCTGCGCTAATCTTCATCGTCGTACTCATGTCCGCTTGCATTTCCCGGTCTACCATATCGATCACGCCGTCGCAATCCATAATAAGATCGATTTCACCATATTCGCCTTCCATAGTGCCCTTCAGGCCGCCGTCGAGGTCCATCTCAAATCGGGAGGTTTCTTGGGCATCGACGCTTGCTAGTATGCCTTCGATAAGTTCCTGGTCGGTTATGTCCACCGACCCACCATCACCGCCTCCACACGCAGCCGCTGCTATCCCCACCAGCAACACCAAGATTACCAAGATAGCCACTTTGTTCACTGCTTAGTCCTCCTTTTCTTCTCGGCGAATCCGAAATCCACGGGTGCCAGCAGGCCCCGTGGAAATCCATCTCATGTTGGGCTCAGATACCTTTTACCATGTACGCCTGGGCTTGTCAACAGCGCGCAGTGGTCCTTATGATTGGTGGCCCCTCCGATGGTGATCGTCTCTTCGAGCCTGGTATCGCCCACGAAATATGACTCCATAACCGAGGTGCGACACGACCGATTGGTGCTTGGGGTATAATGCAGCACTGCTGCCCTACGATCAGGTAGCCGATGATCGCCTTCCGGGCAACATGTCGTACAGCTGGACGTGATGGGCAACGGCCACGTCAGCCGTTTTCCTTGGCGACCTGCGGCCCTCAAGTGGGTAGGCTAGAGCCAACCTGCCAAGGGTTTCATGAAATGGACAGCCGTTCGACTCCTACCACCTGACAGGAATAGCTTTTTCTGTAGAGAAATCAGGAGGTGGGGTCAAGTCTATGTGCAGATCTTCGACCACGTGCTGGCGCAGTGCTCCCAGGAGTTTGTGAAGCTGCTGCTGCTCGCCTGTTGACAAGGCGGGCGCGGTCTCTTTGATGAGGCCTTTGATCGCTGCTATTCCAATGCCGCAGGCCTCCTCACCCTTGGCAGTTAACTTGATCTCTGTGAACGGGCGTCCCTTTCGCTTCGGTATTCTTGTTACCAGGCGTTCCTCTTCCATTCTGTTGAGCAATCCTGTAACGCTCTGACTTTGGCGAGAGAGAAAGCGGGCGATCTCAGCGGTGGTCAACAGGCCGGGGTAGTCCCGGCAAATCCACAGAACGGCTAGCTTCTCAGGTGTTAGACCTACCTTGGCAAGTCTAGTCTCGGCTGCCTTGTCCATCACAGACCAGGTTTGGCGAAGAAGCGCCCAGGTAGTGAGAGTCCTGTCTGAAAGCTGAAGATCGTACATTGGATGCCTCCTATGTTTTTTCAGTTGCCACCGGCGAGGGGCCGCTGGCCGGAGCCTGGATGCTACCTCAGCCCTGCTTGATCTCTGGAGTATTTGTCCTTCGGGGGCCAGCTACCCTATTCTCTCACAGTCGCAGCTGATCATATACAAGTGTACTCCCATTAGGATTAAGAACCGATTACGGATAGATAGGTAAAAATTACGAAGAGTTTACAAGTGGATTACATTATTAGAGAAATTATCCAAGCTGCACTATTGACATTGCCAGCAGCCTGTGGTAAATGGTAGTACGCTCCCTGTATAACGGTCTCTGTTTTTTCTTGGCATTTTGGCTCTGCCCGCGGGGACGAGCAGAGATTAGTGTTCATGGTGGGTGCCGATGACTCTTAATAGTAAATGACTGTTGAGTGTTTCTCGGTCTTTGTGAGCCCTGTGGGCCAAAAGCTGGGTGCAATCAAAGGAGGATGATTATGGAAGACAAACAAGCCATAGAGGAGGCCCTGGGAAGGAGACTTCTTCTGGGGGAAAACCTCGCCCGTAATGCGCGTAAGTTTCCCGACAAGGAGGCCCTGATATACGGAGAGACGCGCCTGACCTACAAGCAGTTCAACGCTCGCGTAAACCGACTGGCCCATGCTTTCTCAGATTTGGGAATCAAGAAGGGGTCTAAGGTGGCAATACTGGCCTTCAACTGCAATCAGTTCATGGAGGCCTACTTCGCCCTGGGGAAGATCGGGGCAGTGGCTGCACCCCTCAACTTCCGGCTTCATGCTGAAGAGCTCACATACATCGTAGACCACTCCGACGCAGAGGCCTTCATCATGGGAGAGGCCTTTGTAGAAACCGTTAGGGGGATCCAAAAAGATCTGCCTAAGGTGAAGAACTACATTTCCATCACCGACAAACCGGTGGAGGGCATGCTGCACTTCGAATCCTGGGTCGCTAAGTATCCCGACGATGAACCGCTCATTCTCGTGGATGAAGACGACCCGGTATTCATTATGTACACCGCAGGGACCACCGGCAGGCCCAAGGGTGCCGTCCTGACGCATAAGAATGAAATACTGATGTGGATGATAGCGTCTTCTGTTGTGCTCTCCGAGCCCGGACTTGGCGATGTTTGGAACTACAGGGCTTTCGGCGCTCCTCCGATATTCCATCTGGCAGCCTTCGGTTACTGCCAGTTCATATTCTTTCTGGGCGGAACTGTAGTGTTGCCCACAGAGGTTTTCAATCCGGCCTACATCATGGAGACCATCGAGAAGGAGAGGGTCGACACAATCCTCCTGATACCCGCCATGACCTTCTTCCTGCTGCAGTTGCCTGATCTGGACAAATACGATACCAGTTCTCTCCGGGTTTGGGCGACAGGGGCGGCAATTCTCCCTACAGAGACCCGCAAGCAGATCATGAAGCATTTCCCCAATGTCAAGATCTTTGATTTGTTCGGGCAGACCGAGATGAGTCCACTGGTTTCAGCTCTCAGGCACAGCGAATCTGAGGGTAGGGAAACATCGGTGGGCAAAGCCCTCCCCTTTATCGAGATACGAGTCGTTGATGACAACGATAATGACGTCCCAGTGGAGACGGTCGGTGAAGCGATCTACCGGGGACCTACACTGATGAGGGAGTACTACAAGAATCCTGAGGCCACTGCGGAAGCCATGAGAGGCGGATGGTTTCACTCCGGTGATCTGGTCAGGCGGGATGAAGAAGGGTACCTTTACATCGTGGACCGAAAGAAGGACATGATCGTGAGCGGTGGCGAGAATATCTACCCCGCCGAGATCGAGGAGGTGCTCTATAAGCATCCCAAGATCCTTGAGTGTGCCGTTATCGGGTTCCACGATGAGGAGTGGGGCGAATCAGTCAAGGCCATCGTGGTTCCAAAGCAAGGAGAGGCTATGACCGAGGAGGAGGTCGTGGAGTACTGCAAGGAGCATCTAGCCAGCTATAAGAAGCCCAAATCGGTGGACTTCGTGGATGCTCTTCCCCGTAACCCGGCGGGAAAGGTGCTCAAGACGGTGCTCAGGGAGCAGTATGGCAAGTCCGTTAGATATTAGACGGAAAGGTTGGGCTGACAAGGAGTCACCCGAGAGCCAGCATAGGTGTCATTGCGAGGAGCTCCTGCGACGAAGCAATCTTAGGGGCAACGGTGAGGCAAACAACCTTGAGATTGCTTCGCTTCGCTCGCAATGACAGAGGAGGCCTTTGGGCTCACGGACCAACGACCATGACCAACGTCGTTGACTCTCAAGCTCAAAGGTGGTACAGTCATCGCACCAAGAAAATAAACAGAGAGGATGGAGTACTATGGCAGGGATTACTTCTTATGGCGCTTACGTTCCTCTACACCGGATAAACCGCATGACTATCTATTCAGCTCTGGGGTGGCTGAATCCGGCATCTCTCCTGCCCGGGGAAAAGGCAGTAGCAAATTATGATGAGGACAGCCTTACTATGGCAGTGGCTTCGGCCATGGATTGCCTAGAGGGTATTGAACGGGAGAAGATCGACGGGCTGTTCTATGCCACCACCACCACGCCCTACAAGGAGAGGCAGAATGCAGGAATAATCGCCACCGCCCTCGACCTTCCCGCTGAAATCCGAACCTCCGACTTCACCACTTCTATCAAGGCTGGAACTGGTGCCCTGATTTCTGCCTACGATGCTGTAGCATCGGGTTCGGCGAAGAACGTCGTCGTCTGTGCTTCGGATTGCCGCCTGGGGAAACCCGGCGGCTTTCAAGAGGAGATCTACGGAGATGGTGCTGCAGCCCTCCTTCTCGGGGATAGCGGGGTGATCGCGAGCGTCGAGGGAACCTACTCGGTATCCTATGACTTCGTGGACAACTGGAGGTCAGATGTAGATAAGTACAACCGCAGCTGGGAGGACAGATGGGTCCGAGATGAGGGCTACGGCAAGTTCATCTCTGAGGCTATCTCTGGGCTGCTACAGAAATACAACCTTGAGCCGAAGGATTTCGCCAAGGTGGTGTACCCCTGTCTCTATGTGAGAGCCCACGCAGACATAGGCAAGAAGTTGGGGTTTGAACCCGGGCAAATACAGGACCACATGTTCACCGCCATAGGCAACACCGGCACTGCTTACACCATCATGATATTAGTGGCGGCACTTGAGGACGCTAAACCCGGGGACAAGATACTCGTTGCCAGCTATGGAAATGGGAGCGATGCCCTATACCTCCAGGTGACGGACGAAATAGAGAAGGCGAGGGATAGAAGAGGGATCAAAGGACACCTGGCTTCCAAGAAAGACCTGGGCAGCTACGAGAAATATGCCACCTTCCGTGAGATACTCGACATAGACACCGGGGGTCGTGGCGAGGAAATCGCTACCACCCAACTGTCAACCCTGTGGAGGGAACGCAGGATGGTCCTGGGCCTTTGCGGATCGAAGTGCAAACGCTGTGGCACCCCACAATATCCTCGTCAGGAGGTATGTGCCAACCCCAAGTGTGGAGCCACTAATGAGATGGAGGACTATCGCTTCTCCGATAAGAAGGGGCGCTTGTTCACCTATACTGGGGATGTTCTGGCTTTCAGCCCCAGCCCACCCGCAATCTACGGAATGGTAGACTTCGATGGGGGCGGGAGATGGCTGTTTGATCTAAACGACTGTGACCTTGATTCGCTCGAGGTAGGTATGCCAGTAGAGATGAGCTTTCGCAGGAAATACCACGATGCGTCGCGCGGTATCCACGCCTACTACTGGAAAGCAACGCCGGTTCGAGCTTAAAAGTCTATTCGAAAGGGAGGCAAGATGGCCGAAGGTATAAAGGATAGAGTTGCTATCATAGGAATGGGATGCACCAAGTTTGGAGAACGGTGGGACATGGGCGCCGGGAACCTGATGGTCGAGGCTTTTACTGAAGCTATTGAGGATGCCGGCATAGAGAAGAAAGACATCGATGCTGCCTGGTCTGGCACCTGCTATGAGGAGGTCTCTGTGGGGAAATCCGCCATCCCTCTAGCGGTGACACTGAAGCTGCCGTTCATTCCGGCAACGAGGGTTGAGAATTTCTGCGCCACCGGTTCCGAGGCTCTAAGAGGGGCCTGTTATGCCGTCGCTGCCGGTGCCTACGACGTCTGTTTGGCGCTTGGTGTGGAGAAGCTTAAGGATATCGGCTACGCTGGTCTTCCTCAAGTTGACACGCAAGTGGGGACAACATTCAGGTTTGTCTTTCCCAACTATACTCCTCCCGGGATGTTCGCCATGATGGGTACCAGGTATTTCGCGCAGTATGGCCTCAGCCCCCAGGAGGGCAAACGCGCCCTGGCCCATATATCGGTGAAAAGTCATCACAATGGGGCTTTGAACCCCAAGGCTCACCTTCGCCGTGAGATCACCATCGATGAGGTAATGAATGCCCCTATAGTTGCCTGGCCTTTGGGCTTGTTCGACTGCTGTGGAGTAAGCGACGGCGCGGCAGCAGCTATAGTGACCCGGGCTGATATGGCCAAGAAATTCAGGCCTGACCCCGTCTATGTCAAGGCGCTCCAGATCGCTGTAAGTTCAGGGGAAGAGATGATGTACACCGACTGGGATTATGCTCACGTGGAGACCACTGTCCGTGCCTCCCAGAGCGCTTACCAGGAGGCAGGGATTAGCAGCCCTCGGGAAGAGCTAAGCATGATGGAAACCCACGATTGTTTTTCTATCACTGAGCTTACTGAATATGAGGACCTGGGGATCTCTCCTCGAGGGCGTGCCAAAGACGATATCGAGGCAGGATTCTACGATCTGGATGGGAAAATTCCTAACCAGCCTGACGGAGGCCTTAAGTGCTTTGGCCATCCCATCGGCGCTTCCGGGCTGCGGATGATGTATGAGATGTACAAGCAGCTTCAGGGGAAGGCTGGCCCCCGCCAAATAAAGAACCCCAAGCTTGGCCTAACCCATAATATGGGAGGTATTCCCCCGCTAAATGTCGTCAGTGTCTGCATAGTCGGGCTCTAGATTTGCAGATGGAGGCCGATCCCGAGTGCGCCCGTTCACTCCGTCAAGCCAAAGGAGGAAGACATGGACTTCGCTTTGACTGAAGAGCAAAGTATGCTGAAGACCAATGTCCGCAACTTTCTGGAGAAGGAGATAGTACCTGTAGTCGATGAGCATGAGAAGGAGGGCCCGCTGACCAAGGAAGCGGCTGTCGCCTTTATTCGACGGTTGACGCCCTTCGGCTATCTGGTTGGCTTTCTGCCCGAAGAGTACGGGGGCTCCGCGTTAGAAGCCAAGACCAACGGTGTCCTCCTCGAGGAACTGGCTAGGGCCTGGGCCAGCCTTGCCGGAACGCTTTTTATTGCTGCAGGCTTCTGGTGGCTCTTGAACGAGGCGGGCAGCCCGGAGCAGAAGGACAAGCTGCTGCCTCTGGCAGCCTCCGGAGACTACATAGGTTGCATAGCAATTACGGAGCCCAACGCCGGTTCTGACGTGGCCGCCGTGGAGCTAACCGCAACCCCGGATGGGGACAACTACATACTCAATGGCACAAAGACCTGGAGCTCCAACGGCAGCATTGCCGACGCCGCTTTTGTCCTCGCCACAACCGACAAATCGCAGGGACCTCTAGCGATGTCCTTTCTCCTCGTAGAGAGAAATGTGTCCCCTTTCACCGCTAGAGAGTTGCATAAACTTGGGCTCCGTTCCTTCCCTACCGCCGAGCTTTCATTCGATGACTGTCCGGTTCCCAAGTCAAATGTTATGGACCCAGGCTCCGGCTACCAGCGGACAATGGCCTTCTTCGATGTGTCACGGGCGATGGTGGGCGTGTTCTCCACTGGCATTGCCCAGGCTGCCATAGATGCTTCAATCAAATACGCTCAGGACAGGATGCAGTTTGGCCGCCCCATAGGCAGTTTCCAGATGATACAGGAGATGCTTGTCGACATGATAACGGAGACCGAGGCCGGGCGTCTCCTCAGCTTCCGCGCCCTCGATCTCCTGGATAAGGGGGAGAAGTGCCGCTGGCAAGCACCGCTGGCAAAGAGCTACGCCACCGAGGCGGCAGTGAGGACGACTTCCAAGGCCATTCAGATTCATGGCGCTATGGGGCTCTCCGATGAGTATCCGGTAGAGCGATACTTCAGAGATGCCAGAACCTTGACTATTCCTGACGGCACTACTCAAATGCAGAAGCTGATCGTGGGAAGAAATGCCCTTGGCATAAGAGCCTTCGTCTAGCTGCTGCCGAGGGTGTCCGCAAACCGCCACTCTTCTTGGCCATCCTGGCGCTGAATCGTGAGAGTCCAGAGGCCGATTCCTCGCTTGTCACTTGTTCGCCCACCTAGCCAGTAGCCAAACGGGCATAACTTGCAAACTTGTCCTTCAGTACATGTTGCGGGGGGTTTGAGAGAAGCCCTATCAAACCCGCCGCTCCCAATCTCCAGGACTTCGGTTTAGAACGCTGCCCCGGTTCGCCTTCTCCATATCAAGAAGTAGAATGCCAGTCCACCTACTGCCAAGACACCGAGGATTGGGCCGAGCACCAACCACATGTTAAATGGCACTGCCTCAACAGGTGGGGTAAGTATGGCAAACACAGTGAAGCCGCTCACCTCAGCCGTAATGGTGTTATTCTCTGTGTCCACGGTACAGGGAAGCGATACCCACTGCCCTGTTGCCACATCATAGTAGGCGATAACCAGGTCGTCTTCAGCGACGCCGTCAGGGATCAGGCTGGGATCATAATGCAGGGTTAGCCTGATCGGAGGATTGAACGTAGCGCCATCTGGCCCAAGGTCATAGGCGTAACCAACTATATAGGCACCGGGCGGCGGCGGGGGTATCTCTTCGGATAGCACTACCACATCTACCTCTATGGATTGCAGCGGCCTGCCGTCTTCTGTCAGCGCGGTGGTGCCACTATCAATGTCGATGTCCATCATTCCGTCAGGAGTGCTGTAGTGGACGTCCTCCTGCACCAGGCCATCATCATCGATTACGTCTGACAAGTCGAGCGGCGTTGGTGTTGGTATAGGTGTAGGAGTAGGCGTAGGGGTAGGGGTAGGTATGAGCGTAGGTGTTGGCGTCAGCGTAGGCGTTGGTACAGGTGTTGGCGTCAGCGTAGGAGTCGGTGTCGCTGTCGGCGCAGGAGTCGGCGTTGCTGGTGGTACGTAGGGCGGTACGTATGGTGGTACGTATGGTGGTCGCGTAGGCGTGGGAGTAGGTGTAGGCGTCGGTGTCGGTGTCGGCGTAGGTGTAGCGGTCGGTGTAGGAGTTGGCGTGGGTGTAGGCGTAGGAGTTGGCGTGGGTGTAGGCGTAGGTGTAGGCGTGGGTGTAGGAGTTGGCGTGGGTGTAGGCGTTGGTGTAGGCGTGGGTGTAGGTGTTGGCGTAGGTGTTGGCGTAGGCGTAGGTGTAGGTGTTGGTGTAGGCGTGGGAGTTGGTGTTGGTGTCGGTGTAGGCGTCGGCGCAGGCTGGAAGGTTATGTCTTGCTGTTGGCTCGGTACGCCTGTGTCACAGTAGAGGGTTTCGGTGGTATCAGCATAGGGCTCTTTTGAGGCCGTGACATCAATTCTATCCCCACCAGCGTAGCCGCCAGCGAGGTTAGCCAGGTCTACCAGATATGCTCCAGAGTCGGTAGTCGTCACCGTCTCCGACCCGCCTATAGTGACGTCGGTCACTGTGACACTAGCGCCAACAACAACCGTGACGCCGTCGGGCGCATATACGTATCCATACACGGGATGGGGAAGCGGCTGGGCAGAAGCTGGCGCAGCTGGCACAGACAGCGCCAGCAAGGCTGCCATCATCATCACGGCGCAAAGAACACGTTTTCTCTTGTTCATTTCGCCCTCTTACATTTCGAAAGTTTCTGTGGTGGTCTTGTAAACCCAGACGGCATCTCCTGGATTTGTTATGAAGTCCTCATTCCAGGGAAATCCGTGCACATAGCTTTCGTACCGTTGATTCGCTCTATCCCACCAGGAAAGGACTTCTACATTTCCAACGAGATTGTCGATCTCGAGAAATGTTGCCGCCGGTCGCTGCCAGTTGACATTGTTCCAGCCAGCATACAGAGTGATGGTCTGCCCATCCACATGGAAGGCATGGAGACCCGATGAGAACGACGGCTTCACCGACTCGCCGGTGTTCACTTTGACTTGAAGATTGTGGTCGCCCGGGGTCAGATAGTCAGAGTCAAAACAGATCACATACCTGACTACAGTGTCGGCGGCGGAGTACCCATACCCATAGCCGAAGCCATAGCCGTAGCCACTCTGGTATCCGACCATGTACCCGTATCCGTAATCGTACGTCTCCATTCTGCTGACGGAGGCCCCGATATGAGAAGCATCCAGATCTCCGGTTACGCTTGTCACATTACCATTGGTGTCGAACTCAATAGTTATGTTGGTGGCTCCGGAGATGATCGCCTGGATATTGTCTATTGGGATCCTTTCGCTAGTCTGGAATGTAAGGGTAGTGGTGAGGCACATCGTATTTAGTTTGTCTACCGATGTGGGGCCGGAGATGCTAATAGTTAGCGCGGAGGCTCCCAGGGGAAGCAAAACGACCATAAGTACAATCGCGAGTGCCAAGGCAAAACTAATCAGCAGTTTCAGTCGTCGTGTTCTATGATGCTTAGACTCTAACATCGTCGTTTCCTCCCACCCTTGTTATCAATCCTGGGTAGTGCTACGGTCACACTTTTGCTAGTGTACGGATTTGGAATTAAAAAAACGGTTACGGATGTAACGAATAGATTACAAAGGGCTTACAATCGGCTTACAAATTACAGGAGGCTTACAACGGGCTTACGATGATTACATTTTCATAAGCATGAACACGTCATTTGGCTTACAGTAATTACATTTTCATAGCCACGAACTCGTCATTTGACCTGGTCATGATGTAATAGTCTCTGAACTGCGGCTGATGCGGTGCAAAAGGCACACCTGGCTCTCGAGATATTCCTGCCTAGAAGCTGGCTGATATGGAGAACACTGCCTTGCAGGATGCCGGTAGGAATACAGACTCTGGATTACGGCGATACCCTTAATCTCTTCCTAATAGAATTGTAAGCCCTTTGTAAGCGCTTTGTAATTTAGTCTTTACTTCCTTAACCCCTTTCTTAATTCAATGTGCGTATAGTGGCTCAAAGCAAGTGGGACAGGTGGCGACCAAGTCTGCCGATAAGAACTGGAAGATATAAGTCAGGAACATCTCTCCCGGGCGGAGGCTCAGCCCGATATTCACCACAATTGTCACAGACCGCATGGCTCATAAGGGAAATGCGAGTAGTTGGACCGACAAGGAAAGGAGGGCTGCTACCATGACGGGTGCTGTGAGGAGTGTTGTCAGGACAGACACCTTTATTCTGGAGACCATAAGCTCCTATTTCGCTGAGGTATCCGATCTTCTGAGCAAACTACCTGTCGATAGATTGGAGCAGGCAATCTATCGCCTTGAGGATGCTCGGTGGAAGAGGCAGGCGGTGTTTATCTGCGGCAACGGGGGCTCCGCTGCCACCTCCATCCATTTCGCCTGCGATCTGGCCAAGGGCGCAATGGCGGAGAACAAGCCTGCTATCAAGGCAAGATCCCTGTGTGAGAATACTTCTTTGGTCACTGCCTGGGCTAACGATGCCTCCTATGACGATATTTTTACTCAGTGCATGGAGCCGTGGATAAAATCAGGGGATGTCCTCATAGCCATAAGCGGAAGCGGCAACTCCCGGAACGTGATCAACGCCGTGGGCATGGCACGAGATGAGGGAGCCACTACCATCGGCTTTACCGGCTTTGATGGTGGAAAGCTGAAGGATATGGTCGATATCTGCATTACAGTCCCCAGTGACTCAATGGAGCAGATTGAGGATGTCCATCTTCTCCTCTGCCATCTTATCACTAATTGCCTGAGGGAGAGTCGTCCTGAGGACATCCGGCGGGCAACCTCGCGCTTGCTATTATTCGCCCCCCAGGGTTCGTAGAAGATATGTCGGCATGATAGGGCGGACTAATATCGTCGGGCAGTTGAAACACCTGCAATGGTGAGGGCAAGCTATGCGCAAAAGAGCTGTATTCCTGGATAGAGATGGCACCATAGCCAGGGACGTCCACTACTGCCGCCGGGTGGAGGACTTCGAAATCTTGCCCACTGTTCCCCAGGCAATAAGACTACTGAATCAGTATGGCTTTGAGGTAGTGGTCATCACTAACCAATCCGGTATTGCCCGTGGCTACTTCACTGAGGAAACGCTCCTTCGGATTCACCAGCATATGAGACAAGAGTTGGCGGAATACGGTGCCCGGGTAGATGCTATCTACTATTGCCCGCACCATCCCGATGACGGGTGTGAGTATGGAAAGCCCAGGCCAGGGCTTCTGCTAAAGGCAGCGGAGGAGCTCGGGATCGACCTGTCGCAGTCGTTTATGGTGGGGGATGCGGGGAGGGATATGAAGGCTGGCAAAGCTGCTGGCTGCCGCACCGCGCTGATAGCCACTGGCCCCAACGCCGGCCGGGAAATCACCGACCCCCCTGACTATGTTGCCAGTAGCATGCTCGAGGTAGCCCGGTGGGTAGTGGGAGAGGGATATAAGGCTAGCTCCTAGCGGGACGTTCGTCAAATTTCTTGAAACTTTCTAGCTTCAGGCTTTTGCGCAGAGCGTTCCACAGCCCTCTTGGTCCTAGCTTCATAGGATAGACCCTGGTCTTGTTGAGGTAGACCTTTGCCAGATAGTAAAGCAGGAAGAAAAACCTATTGTAGGGCAGGTAAATCAGGTAATTCAGCACTATGTTCCTCAAGAAGGGAAGCCAGACAACCACTAGTCCCAGGGTGGAAAGGTTCCTTTGGATATTCTTTTCTCTTTCGCTAAAACAGGAAAGGGGTGATTTATTCATATAGGACATATGAAGCTGTTCATATTTGGGATTATATATCCCCTTTTCAATGCAGTAGTCACCCAACTCGGTCCGGGGATAGGGGTGGAAGATAGGGAATTCAACAAAGGATGCCTTAGCCTTTATGTTTAGGTCTATGGTCTCGATTTCGTTTTCTATGGTGGCGAAGGGGAGCCCCAATATATTATTGGAGAAGGTGTTGATACCATACTTGCGGCAAGTGTGAAAGGCGTTTATGATTTGCTCTTCACTCATATTTCGGTGCAGTATTTCGTTGCGGAAGTAAGCATTGCCCGCTTCAATTGACATGCTTATGGAGAAACAGCCGGCTTCCTTAAGCAACTTCGCCATGTCTTCCGTCATCAAATCGGCCCTGGTTAAGCAATGGAAAGGAATACCTATCTTCTCTTTGTATTTCTTGACGAACTCTTCAAGCCAGTCATCCGCCCGGTATGTAAATATGTCATCGTAGAATTTGACAAACCCCATGGGGTACTGGTGTTTAACCCTCTGGATTTCCTCTATCACATAGTCTACAGAATGCCTCCTTAGTATCTTTCCCTTATCACGGTATAGTTTTCTGAAGACATGGTTGAAACAATAGGTACAATCATACGGGCATCCTCGCGAGGCCATAAAGCTCCTCAAGGGCCAGCGCCCTAGCTCAGTAGTCTGATAGAGCAGATCCCGATCAGGGAAGGGAAGATTGTCCAGGTCTTGGTATAGCATTCTGGTACCAGCATCGTTCCCTTGGCGGGTAACGATGTTCTTTACCGATGAAACATCATCGCCGTTCTCCAGTCGGGATAGTAGCTCGGTAAATGCTTCATCGCCCTCCCCCATACATATCGCGTCTAGTGTGCTCTCCTGAATACATTGAGGGTAGTATGTGGTGTGGGGGCCGCCCATAATGGTGAATATGTCTGGGAATTTAGACTTGATTAGCTTGTTGACTTCAAGGTAGTACTTATGTTCCCCGGTGGAGGCGCTATAAGCAACTACCTCGGGCCTGAGGGCGTGGATCTTATCAATGACGTTGTCTCGCGTCAATACGGCGAGGTTGGTACTGTGCCCCCTCGCCTTGGCCAGGGCGGCAACCAGCATTATGCCAAGCGGGTCTATATAGTCTATGGCTTGGGTAGCGAAAAGTATCTTCATTATCATCCTCCCTATTAGTCAGATATTTTCCCATCTCTCATAGAAGGTGAACTCCAGCAGGAGCTCCCGGGACAGTTTTGCAGCAGCTCTTGTTGATATGCTGAGTCGGCGGCCATCGGCACAGTGGCGTGACCTATGCCTCGTAGAATCGCCTCATTTCATCAATCACATAGGCTAGTTGATCATCAGTTAGATGCTGGTGAACAGGCAGCGAAATTATTGACCTGGCCTGGGCTTCACATACCGGAAAGTCTCCTTCTTTATACCCCAAGTATTCACTGGCTTCCTGGAGGTGTATCGGTATGGGATAGTGTATTTTGGCTTCTATCCCGTTCTCCAAAAGGTGTTGATGCAGCCTGTCCCTGTCCTTGACCTGAATCACATAGGTATGAAACACCTGCGTCACATTGCCTTTCCTCGGGGGTAGGGTAACATAATCACCCAGTTCTGACAGGGCGTCATCATATATCCTGGCATTTCTTATTCTGGTATTGGTTATATCATCCAAGTCATTCATCAAGCGATTGGCTACCATCGCCTGAAGGGTGTCTAACCTGCTGTTATAGGCGAAGACAACACATTCATCCCTGTCCTTTAGGCCATGGTTTCTCAGTAGCATTATCCTGTCAAATAGCTCCTTTGAATTGGTGACGATGACTCCTCCATCCCCCCAAACATTCAAGTTCTTCAACGGATGGAGACTGAAACAACCCATAATTCCAAATGAGCCAACAGCCTGCCCGTCAATAGAGGCACTTATTGCCTGACAGGCATCTTCTATCACATAAAGGTGATGCCTGTCGGCAATGGCCATTATCTTTGGCATATCGGCAGGGTTACCGGTCAAGTGCACTGGGATAATAGCCTTGGTTCTGGGCGTTATCGCATCTTCTATCAGGTTGGGGGCCATATTGTACTCATTATCGACATCCACAAAAACTGGCTTTGCCCCGGCGTTTGCTATAGTGGCAGCAGTAGCAATGAAGCTGTTGGGGGCGGTAATAACCTCGTCGCCGGGGCCTATGTTCAACGCTTTCATACTCAGGAAAAGGGCATCGGTCCCCGAGTTAAGACCGACTGCATACCTGGTTTGGCACAGTTTGGCAAATCTGGACTGAAACTCGGCGACCTGAGGCCCAAGGGTGAACTGACCTGTTGCTAACAACAGCTCCTTTATATCCCTGAGCATGTCTTCAGCATGGGCCTGTTTCGGCAGGTCTATATACTTCACTCTCACCTCCTTTCTGTCCGCGCCAAATTGTTCTAGCAGATAGGAATAGCCTACTTTCATTTTGTCCCTCCTTC
>CAYVES010000023.1:0-16257 GCA_964449845.1 uncultured Dehalococcoidia bacterium
TTATCAACTGGCTACTCACTAACGCAACAGGCAACCCATGGTCAAGCAGATAGCAGGTGAACTCAAGAGACATGCCCCCTTCACCGCTTTTGGAGCGGTAACAGGCATCATTGTCATGGTCGTAATAGTCTTTGGCAATTTTCTGTCCCAGATCTCTCCAGTTTCAGAGGATGTTTTTTATGTCTTGCATCCAACCCACGTTTTCCTGAGTGCGCTTGTCACAACGTCTTTGTATGTGAGCTATGGGAAGCGCAAGATTTGGCTAGCGGTTTTGATTGGCTACACCGGTTCCATCGGCATAGCAACGCTGAGTGACTCGATTATTCCTTATCTTGGGGAAACCCTGCTTGATCTACCCAACAAGGGAATCCATGTCGGTTTTATCGAAAAACCGATGCTAACAAATCCCACAGCATTTTTGGGTATCGCAATTGGTTATTGGAGACCTACAACGAAGTTCCCGCACGCGGGACATGTTTTGTTGAGTACATGGGCATCATTATTCCACATCATCATGGCCTTAGGCCAAACACTAACCTGGATTCAAGTTCTTGCTATCTTCTTGTTCTTGTTCCTTGCAGTTTGGATTCTCTGTTGTGTGAGCGACATAGTGTACCCCATTCTATTCGCAAGACGAAGAGCCCCGATGCTGAAGGAGGCCAAACCTGCATAGCAGCGAACGCGCGCTACACAAGAGCTTACTCTTGGCCCTCTACAACCGGTTCTTCTAAATCGCCCGAGTCTTGTTCCTCCTGCTCCTTAACCCAGTGCGTTTTCTTGACCACAAGCCAGATAGTGGCAGCGACAAACACGAGGATCGCTATAAGCTGCCCTTCCTGTAGAGGCCCAAGGAACTGCTCCGTATCGCCACGCCAGAACCTCACCGTGAAGGTCAAGGCGGAGTACAGGGCCAGGTACAGCGCGAGAAGAGAACCACTTGGCCTGAGGCGACCCCGGAATACCCAGAAGAGGAGGGCAAAGATAACCAGATCCCCCAGCAATTCGTACAGCTGAGTAGGGTGGATTGGAGTGCCAAAGGGTGGGCAGGTAACAGCGCTGCTGTCGGGATGGGTGTAGACAACAGCCCAGGGCAGAGACGTTGGCTTTCCGCAGCAGCAGCCATTTATCGTGCACCCCACCCTACCTATGGCCTGCGCCAGGATAATGCCCGGAGCGGCAATGTCCGCTAGCGGCGCGAAGGACGCCCGACGCAGCCTGCTGTAAATCCAGGCCCCCAACAACCCCCCCAGAATAGCGCCGTAGATTGCCAGCCCCTCGAACCCCAGGATGTCACCGGGGTTATGGAAGTAGTGGTCATACCTATCAATAACGTGGATAAGCCTCGAGACGATTATGCCCATGGGTATAGCCCAAAGGGCAGCGCCCATGACATCTTCGCTTCTGATCCCCACCTTCCTGACGAAGTACCAGACCCACAGCACCAGAGTAACAACAGCTAAAGCAACCATTATCCCATACCAATGTATGATAATGGGACCGATGCTGAAGGCAACCGGGTCAATTCCAATCTCGATCTTGCCCCCTTAAAACCCAAAGCTACTGGCAAGAAAGGGCGAACTGAGATATCTCGATGCTCAGAACATCAGAGACCTATGAATGTATTATAAGTTATGCTTACTAACTTAGACAACCCGCTCAATGCAGCCCAAAAACAGCGAGTCGGGACCAAGTTGGTGTTGCCACATTCCTATGTCATTGCGAGGACCCCGATTCATCGGGGGACGAAGCAATCTTGAATGTATTTGTGGTGAGATTGCTTCGCTGCCCCTTCCCCTTCACTTCGTTCAGGGGTAGGTTGCCCGACATCGGGCAACCTACCCGCCTACTCTCTCGGACACCCCCTCTCCCTCCTCAAGGGAGGGAAGTTTGCCCCACTTGCAATAAACATTCAGCCGTGATATACCTATATGGAAGCAAAAAGAGCACGTAGAAGATGGAGAAGAAGAAAAGCCTTCTGGAGATTCTGCGAGAAAAAGGCTACCGTCTTACTCCCCAGCGTATGATGGTGCTGGAAGCCATCGAAGCCAGCCCTGATCACATCAGTGCCGAAGAAATCCACGCCAGGGCCCGTCTCCAGTATCCCTACATCAACATCTCCACTGTCTATCGGACTCTGGAGCTATTGAAAGAAAATGGCTTGGTGACTGAGACGGATTTGGGCGGCGGCCGCTTCCTCTATCACCCAGCCGGGAAAGCGCAGCATCACCACCTAGTGTGCCGCAAGTGCGGCAAGGTCAGGGACATCGATATCAACGTGCTCGACAACCTCAGAGACCAGCTAAAGGCCCAATACAGCTTCAACGCCGAGCTCGAGCATATTGCCATCTTTGGAACCTGCGATAGATGCAAAGGCTAATTTCTCCGGTTCGGGCGAAGGCATATCACCGGAAATGCTTTTGGTGTGGCACTGGGTGTGGCACCAGAGAATGGGGTTTTTCCTGGCCGTGCGCCTCCATCAACTCGTCGTCGCCCATGATCTCGATGGGGTCCCCGTCAGCAATGACGCGTCCCTCGTCTATCAGCAGGACGCGGCTGCATACCTCCAGGATAAGTTCAAGATCATGAGACGCGATTAGAATCGTCTCCTTTGATGCCTGCAAGAGGCGAATGAGGCGACGCCGTGAGCGGATGTCAAGGTTGGCGCTGGGTTCGTCATAGAGTACCAGTCGGGGCCGCATCGCCAGCACGCCTGCAATCGAGACCATGCGCTTCTCTCCTTCTGAGAGATGGTGGGCCGGCCTATCAGCAAGTTCCAATCCCCCCACGGCTGATAGTGCCTCGGTTACTCTCGCTTCAACTTCGTCTTTTGAGAGCCCCATGTTACCTGGGCCGAAGGCTACGTCATCGCGCACTGATGGGCAGAACAGTTGATCGTCTGGATTCTGAAAGACCAGCCCGACCTCGGGGCAGAAGTCACCGTTCAGCACCTGCTTACCTAACACGAAGATGTCCCCCGCAGACGGCTTCAGCACAGCGCTTATCGTCAGAAAGAACGTGGTCTTACCGGCTCCATTAGGGCCAATTATCCCCACCCGCTCTCCAGGCATCACCTTGAGACTCACCTCCTGTAGAACATCGGCCACCCCCGGGTAGGAGAAACACAGCCCGGAAACTGCGAGCACGGGACCATCTATCTGTTCTGCACCTGTCGCCATATCTGAGCTTACCCTATCCATTTCTATACCAGAATGTCCCCTGCAATGAATCCACCTGCGACCATAAGAATAACACCTAAAGCAATTAAGTCTCGGGAAGAAGCTCGAAGGTCGTATTGAGAGCGCCCCGCCTGGCCATAGCCTCGCAGAATCATAGCTTTGTAGACGCTGTCGGCGCGCTCATAGCTACGCACCAGAATACTGCCGCCCAGCCATGCCAGGGTACGGAGGCCATGAATACTGAAGCGCCGCAGGCTTAATCCACGGAGCCTCATTGCCGTCTCCATTCTCCGCAACTCGTCGCTTATCTCAAAAAGGTAGCGGAAGAAGAGAAATGCCATATCGGCCAGGATGGATGGTAGGCCCAAGGCACGCATACTCTTGATGGTGGTCAAGAGGGGGGTAGTGCCGAAGAGAACCAGCCCAATGGTCAGAATGGAGAGAAACCTAGCAGCTATCGAGAGCACGGAAATAAGCCCTTCCTGCCGCAAATCGAGGGGCCCCATGCTCAAGACGACGGTCGAGCCCGACACAAAAGGCAAGATGAGAATCACTGCCAGGATAAAGAAACCGGGGTAACGCAGCCGTCTCAGCATGAACGACACGGGCAGTTTGGAAACAGCAAAGACAGCAGCAGTGACTACTAGCATTGCCGGCAGAATACTCAGGTTCCCGACAAAGGAGAAAGCGAAGATCAAAGCCATGAGACCGATCAACTTGCATCTTGGCTCCCAGCGGTGTAATGGAGAGGCAAGATAGACATATTGGTCCAGTCCTATATTCATGCGCCCACCAGAATCTCTGGCCTAACGCGCTGGAGGAATACGGCCATCAGCGCAGTGAAGGCGCCCTCGATGGCCATAAGGGGCACGTGGGCCAGCGTAAGGGTGAAGATTGCTGTTCGTTCAACGCTGGCATCGAGCTCTGCCGGGATGTTAGTCAGCAGAATAACCAGTAGAAGAACCGCCGATACACCGACGCCGCCAAAGCCAGCCAGGAATCCGAAGGCTCCGGTCATTCGCTCGCCTTTGCCCGCAATGTTGCGGAGCCGGAATATGTAGAAGCACACTAGTGCCGGTAATCCCATTATCACCGCGTTTATTCCCAGCGTTGTCAGGCCGCCGTGCTGAAACATCACGGCCTGGAAGAACAGCCCAATGAGTATAGCAGGGAAGGCAAAATAACCCAGCGTAACGCCCAACAGGCCGTTAAGCACCAAATGAACGCTGGTAGGTGGTACCGGTATGTGTATCAAGGAGGCCACGAAGAAGGCTGCGGTGAGCAGGGCGGCTTTGGGGATGTCCTCACGAGGGTTTTCTTTCTGATTTATCTTGTGGACTGAATACCAGGTGATTGCTGTGGTAGCAGCATACCCGCTGGCAGTCACGGAGATAGGGAGAATGCCATCAGGGATATGCATCAGGCTCTCCTTCGTAGGAAATAGAGCGCCGTGCCCACAATGCCCCAGGTAACACAAGCTGCCATCAGTGCAATCTGAAGGCCGGAATACCCGCCGCTGCCACCCGATGCCACCGTACCTTCACCAACAGGGATATGAACGATGCCGCCGTGGCCTGCCTGCCGCACCTGGACATCCCAGGTGCCTGGCTTGGAGCTGTCAGGCGTGAAGGTGAAACGGCCTTCGTCATCGCAGACTCCGGTTAGCCAGGGAGTGGAGGGATCATCAGGCGCATATACCACCACCTGGGCGCCGGACATCGGTTCGCCGGTATCATAGGCAGCGACAATCTCTATCTCCAAATTGCCTGTGTATTCGATCTTGACACCATGAGCATAGGCTTTCGTTGGCAGGCCAAGGATAATGAGAACAAAAGCGGCGCATATGATAACCTTCCACCTTCTACCCATAATTACGCCTCCTGAAACCAGAGGTCTCCGCCAAGACCCTGCCAGACCTCGTAATCTTTTACTAGCCTCTCTCCCGGGCAAGTGAGATGGCACCCAGGACCAGGGCAACTATCGCGATCCCGAGGGCTGCATACGCAAAGCCGGCCGCTCCCGCTGGCCCCGGTGGCCCTGGGGACCCTTTGAGCCCCTGTTGTCCTGGAGGTCCTTGAGGCCCCTCGGGGCCGGGTGCCGACGCTCCCAATGACGAAGCCCACATTGTCATCATTGTCTGGTATCTTTCGACCTCGTAGTCCAGCCTATCGCCTTGCTTAAAGTAATCCCCGAGGTCGAAAGTAGCAGTCCAAGTACCTGGTTCCTCGATGTCATACTTGCCTTCCACCGTCCACATTCCCGGTTTACTAATGTATATTGAGAATGTGCCGTCCTCCGCTGTTTCCCCTGTTTGGGCTATCTCTGGGTCGTGGATGCTCTCAGTTTCATGAGCGGCAGCGTATTCTGCTTTTATCGGCTCGCCATTATATAGAAGTTGGGCACTGAAAGTGTCTCCAACGCGCAAATCGTAGGGGCTTACCAGTGGAACAATCTCGAACGGCAGTCCTACCGCTTTCTGCCACCCCTCCTCCCCACCACCATGAACAATTGCCTTCGCCCAGTCTCGGGTGAGCTCGGGTGGCCCAGCAAGGTCATGCCACCCTGGGTCAAAGTAGATCGGCACTCTTGAGGCGGCTATAACATAATCACCTTCCTGATCTAGTGTGACCTCGGCTGACCAATAGGTGGCTTCACTGGCAGTGCGATATCCTGAGTCCTCCTCCAGCTCTAGGTCTTCTACAGTCCCGTCAGGTTTATACACTCGAGCGTATTCCATTGGCACTGTTATACATGAATCTGGAGCACTAGGATGACCGAAGAGTATCTGAACCTCTTGCTCCGTGGGTATTTCCGGGTTAGTGTCTGTTTCTATATAGAGATTGTGGGCACTTGCCAGACCTGCAATGGCGATGAACAATATCCCTGCTAATAGCATAGCGGCCGTCGAACGTATCCCCTTCTTCATAGTTCTTCGTCTCCTTTTTGCGATTTTTGAGCCACTCCGTACTTCACTAGACTACGGCAAAGCCGGCCCCCTTTCAGATTAACACCTAGCGCTATTCGCAATAGCAATGGCCTTCGCCGACATGCCCCAGTGTTGGAAGGACATCCACCACGGTTTGGTAATCCTCGGCTGAAAGCTTGTCCTGGAGCCCGGCCATGTCCACATCAAGCTCGCCGTCTTCCGCAATGTCAGCAAACGGGTCAAAGCCGGTAGCGCCGAGATTCAGGTGGTCATCCATCGGAGCTTCAGCATCACCAAACATGTGGTCGAAGTGGAAAGTCATCTCCACATCCGCCGTGCCACCGTCCTCGACTATACCCTTGCGCTCGTCGCCGACATATTCACCACAGGAGTATTCGTATTCCTCATCCACACTGATAGTGAAGTCAACGCTCTGGCCATCTTTCTCGGCCGTCCCGATAATAACCAGGCTGTAGCCGGCAGCGGGGCCTGATGTTGCTTTGACCATCTCCCAGGAGATAGCGTTATAATGGCCCACATCGGCGTCTTCCACCTGGCCCACGAGGATGGGGGCAGCGTCCTCGCCGCCCTCCGCCAGGTCTATGGTGTACGCGTTGTCAAGACTGACTTTGACCTCGGAGTCAATAGGGCAAGCGCAATGGGGGTCATAGGGTGGGTCCGTCTGATAAGCAGCGACATCTGCCAGAGTCACGTACACGTGATCGAAGTTAATGCTCCAGCCATCTTTGGAAACGAAGCCTTGCCGCACAAAGTCCTCACCATTGGCGTGGAACTGAAGCGTCCCCGTCGCCTCACCACCCCCACCACAACCTACGAGCACAACACTGAAGACGAACAATACCCCAATACCCAGAACGAGCCGTCCCTTTCTCATTGAAATCCTCCTAATTCCTTAGTAGCCAGAAGCGTCTGAATGTAGTTGCAATCAATTGTATATAACAGGCGCAAAAACCTGCCGAGGTCGCTCCTTGTGATAATCCGCCTGCTGATGGCTACTGCAAAGAGGTGTTATTGCAATCTATTGCAATAACACCCTACCAAGTTAGCACAAATGAGGAGCCATGTCAATCTCTTTGACCTGCTATGAGGTCATCCCAGAGGTGAGCTTTTTGAATCCGTATTCAGGGGTCAAGGATGCTGCGAGATTGTTTCGCTTCGCTCGCAATGACAGACATAACCTATACGGCAGCGCGAGGCTTCGTCGTGAGCTCAGCCGAACGGAGCCTCGTGAGCCGAAGCCCTCAGCAAAGCGAACGCGACGAAGCGGTCCCGGGGTTGGCCTCTAATCCGCTTTGGCCGCCAGGTGGCGCACTGACTTCGCTTGACATCCAGACTTGAAGCGGGTCTATCGCAGCCCTCGCCCACAAGACTAGGGCATTCTCTGCACAATCGCCGAAAACTCTTCCTTGGTAAACGCCTTGAGCGTCGTCGTCCTTACGATGCCTACGGCCCCCAGACCTAAAAGGAATCTCATACCCACTTCATCACTGGGAATCTTGCCGATGGCGACATAGTCGTATTCTCCCATGACCGCGTAGAAGGCTATCATCTTGCCTCCCATCGCTTCGAGGCTCTGCACGGCCAGGTCAATCCGCTTGCCTGCGTTCTTGATATCCTTGATCCCCTTATCAGTCAATTTAAGCAACAGAATGTATGTTTGCATAGACAAGTCCTCCCTTCCTAAGATATGGCCAGTGCGCCACCGCTGTCGGTTTGACTCATCGATACTTACACTCAGGTTCTGGTCGGCAAAGGGCGCTTACGCCGAAATGGGCGGTCGGCGGTCGGCCCAGGGCCGCGCCTGCTCAAGCTGCGCCGCCAGGCGAAAGAGGGTTGCCTCGTCACCGAAGCGCCCGATGAACTGGGTGCCTATTGGCAGGCCGTCGGCATTCCAGAAAAGGGGCACCGACATGGCGGGCAGCCCGCTGAAGTTGGCGATCGGCGTGAAGGGACAGAACTCCACAGCACGGTCAAATCCCTGCAGGGGATTCTCCGGCGGAGAGTCGAAGCTACCGAGGGGCACCGGCGGCTCGGTCAGCGTCGGTGTTAGCCACACATCGTAGTCGACCAAGAAATGCCCAATGTCACGGCTTATGCTCTGGAGCACCGTAACGGCGATCAGGTAGGACGATGCGCTGTGCTGGCGCCCCATCTCGGACATGGCCCAGGTGAGCGGTTCGAACTGGTCCGGCGTGGCGCTCCGGCCTGTTAGCAAGGCTAAGCCGTCTATGCCCATGGCACAACCCGCTGCCCATACGGTGATGAACGGCTGGATCACCATCTCACCGGCCACCGCCGGGGCCGCCTCCACCACCTCGTGGCCAAGGTCGGCGCACAGGGCTGCCACTTCGCGCACCGCGCTGACACAGTCAGCGTGCACTGCTGCACCTGTGGGCGCCTCGGTGCTAAAGGCAATGCGCAGCCGCCCGGGGTCGGCGCCTACCTCCTGCAGGAAGGGGCGCGCTGGCGGCGGCGCCCAGTACGGGTCGCCTACATCAGGGCCAGAGGTGGCATCGAGCAGGGCAGCGCTGTCCCGCACCGAGCGGGTGAGTGCGTGATCGATCGCAAGCCCACCAAGAAAGTCGCCGTAGTCAGGTCCCAGTGGGGTGCGCGCCCGGGTCGGCTTCAGGCCGAAGAGCCCACAGCACGAGGCCGGAATACGTATCGAACCGCCGCCGTCATTGCCATGCGCCGCGGGAACCATCCCAGCGGCCACAGCAGCAGCCGAGCCCCCGCTGGAGCCACCCGTGGTTCGCCCCGTGTCCCAGGGGTTGCGAGTGGGGCCGAACAGTTGGGGCTCAGTGGTCGGGAGAAGCCCAAATTCCGGCGCGTTGGTCTTCCCCAGTATCACCAGTCCAGCTCGCTTCAGCCGTATCACCAACTCGCTGTCGTGATCAGGCACGAAGTCGCGCAGGAAGGCCGACCCCGATGTCATCCGCACCCCGGCGTAAGAGGCAAGCAGGTCCTTGAGCAGGAAAGGCACGCCAGCAAAGGGTCCGTCGGGTAGCTCACCGCTGGCCGCAGTGCGCGCCTGTTCATACATCGGCGTGATTACTGCGTTGAGGGTGGGGTTCAGGCGCTCGATCCGCTCGATGGCGGCGTCCACGAGCTCAATGGCCTTAACCTCTTTGCGCCGCACTAGCTCGGCCTGGGCGGTGGCATCGAGGTCGACGAATGCGTCCAGCTTGGCCATGGTTTTCACCTCCTAAGAATATGCAGCATTCTGTGTAATTGGGTGCAGCCGAATAAAAGCCAGGTCCAATCTAGCTCCAGCAAAATGTTCACCCAGCCCTTGTCAATCCGCGCGCCAATGCCTGCGCCACCGAGCACCCTGCTGGCAGATCAGGACGGGTCAAAGACCCACGACGAAGGTCCCTCTTTCGAGCGAGCGATTTGGAATAAGCCGAACCAAGCTGCTGACAGGAGCATCCTGAACGGCGCTACCACGGAGCCCTTATATCACTGTCGTCAACCTTTGTCAACGTCTCACCCTTATGGCAAAGCCTCTCTTGCGGAGAAGAGCCACGGATGGTGGAATACCTAACGATGGTGCTCCAGCAGGCGATTGACAAAGCTTCGAACACTGAAGTAACATGGTGAACACATGGCAAAGAAGTGCTAACGGCACCCTAGGGGCTATACCTGGGATGACTTAGCCAAACTAAGGGATGAGGGGGTGTATTAATGGGGGAGAGGATTCTTGTCGGAGGCAATGAGGCTGTGGGCTGGGGGGCGCTGAGCGCTGGCTGCCAGTGCTTCTTCGGCTACCCGATAACGCCCCAGAATGAGATCATAGAGTTTCTTGCGCGGGAGTTGCCCGAAAGGGGCGGGGTCTTCGTCCAATCTCAGTGCGAGACCGCGACGATAAACATGCTCTTTGGTGCTGCCGCCACCGGGGTCCGAGTCATGACCTCAACCTCAAGCCCAGGCTGGGGGCTGATGCAGGAGGGCATGTCTAGTCTCGTTGCTGCCCGTCTCCCCTGCGTGGTGGTCCTGGTGCAGAGGGTAGGGCCCGGGGTCCAGAGGGTCGAACATGCTCAGATGGATTACACCAGCGTTACTAAGAGCGGCGGCGGCGGGGGGTACAGGAACATCGTTCTGGCCCCGGCCTCGGTTCAGGAGACCCACGACCTGATGCAGCTCGCTTTCTACCTTGCCGACAAGTACCGTAACCCGGTGGTGGTGCTCACCGACGGTCTCATCGGTCATGTGGTCGAGCCCCTCGAGCTCAAGACCCTGGACTTCGGCCCGCTTCCAGGGAAGGACTGGGCAGTGACCGGTGAAGGCAGGCACAAAGATGGAAAGTATCGTGCGCATGGCAGCAGTTTCAATCCTATAGAGGGGGAGAGCTACGTACCTTACCTTTGCAGCTTGAGGGAGAAATACCAGGCGATGGAGTCTGAGCTGAGGTACGAGGACCATAAGACAGAGGATGCCGAGCTCGTTCTTGTAGCCTATGGATATTGTGCCAGGGTCTCTGCGGAAGCGGTAGACATGGCCCGAGCCGAGGGGCTCAAGGCGGGGCTGCTGCGGCTGATAACCCTTTTCCCGTTCCCATACGAGCTGATTCGCGACAAAGCGGCTCAGGGGTGCAGGTTTCTGGCGGTTGAGGACAGCCTGGGGCTGATGGTCGATGACGTCAGGATGGGGGCTGAAGGAAAGGCTGAGGTTCACTTAGCAGACGTAACCTTTCGCCATAACCTCACAGAAGAGGGAATGATCATGCCAGGGAGGGTATTGGAGGAGATAAGGAGGTTGCTGTGAACGAGGAGACAGAAGCAGTAGCGAAGGAGAGGGTTGTAGGAAGGCCAGCGCTGTTGGCGGGGGAATGGTGGTCGGATTTTCTGTGGGGATTGTTCTGCCCTGGCTGCCAGACCCCTGTAGTGGCGCGTATCATTGCTGAGGCCCTTGAGGAGTTAGGCATTGGGGATAAGGCTATCATGGTTGCCGGTGTTGGCTGCCATGGTATGCTCCTAGGGGGCGTTAGTCTTGATAGGGTGCACGCTCTCCACGGACGTGGCCCGGATGTAGCCACCGGGATCAAGCGTAACCTGCCAAACACCTTTGTATTCACCGTCCAGGGAGATGGGGACTGTATCGCCATCGGGGCTGGCTCCTTGATCGGGGCTTTAACGCGAGGTGAGAAGATCACCATCATCATGATCAACAATACCAACTACGGCACCACCGGCGGCCAGTTGGGGCCTACCACTCTCGTAGGGCAGGTAACCACCACCACCCCCAAGGGAAGAGACCCCAACGTGGAGGGCTACCCAGCGCACGCTGCTGAGCTCGTAGCTACATTCAAAGGGGCATCCTATAGTGCCCGGGGGTCGGTCCACACCGCGGCCAATTACCGCCGGACGAAAGGATACATCAGGACTGCCTTCGAGAAGCAGCTAGACGGGCTGGGCCTCAGCTTCGTCGAGGTGATCACGGCCTGCCCCCCCAATTGGCACCTTACCCCGGTGCAGAGCCTGGCCTGGATACAGGAGCAGGTAGTCGCTGAATTCCCCTTGGGCGAGTTCAAGAACGTGGCCATGTTGAATAGCAATTATGGAGAGAAAAGGCATGGAACAGGCTAAGATGTCAAGGGGCGAAGTAATTATGGCTGGGATCGGCGGCATGGGTGTCCTCGTGGCCGGGTCGGTCCTCGTAGAGGCAGCTTTCCAGCGGTATGAGCATGTATCCTACGCCCCCTCCTATGGTTTCGCCAAGCGCGGCGGACTCTGCCAGTGCACCGTTATCTTCTCCAAGGAAAAGATCTCGTCTCCGTTATTGGACCAGGCGCAGGTGGTAATGCTCCTCGATAGCTCCCAGTTCAGTGCCCTTGAGCCTAGGGTGCGCCCCGGCGGGCTCATCATTGCCGAGAAGGCCGGGTTGAATGCTGAGAGGGAGAGGGATGACTACAAGCTCTACGCGGTCCTCGGCATGGAAATCGCCGTCGGCATGGGCTCGACCGTGATTAACAATCTGATCTTGCTCGGGGCCTACGTTGCCATTACTGGATCAGTCCCCCCGGAACTCATCGAGACCGAGCTCCGCAAGAGGTATATGGACAATGAGAAGGTATTGGGGAAGAATTTGGATGCCTTCGGGCGCGGCCTCGAGCTGGGGAAGAGTGCCAAATAGTGCCCCGATTTCTTTGGGCTGTGAAAGTGGGAGCGACGGTGTTCAAGGTGGTCGATGTTCTTGGGTTTTCCGCGATGGTTGACTACGAGGAGATGTTTAAGCAGGCCGGGGTCGAGGTGAAACTGGTGAAGAACTTCTGCTCGCTGGAAGCCAGCGAAGATGAGATCATCGCCGCGGTGGGAGATGCTGATGCCGTAATTACGCAGACCACCTTCCAGCCCTTTTCCAAAAGAGTGTTGGCCGGCCTGAGCAACTGCAAATTCGTCATTAGTGTCGGCATCGGCTACGACAAACTAGACGTGGCTGCGGCCACAGAACTCGGTATCCTGATCGCCAACGTACCTGATTACTGCCTGGAAGAGGTGTCAGATCACACGATGGCACTGATTTTGGCCTGCACCAGAAGGATTGTCCAGCTCAATGAAATTGCGAGGAGAGGGGACTGGAAACCACAGCCGGATCATTATCTCGGAAGCGAGGTATGGCCTAAGATGTCAAGGCTGCGCGGGCAAACCCTGGGGCTTATTGGCTTGGGACGGATTGCTCAGGCTTTGGTGCCTAAGGCAAGAGGTTTCGGGTTGAGGGTTATCGCTTATGACCCCTACATAGGTCCAAATATATTCCGGGAGTTCGGGGTAGAACAGGTGAACCTGGATCAGCTGCTGGCTCAGTCGGACGCGGTCTCGGTTCATGTTCCACTGACGCCGGAGACGACACACCTTCTGGGGCTGGAGCAATTGAAGAAGATGAAGCCAACTGCCTGCCTCATCAATACCGCCCGCGGCCCGATAGTCGATCACGATGCGCTATACATCGCTTTGACCGAGGGCCATATCTCCGCAGCGGCTTTTGATGTCACCGAACCGGAGCCCATCCCCCCTGACAGCCCCCTGCTAAAGCTCGATAACTTCATTGTCACCGCTCACTCTGCAAGTGCCTCGCCGTTGTCCTTCGCTGAGCTGCCATCTCGTCCCGGTGAGGAGGTAATCAGGGTGGTCAAGGGAGAATGGCCTATTGGCCTGCTCAACCCCCAGGTCAAGGAAAAATACCGTCGAAAGTGGGCCCAGGCTTAAGTCACCGACGGGGGAACGAGGAAATTCCGGCATCGCCGAGCTCAAACTGCACCGTCCAGCCCTGCTGTGGGAAAATACAGAGCCCTGCAAAGTTCTCTAGTAGTCTTTCTGCACCTCTTTGATGTTCAGCTTCATGTCGAACTGGAAGTAGAGACCAGCCAATACCTCATCGATCTTCAGTTTGTGGACGGGATCAGACAGAGAGGGAGAGTCATAAGTAATAGATGCGGGGCCCATCCATACCGCCTTCTCGCCCTTGGGATCCTTGTGGAAGTCCACCTCGGCATACCAGCTTATCAACTGCGTAAGATGCGTTACACCCCCGCTTGGGTTCTTCACAAAAGGAACATGCCTGACCGAGAGCAGGGGGATCGGATATGGGAGATACGCATCTACTACACTGCCACCTGCCCGCTCCTCGGGCTTAAGGGTGAAGGTGATCAGCCGTTTGCCTGACGGCCTCTCCAGAGTCCCCTGTATGAGGTCAAATTCACTCTTAAGGCTTATGTCCGCCATCTTCTTGGGCGCTCCGGCAAGTTCCCTTCCGGCAGCCATCGCAGCGTCATTCGTCACATAGATGTAGGGGATGTAGTATCCCATATCCCCGTGTACGTCTCTCACTATGATGATCGAAATGTGCTCATTGTATGTTCCCACTGTGCTGAAAGGGTACCTGGATATCCAGATCGCGCCCTGCGGAGGGTCACTGTACGGCTCAAGCCCCTCCGGCAGAATATCGTCGACCTTTCCATCGATCAGAAAAACGGCTGCCAGCGCGTCGCAATTCCTGTACTCTATACCTCTGTCGCGATTGAAATCATAGAGTGGAGCATCGAAAGGAGTGGACATACCTACTTTTAGAGCCATCTTGCTACACCTCCTTGTGTGCTAAGTTTTCCCTTACGGGGGAACTTGTGATGGATTACGCCTGATACTCTTCGACAATGTTGTATGCTGCTGCAAGGCTCAAGATATCGTTGGCTCCATCCATGATCAGTGAAGCCCGCGCATCCCTGAAGAGCTTTTCAACGAGAAAGTCCTTGGTGAGACCGTATCCACCGTGCAGCTGCAGGGCTTCATGAGCCACCTCGAAGGCAGTATTGGTGCCAAGAATCTGTGCGGAAAGAGCATGTCTGGAAGAAGCATCAAAGGTTTTCTCGATATAGGTCTTGCTCCAGACGTGCTCCATTACCTTTCTCGTATAATACCTCGAACTCTCGATCATTTCGAACATCTTGTAGAGCTTCTGCTTGACCGACTGGTGCTCGCATAGCGGTTTGCCGCCCTGGACCCTGTCCTTGGAGTACTTCAGAGCCTCCTCGAAGGCTGCCCTGGCCAGGCCGGTGAATACGGCCCCCATGAAACAGCTCGTCACGCAGATTATTTGGCCTACGCGGTATTCATAGAAAGGCGGCCTGATGATCATGTAGTCATCCGGAATACGCACATTATCAAAAGCTATGTCCCCCTGCGGTGAGTCCCTCAGCCCAAGCTTGTCAACAGGCTGCCCCTTGGTCACGCCCTCTTGATCCAGCGGGACAATGCAAAAAGCCCCGTTGGATAGACAATCATGGGGCGGCAGGGTAACATGGAGGCCCACATGTGTAGCTGCAGGGGCGGAAGATATCCAGCTCGATTTGGGCCCGTTGATGATCCACCCATCGCCATCCTTCACAGCTTTTACTTGGCCGGGATGGAGCTCTCTTATATGAGGACGAAAGCTTTCTTCACAAAGAAAGACGTAATCTGAGCCGCACTCGGGCTCGGTCATACCCCAACAGCTGTGGTATTTAGCTTCCGTATCTTCTACAAAAGGCTGCACCACCTTTTCGATGACATCTCCCATGCCGAATATCGAAGCCACCCCGGGCGGGACCTGATCCACGCCTATCGCCGTTGCCAGCCCCACACTTCCCCAGCCGAGCTCTTCCAGGATTATGTGAGCTTCCGTTCCACTTATACCCAGCCCACCGTAGTCCGGGTCTATGAAGATCTTCTGATACCCCAACTTCTTCATCTGTTTCAGGACATCCCAGTATGGCGAGTCTTTTGCTATCACTCTGGCCGGGTCGGACATCTTGTCCAATGCCGCCGCAGCAGGCCTCATTACCTCTTCGGCGAATCTATGTGTTTCCTGTCTCAGCAATGACAACCCCTTGTCCTCTGCGACTTGGGGGTCTATTTCAAAGTACATGGGGCTCCCTCCTCACGCTCAGGGTGACCTCGTTTTCTATCGCTCCGTCGAATTAGTCGATCGGAACTCCAGACAGCACCTCTTTCGTCAACGCTACCACCGCCTTCATCCGCTTCATAATGTACTGCATGTCGCCTTCGAGCTGCAACCGATTGCTCATTACCAGTCTCATGGTATCCTGCTGCCCCGAAACCAGCAGCTTCCAGGAGTTGTACTTCCCGGAGAGCTTGAAAGCGGCATCCTCGTGCTCACCCGGAGCCACACCCATCATGTTTCTGATACCGCCATGCCAGAAATCCGCCCAGAAGTATAGGGCCGCACCGCTCAAGTCCTCAGCGGATAGGTTTGAGATTTTTGCCAGCAGTTCGTTCAGGTCCAACCCTTTGAGGGAAGCAGCCAACGATACGCCCAACTTCTTTTCCAGGAAATCGCCCATAGGAGTGCCCTTATACTTCTTTCGGTCATCCTCTGGCATCATGTCCAGGAAACTCATGAACCCTTCCATAACCTCTTTTCTGCTCAGATCGCCCAGAAACTCCTCATCGCACTCGATGATACACAGGAAATCACCTTCCCAATCCTTTGACGCTTCTTTGTACTCCTCGCTTCTCTCCGCGACCTTCAATACCTCCTCTATCCATTCTCTTGACGGGAAGATAGCCATTTACCCACCTCCAATCTTATGTTTTCTTTCCCTATAGCTAAGCAGGCGTCTTATACCACTGGCATGGGCAT
>CAYVES010000023.1:16357-18301 GCA_964449845.1 uncultured Dehalococcoidia bacterium
CTCAGGACTCAGCCCACTTCTTGCGGTAGGTCTCAATAGCCCGCTGGTCGATCAGGCCAACAGGCCACTCTCCCTTGACAAACCTGATTATCTCCGCCCCGGGGCGGCGCTGCAGCTCAGCAAAGGCCGGGGGCGAGAGGCCAGCCGAGTGGGCAGTACAAATGAAGTTATCGAGCTTCAACAAGGGGCTCTCAACAGGGATGGGCTCCGGTTCAGTGACATCAAAAGCCGCGATAGAGATAAGGCCCTCGGTCAAAGCGGTGTATAGCGCCTCGTGATCGACTACCGCGCCACGGGCGGTGTTGACGAGGCAGGCAGTGGGTCTCATCTTTTTGAATCGCTCCAGCCTCAGAAGGCGCCTCGTCTCAGAGGTCAGTGGAACATGAAGCGAGATGATGTCCGACTGAGTCAGCAGCTGATCCAGGTTCACCTGTTCCACCCCGAACTCGCCGAATATGCCTGGGGCGATATATGGGTCATTGGCGATAATCCTCAACCCGAAGCCTTTTGCCCTAGGGACCATGGCCCGCCCAATCCGTCCCAAGCCGACAATCCCCAGGGTTTGTCCTTCCACCCTTGATAACTTGGGCCATATCTCACCGGAGATATAGGGATCGCCCATTGCTGTCCACTCTCCCCTTTTCACGACCTCATTCAAATGGACGATCCTCCTGGTGCACGCCAGGACCAGGCCCATCGCGTGATCTGCCACCTCTCTCGTGCTGGCATCCGGTACGTTGGCGGTCAGAATGCCAAGTTCAGTGGCTGCATCCACGTCCAGGTAGTCATAGCCGACTCCGATACTCGTGATCAGTTTGACGTTGCTCAGGCTGGCCAATACCCTTCTGGGAAAGGCCTGGAACGTAGTCTGCGTAATTACGGCGTCAGCATCTCCCACCGCGGCGATGATCTCATCCTCAGTGGCTCCGAGCGGGCAGGGGTTCGCCACCAGCTCCACCTCGACCCCGGCTTGCTTAAACATCTCCGCATAGTCAATCAACAACGAGATTCCAAGAATGTCAACCGCTTTAAATGGCATCGCTCCTCCTTTCACTTTGATTGGTCGATATGTTGTCCGCGCCCTCAGGGCGCGGGAGCGTCATCAGATGAGGGCAAACTGGGCAGGCCGTAGCCGACATCCCTGGGGTCCACAACAATGTCAAGGAGGGTGGGCTTCCCCACCCCGATGGCTTTTTCCAGGGCAGGACCGATCTGCGCTGAATCGTCGATGCGCTGGGCGCTGATACCGAAAGCCTGGGCCAGTTGAAGGAAATCGACCTCGCCCAGGTCGTAGCCCAGGTCCGCCCCCGCCCCCGATGCCCTCTCGGGATACATGGCGAAGGCCCACTTGATGGCGGCGTAACCCCGGTTGTTGAGCACCACCACGACGACCGGAATCTGGTATTTGGCCGCCGTCCACAGGGCCTGTAGGCCGAAGAGGGCGCTGCCGTCCCCCACCAGGGCCACCACCGGCCTCCTGGAAGCGGCCAGGGAGACCCCGAGGGAGGCGGGCAGGCCCCATCCCAGACAGGCGTTGGAGCTGAAATAACTCCCGGGCTCGGAGAACTCCATAATGTACTCAATATAGGTAGTGAGCATCACCGCCTCATCGACTACTACGCTCCCCGGAGGCAGGGCGCGCGCGACCTCCTTGATGGCCCGCGACGGCCGAAGGGGCACGGCATCCCAGTCTTTCTCAAAATCCCTTTCGCGGGCTGCCCTGGCCTGTGCACGAGCGCTCTTTAGCTTTTCAAATCTTCGTCGGCTTGCCTCGCGCTGACCGGGCGACATCAGGCGCCCGACCTCGCTCGTCAGCTCGGCGAGGGCTGTCTTGGGGCTGGCCACCAGGGCCACCTCCGCCGGGCAGTCCCTAGCCAATCCCCGCGGGTCGAGGTCTATCTGTATCAGCTTGGTGGTGGGCGGTATCAGGGGCCCTTCAATAGA
>CAYVES010000023.1:18401-22675 GCA_964449845.1 uncultured Dehalococcoidia bacterium
GCAGCCAGGAGCTGCGCCGCCCTTATCAGAGACTCCCGGTCAGCCCTGATGGCCATGGGCACCTGGCGGCCTTGGGCTGGCGGGAGGTCTGAGACTACGGTTTGAGATTGCAAATCCCTGGGGATCGCTACAAATACCGGCCCCATTGGTGGGGTGGTAGCCTCTTTGAAGGCGCGGTTCAGCGCCGTCGCTATGTCCTGGGCATGTCCCACCCACCAGCGGTCTTTGGTGAACTGGCTCACCATGGGCAGGAGATCAGAGTCCAGAAAAGGGTCGCTCCACTGGAGGCGGGAGTCCTGCTGACCGGCCAGCACCACGATAGGCGTGCCAGCGTTATATGCGTTGTACAGGTTGCCTATAATGTAGGATGTGCCCGGCGTGGTGTGCACCAAGACCACCCCCACCCTGCCCGATGCCCGGGCATAACCATCGGCCATCGCCATGGAGACGGACTCGTGGATCGCACTGAGATACGTTATCTCCGGGGTTCGGGCCAGTGCGTCTAGGAGGGGTATCTCCGTATTGCCGGGAACGCCGAAGACATATTTCACGCCCTCGTCCTTGAGCATATGACAGACAACCTCGGCTCCTCTCAATTCCAAACTGTTACCTCCATCAATGCAAGTATGGATACCGTTTTTCACCTCGCTCTCATCAGGTCCATCGCCTGGAGAAACTCGTCCTTCCCACGCAATGGAGAGAAGTCAACCACTCCGTACAGCATTCTACAGGCTATGTCAGACCGCCACTCTCGTACCTTGGCCTCCCACTGCTTAAGGGCTGGGTCCTTCTGGGCGGCTTCACGAATAGCGCCGTGTTCAACGTTTGTGTTGCCCGTTGTCCAGATCTCAATAACCTCATTGCTATCGGCCTGCCCTGCCACTGTCTTATAGCACCCCACCAGGTTCCTGCCCCACCCCTTGGCCATCGGTATCATCTCCTTTTCGATGGAGCTGAGGTAGTCACCGACTTTGCCCGGGAGGATTCGAGACAGGGAATACAGATAGATCATGGACCTGTACTTATCGTCCTTCTTGATCTCCGCCAATGTGGGGGAGAAGGGAGCAGGCTCCAGCACCCTTGTGACCCAGTCAGTTCGGTAGCGGACAGATTCCAGCCTCCAGTTCTCCATCCAGGGGTCTTTGTCGTGGAACTCCTGTATTCGGTCCAGAGCTGCCCAATCATCTAGCTCCCAGAGGGCAAGGTGCTCGTTATAGCGGATTCCCACCACAAATAACCCGACCAGGCGCAATCCATTCCGCTCTGCATCGGGCAGGTAATCCGTCTTCACTATCTGGTGGAACTCTCCTCCAAACCCCCCATGGGGAATAATCGTTAGACTTTCGTGTAGATAAAGCATCGTATCCTCCTCGCAACTGTTTGGGTTCCGTGGTCCATTATCTTTGCTCCCAAGTCCTTATTTGAGCAGCGACCACTCAGCAGGGATCCAGAATGTGTAGCTCCACTCGGTACGCCAGGCCAACGCCTTCTCCTCCCATCGCTGAAACGCGTGGTCTCTGGACCGCGCTTCAAGTATCTGTCCCCAATGGGCCCAGTTTTTCACTGACCAGAAGCTCCTGATCTCGTTCGGCTCTCCACAGCCGGAAAACCAGCGATAGCAACCAGCCAGCTTCATCCCCCGCTCCTCCTCCATGGGCACCAGCTCCTTTTCCACTGCCTCCAGGAACTCATCCACCTTTCCCGGCAACACTTTGGTTAGCTCCCAGTAATAGATGGAGTTCCCCACGAAATCGCCCTTCCTTTGCCGTTCTTTTATCGTCGCCACGGTGGGTGAGAAGGGAACGCTTTCGACCCACTGGCTATGCCAATTTGCTCGGTACTTCTCTGCTAGCCGCTGCCACGCCATTCCGTCCCGGTCGGCAAGAGCGTAGGCCCCACAGGCATCTATACCCTCAACACCAGCCAGATATTCCCATACAAATATGGCTTCATTGTAATGAAAAGCGTTCCTGAAAGCGCCAGCTACGGTCACATAGCGTGACCAGCCAGGCACACAATACTTACCCACGGCCTCCACATATTCATCGACCATCCCTGGCTGCACGATTATGGGCTCATGCAAGTAAATCACCGCCTGTATTCCTCCTTTCGTTTTGACTTGACGAGTGTCACCCGAATCTTACATCTGCTCTGTGATATTTTCCACTCTCAGGAAAACAGCCTGCGCGGGTTCTGCACCATCATGGTATCGATCTTGTCATCGCTCACCCCCGCCTCTTTGAGAGCGGGGATGATATTCTTGAAAACATGCTCGTAGTGCCAGTGCCCGATCACTTCCTTTGCAAGATCCGGCAGCTCGACCCGACGGCCCAGCCAGCATACCGAAAAGTCACCGGAATAGTCGTGGGAAAGCATGATGCGGTCGGCATAGCCGATGCCAACGAGGCCGATTATGCACGCCTTCCTCAGAGCGTCTGGCTGGAGCGCCTCGATGCCCAGTCGGTCGAAGGCGATGTAGACCCCTTTTTCAAGAACGGAGGTGTGGTATTGCAGATTGGCGCTGCCTCCGATGTGGCCGATTACTATACGCTCGGGGGCTGCCCCTTCAGAGATGAGGAGAGCAGCCTGCTCCGGCCCCATAGTCCCGGCCTCGGTATGGGTGATGATGGGAGTCGCAGTCTCCTTCTGAGCCCAGGCAGCCGCCCTGAGTATCCTTTCCTCATGGGGGGAAATTTCCCCCTGACCTGTGGCCACCTTGATGACGCCGGCCTTGACCCCGGTATCTGCGATACCCTGGGTAATCTCCTTCATCAACGTCTCGTATATCTCGGTGGTGGGGTCGCCGAACTGGCTGCGAAACGATAGATAACTACTCTTCCCCATGGCCTCCGTGTATAGTCCGGTGGCGCAGATAATGTTTATGCCCGATCTCTCGGAGACCTCCTTTTGCAGCTCCACGTCCCTGCCCAGGTCGATGGGGGTGGCGTCAACCATCGTCTTCATACCATAAGCCTTGGCCTTCTCCAGAGCATGCACGCAAGACCTGGCGATCGCTTCCCGGTCATAAGGGACAGCCAGTGCGTCGCACTCCCATCCTGGCATCCCCATGATGAGATGCTCATGAATGAGGGTTGGGCCCAGCTCATCCGTTGAAATCGGACCCAGCACTGTATTGACCGTAGCCACGGTATTACTCCTTTCGTTCTATCCGAGATTGCCCATGTCAGCAGGCTGACTCCCTGGCTCCTTCTGGGGCCTCAGGGTTGGTCTTTGCAGCTAGCCACTGGACTGTCACTGACCTTCGGCTACAACCTCAGCCGGAAGCCTCCCTTTCAGAATGCTTATGGCTCCCTCTACCATCTCGTCAACGATCTGCTTGGCACTCTTCCTCTCTCTAAGCATCCCCGCTATCTGCCCACCGAACCCGCTGATATAGTCGGTCATCCGCCCTTTCCTCAAGCCCACCTCAGCGTCGCAGACGAGCAGGGTTTGTAGCGGCATGGAGAGTGTCTTTCCCCCCGCCCTCTCCCATGCTTCGATAAACTTGTTGCTGATGAACCGGGCTGTCTTGCCAGTAT
This sequence comes from uncultured Dehalococcoidia bacterium, assembly GCA_964449845.1. Taxonomy (GTDB): domain Bacteria; phylum Chloroflexota; class Dehalococcoidia; order SZUA-161; family SZUA-161; genus SOKG01. The sequence continues at coordinate 21,941 of CAYVES010000023.1, forward strand.
ATATCCTGGTAACCCGTGTGTCCTCCTCCGTAGCCTCGATGATTTTGTCTTTCCAATCATCAATCTCCCATTGCTCCAGGTCATATGGGTCCACTCCTAGATTCAGGGCCCAATCTTTTGGACAATCAATGCACGCCTCATGGGCAAGCAGGAAAGCGGTACCAACCCACACGCCGCAGGCCCCCATCGCCAGGGAGGCAACAAACCCTCTGCCATCACCCACCCCACCAGCCGCCACCACAGGGAGAGGATGAACAGCGTCCACTACTTGAGGAACCAGGGCTAGAGTGCCTATGCGACCGGTATGGCCTCCCGCTTCGTGTCCCTGAGCCACAATGATATCCGCCCCTGTGCTGGCGACCCGCCGAGCGTTTCTAGCGTTGCCCACGAGTCCGATGACCTTCATTCCCTGAGCACGTGCTTGAGGTATGATGGATTCCGGATTCCCCAGCCCCGATGCGAAGACTGGCACTCGCTCCTCCAATATCACGTCCATCAGCTTCTTTGCGCCTGAGAGCATATCTGAATCCACGTCAAGCGGCGGCATTTCCACGTCCGGTATCCCAATCTCCTTCTTCAGCCTGTCCACAAAAGCCAACTCCTCCGCAGGCAAAAAGGCCTTCAGGTCGGAAATAGGAAACTTGCCTGACATAGGCGGGAGGTCTATCTTCGGAAGCAGGAGGTCCACACCGAAGGGCTTGTCAGTGAGGCTCCTCGTCTTTTCGATCCAGTCAC
>CAYVES010000024.1:0-3486 GCA_964449845.1 uncultured Dehalococcoidia bacterium
GAAGCGATGCTCGACAGTAAGGTCGAGCATCGCTTTTTCCTACGGCTGGTCGCGTCACCGATTCCAAGGGCTACCCCGGATACCGGCAAAGGGCAGGCTATCTCGCTCGAATTAATCTCCAACCGGGTGCTTGGAGCCTAAAGCCCTTTATCGCCGACGTGCACCCTTCCCCAGATAGCGACAGCCCGCGCCAGAGAGCAAAGGCCAGCCGACTGCGTCTCGTCGGTCTCGCGGAAGCAGAATCCCATGTAGTTGTTCAGCACCAGCGCCCCCACACCTTCAATGGCAGATCGCACAGCAGTGAGTTGTGTTATGACACTCTCACAGTCACGGCCGCCCGCGATCATTTTCTCAATGCCGCGCACCTGCCCTTCGATCCTTTTCAAGCGCTTGAGCAGCACCTCTTGTGATATCATTTCTTCTGTCATGTGTCCCCCACAGTTCTCGGTTTAGGGGCTTGATTTGCCCTACCCCCATAGGGTATAATACTCGCCGATTCGCGTTCTAGCGAATCTAATCTTGTGACAAATCTTATCACATATGGCCTTATATGTCAGGTCTAAGATGTAAAGGAGGTACCACGGTATGGAACTAACCCGAAGGGATTTCCTAAAAGCATCTGGAGCTACTGCTGGCGGCCTTGCCTTGTATGGCATCTGGGGAGGAGACACGGCCAAAGCTGCCCCACGGCAAATACCTCTAAGAAAGCAGTTTGGGGAGAAGACCACAATCTGTCCCTACTGCGGTGTAGGCTGCGGTGTCCTAATGGCGGTGGAGAGCGGAAAGATCGATAACGTCGAGGGCGACCCAGATCATCCGATTAGTGAGGGTTCTCTCTGCCCCAAGGGTGGCTCACTGTACCAGGTAGCCAACAATGAAGACCGTTTGACCACGATCAAGCACCGCGCCGCAGGGGCTGCATCTTGGACGGATATGAATTGGGAAGATGCGATATCGGCGATTGCCACCAAGATCAAGGAGACCAGGGACAGCACTCTTCAGGAGAGAGACGACAGTAACAACACTGTTAATCGCACCCTGGGGATCGCCTCTCTGGGTAGCGCGTTCCCCAATAACGAAGAGGCATATCTGATGAGCAAGATGCTGCGTGCCCTGGGTCTGGTCTACATCGAGAATGAAGCCCGGATATGCGTCTCAGGCGCAGTAGCTGCTGACATAGAAACTGTTGGTAGAGGGCCGATGTCGAATCATTGGATAGACCTGGCCCATAGCAATTGCATCATGATCATCAGCGGTAACATGGCTGAGTCCTTTCCTGTTGCCTTTAAGTGGGTTACTCGGGCCAAAGAGAGAGGAGCTACCGTCATCCACGTAGACCCCCGGTTCACCCGCACCTCAGCGAAGGCTGACCTGTATGCCAGGGTGAGACCCGGCACCGATCTTGCCTTCGTCGGTGGCATCATAAGGTACGTTATCGATGATATGGAAGCAAAGCCAGGCAATTACAACATGGAATACGTAAGGGAATATACCAATGCCTCCTATCTCGTTGACCCCGCTTTCACCGGTCCGGCTGACACGCTGGACGGGTTGTTCTCGGGTTGGGATGGCAGCAAATATGACAAGGCAACCTGGTCCTACCAGCAGGACGAGAACGAGCCTGACAAAATAAAGAAGGACCCCGCGCTCAGCGATCCCGATTGCGTCTTCCAGCTTCTGAAGAAGCACTTCGCCCGCTATACCGAGGACAAAGTGGTTGAAATCACCGGCACGGATAAGGCGACCTTCCAGACAATTTGCCAAACATATGCCGCTACCGGCAAAAGGGACAGGGCAGGAGCCTTCGTGTTCTCCTCCAGCGCCTGTCAGCGCAGTATAGGCACCCAGACTGTTCGGGCATTCGGTATATTGCAGCTCCTTCTGGGTAACATGGGAGTGGCTGGCGGTGGGCTTAATGGCATCACCGGCGCGGTAAACGGTCTGGGCTGTACCTTGCAGGGGCTGGTCAATCACTGGGGTCCAGGGGGTGGAAGTGTGCGAATGCCCAGCAGCGCCGAGCAGACCCTTTCGGACTACGGTGCGGACAAGGCGCGGTTCGCCAGTATCCTCAAGGCGTGGTACGGTGACACAGACCACAATACCAGCTTCAGCTATTTACCTAAGAGAGACGGCGACTACTCCTGGCAAGCCCTGTTCAAGGCAATAGACGATGGCACAATAAAAGGGCTTATCTGCTGGGGAATCAATCCCGCAGTGAGCGGGCCAAACAGCGCGGCGGCACGCGAGGCCCTGAGAAAGCTGGACTGGATGGTGGTGGTCGACCTTTGGGAAACAGAGAGTGCTGCGGTGTGGCAGTTGGCGGCCTGCGATACCGAGGTCTTTCTTCTGCCAGCGGCACACCCGCTGGAGAAGGAGGGAAGCGTGTGCAATACCTGCCGCTGGAATCAGTGGCGCTACAAGGGAGCCGATCCTCCTGGTTCTGCCAGAAGCGACCTGTGGATAATAAGCAAGCTGATGTCAGAGCTCAAAGAACTCTATGCAGCGCAGACTGACAAGAATGCCGAAGCCATCACCGGACTGACCTGGAACTACGGTGACCCCCCCGATGTGCTACAGGTGGCCAAGGAGATGAACGGCTACGACTTGACCACAGGTAAGCTGCTGTCAAGCCCCGGGGCTCTCATGAGCGACGGCACCACCAGTTGCGGCAACTGGCTGTGGTGCGGGATGTACACAGAAGAAGGCAACATGGCACAGAGGCGAGGCACCACCGATCCGTCAGGCATTGGTCTCTTTCCCGAGTGGGGATGGGCTTGGCCGCTAAACAGGCGCATAATGTACAATCGAGCCTCGGTGGATGTAGAAGGCAAACCCTGGGATGCCGACCGCCCTGTTATCTCATGGGATGGCGCAGCTTGGGCGGGGGATGTTCCCGACGGGGGCTGGCCGCCCGTAAATAGCAGCGGCAAATATCCGTTTGTCATGAAGCCCGAGGGCCGGGGGCACCTCTTCGGCCCCGGCAGAGCCGACGGCCCCTTCCCCGAACACTACGAGCCCTGGGAGAGCCCGGTGTCCAATCCTATGTCACCTCAACAGAACAACCCGGCTATCGTGATCTGGGAAACTGTCGCCGAGGGAACTGCCGCACACTACCCCATCGTGGCGACTACGCATCGCTTGGTCGATCATCTGCATACCGGGTCGGTAACCAGGCGCTTGCCCTGGCTGGTGGAGTTAACGCCCGAGATGTTTGTCGAAATCAGCCAGGAACTGGCGAGCGCCAAAGGGATTGCCAATGGCGACACCGTTATCCTGGACTCAGCCCGCGGCCATGGTGTAGAGGCAAAAGCTGTGGTCACTGCCCGCATTAAGCCTCTCCAGGTGAATGGCACTACCGTCCACTACATCAGCGTGCCCTGGAATTGGGGGTACATCGGGCTGTCCCAGGGGGATAGCGCCAATCTGCTCACCGCCCGCATAGGCGATCCCAATACCGGTATCCCAGAGTACAGAGCGTTCCTGTGC
>CAYVES010000024.1:3586-22288 GCA_964449845.1 uncultured Dehalococcoidia bacterium
TCTACGCCCATGTAGGGGCGCAAGGCTTCGGGAACCACCACGCTGCCGTCGGGCTGCTGGTAGTTCTCTAAGATAGCGATGAGGACACGAGGCAAGGCCAGTCCAGAGCCATTCAGGGTGTGGACAAACTGGGGCTTTTCGCCTGACTGGGGTCGGTAGCGGATATTGGCCCGCCGGGCCTGAAAATCGCTGCAATTGCTGCAGGAGCTTACCTCGAGCCACTCGGCACACCCGGGAGCCCACATCTCGATGTCATAGGACTTGGTGGAAGCAAATCCCAGGTCGCCGCTACAAAGCTGCAGCACCCGATAGGGTAGGCCCAGCTTCTGGCAAACCCCCTCGGCATCCCCTACCATTCTTTCCAGCTCCTCATCCGAACTGTCAGGCTCAACAAATTTGTAGAGCTCCACTTTATCGAATTGATGTCCTCTCTTGATTCCTCTGGTGTCCTTGCCCGCCGACATCCTCTCGCGGCGGAAGCAGGCGGTGTAAGCGACGTAATACAGGGGCAACGTGCCCGGCTCCAGGATTTCATCGCGGTGTAGATTGGTCACCGGCACCTCAGCGGTGGGCACCAACCACAGATCATCCTCCGCATCGTGATAGAGGTTGTCGGCGAATTTGGGCAGATTTCCTGAGCCCACCATACACTCCTGCTTCACTACAAACGGGGGGTAAACCTCGGTATAGCCATGCTCACTTATGTGGAGGTCAAGCATAAAGGCGATGAGTGCCCTCTGGAGCTTAGCCCCCAGGCCCCTGAGCACATAGAAGCGAGTGCCCGATATCTTCACTCCCCGCTCGAAATCGATGATGCCCAGCCTTGGCCCGATATCCCAGTGGGGCAGGGGGGCGAAGCTAAAGCTCTTTGCCGTGCCCCAGGTGCGCACTGCGACATTATCGCTTTCGTCCCTGCCGACAGGAACACTGAGATGTACGAGGTTGGGCAATCGAAGCAGGAGATCGTTCAGCTCCGCCTCATTGCTGCTGATCTCACGGTCCAGAGACTTAATCTGCTCTCCTGTATCCCTCATCGCAGCAAGAAGCTCGGCGGGTTTCTCCTTCATCTGGCCAATGTCCTTGGTGACCTGCTTTCGCCTTGCCCTGAGACCCTCCACCTCCTGGAGCAGCCGACGTCTCTCCTCGTCAAGACGAAGGATTGCATCAAGGTCCGCGGCCTCGCCGCGCTTGGCCAGGGACTCTCGCACAAGGTCTGGGTTCTGGCGAATGAACTGCAGGCTAAGCATGATCGTTATTTCTCTTTGGCTCTTAACTGTGGAAACAGGATGACCTCTCTTATCGATTGCTGGTTGGTTAGGACCATCACCAGGCGATCGATGCCTACCCCCAACCCCCCTGTGGGTGGCATGCCGTGCTCCAAGGCAGTGAGGAAATCCTCATCCAGCCTCTCCACCTCCTCGTCCCCCATCAAGCTGCGCAGTTGCTCCTGTTCCTCGAAGCGCTTCCTCTGCTCTACAGGATCGTTGAGCTCCGTGAAAGCATTAGCGACCTCCATCCCCCCGATAAAACACTCGAACCTCTCCACCAGCCGCGGGTCACCGGGCTTGGTCTTTGCCAGTGGAGATGTCTCAACGGGGTAGTCCAGAAGGAAGGTGGGCTGAATCAAGGTGGGCTCGACAAACGTCGACAGCAGTTTATCAACCAGCCGCCCCCAACTCATGTTGTCCTCCACCTCTACGCCCAACCTCCCAGCCTCCTCCCGCAGGGAGGGCAAATCGCGATACCGCTGGTCGAGGAAATCAAGGCCGCATTTCTCAACCAGCTCATCCCGAAGATTAACCCTGCGCCAGGGAGAGGAAAGATTGATGATGTCTCCGCCGAAAGAGACTTCATGGCTACCCAGAACCTCCTGGGCGACGTGGTACACCATTTGCTCCACCATTTCCATGACATCGTTGTAGTCGGCGTAAGCCTCATAACTCTCGAGCATGGTAAATTCGGGGTTGTGTTTGATAGAGACGCCCTCGTTGCGGAAGATGCGACCGATCTCGTAGACCTTGTCCAGTCCACCGATGATCAAGCGCTTGAGATACAGCTCGGTGGCGATGCGCAGGTACAGGTTCTGCTCCAGGGCATGATGATGAGTGGAGAAGGGGCGGGCCATTGCACCAGCGGCAACAGGTAGCAACACAGGCGTCTCCACCTCAATGAACCCACGCTCATCAAGAAAGCGGCGTATGGCGGCGATCAAGCGGCTGCGTATGACGAAGATATGTCTGGCTTCCTCACTGGAGATGAGGTCTAAATACCTTTGGCGATAGCGCTTCTCCACATCCGTGAGCCCATGCCATTTCTCAGGCAATGGCTGAAGCGACTTGGAGAGCATAACGAAATCGGAGGCCTCAATAGTGACCTCGCCGCTGCGTGTCCTGAAAACCTTGCCACTGACCCCGATGATATCGCCAATATCCAAGTCATGCAGATACTGATATTTTTCGTTACCCAGGAGCTTCTCGCGGAAATACGCTTGGATCTTGCCCGAGCCATCTCTGAGATCAAGGAAGGTCGCCTTCCCCATGGCCCGAAGGGCAATGATGCGGCCAGCAACCCGTACCTCAAGGCCCTCCGTTTTGCTTCTTTCCTGCTCTTGAAAAAGAGCTGCCGCCTCCTCGGTGGTATGACTGCGGTGGTAGCGGTGGGGATAGGGGTCAATGTTATGGCTGCGGATGCTGCTGAGCTTGGCCAGGCGTTGCTCGGTTATCGCTTCTTTCCTGTCCGCCATCTCATGAGCCTGATCACAGTGGTCAAGGTTTACCTTTCCTCGCCCTTACTCTATTGCGATCACCTTCAGCTTGAGCGTGCCCGCCGGAGCCTGGGCTTCAACCTCATCACCCACCCGCTTGCCCAGCAAGGCGCTCCCCACCGGGGACTCGTTGGAGATCTTCCCGTCGCTGGGACTGGCCTCCGCACTGCCAACGATGGTATAGTTTTCCTCTTCTCCGTCTTGGTTGCGAACCCTGACCTTTGAACCAAGCTTAACAAATGATGAGGGGGACTTCTCTTCCTTGATTAGCGTGGCGTTTTTAAGCATACTCTCCAGGGTGAGAATCCGTCCCTCAACGAAGGCCTGCTCGTTCTTGGCATCGTCATACTCGGCATTATCAACGGTACCACCTAACTCTTTTGCCCTACTAATCTGCTCAGCAACCTGTGGACGCCGTACAGTCTCCAGGTGCTCCAGTTCTGCCTTCAGCTTCTCCAACCCCTCAGGCGTAAGAAAGGTTTCCTTCTGTGCCATCTCCCTCTTCCTCCTACCAACTAAAAAAGACCGAGCGCCGGCTAACGCTTGGTCACCTGCCCTCGATTATTGGCTGGCTATTATAACCGAATTCTCCTCAATTGTAAAGAGCCTCTACTGCGTGGGTACATATTGTTGACTGACTTGCTGCTCAACTGTTAGAATAGGACTGAAAATCGACTCATCAGCCAGACTAGAGGTGCCATTGAAATCACCGGCAACCTGAGAATAAGTGTGGGTCGTTTTTGACCAATCAGTCTTCCGCCTGGAACCAAGAGGAAGGACTCCTAAACTAGTGCAGCAAGAATGGTCGCGCCTGCCACAAATAGACCACGATGCTATCGAGCAGATAGCCCAGTGGGAAGTGGCTGACCTCGCTGAGGTGCCTGAGGGCGGTCCGCAGGCTATGCAGGACGAGATCTTGGCAGAGCTACATGAGCTGCTGCAGCAAAGACCCGATTTGGCCGACCTGGTGGTGCGTGGGGTGGAGGCTGGCCTACGACCCGCTGATAGCTATGTCAGAGATATGTCCAGCGCAGAAGTGCAGGATTTCTGGAAGGGTACTGTCCGCTTTCTTAAGGCGAGCATGATTCGCTACGCCATCTTACTGCTTCGAACCATTGAGCAGGCTAGAGCAGCTGGGAAGGACTTACCACATACCAATGGATGAGATCACGCTGATTATTGATGGGCAGCAAGTAAAGACCAGGGCGGGGACAACGGTTCTTCGGGCGGCGCAGGAAGCTGGCATCTATATCCCGGCACTTTGCGACCACCCTGAGCTGAAGCCGACGGGCCAGTGTCGCCTGTGCGTGGTGGAGATTGCGGATAGCGATGACTTTTCGTTGGCGTGCACCACAGAGGCAAGTGACGGCATGGTGGTAAGAACCGAGACGCCGGCAGTACGAGTGCAGCGGCAAGAGGTGCTGGAACAGATTCTGACGGAGCATCCCCACGCGTGTCTTGAGTGCTGGCGTAGAGAAAGGTGCCAGCCCTTCGACATCTGCCTTCGGAGTGTAGCCGTCACCCAGCATTGTGTCACCTGCCCCAAGAACGGGCACTGCGAGTTGCAAAGGGTGGTCGACTACGTTGGCATCAGCGGCGATATACCCTATCAGCCTAAGGGATACACTCTGCTGAGGGACAACCCCTTCTATGACCGCGACTATAATCTATGCATCCTCTGTGGTCGTTGTGTCCGCATCTGCCGGGACGTAAGGGGAGTGGGGGTCTACGTCTTCGATGACGAGGAAAACCCTACCAAGGTACTTACAGCCAATGGCGGCTCTGTTAAAGACTCAGGGTGCAAGTTCTGCTTCGCCTGTGTCGAGGTATGTCCCACCGGCGCTATTATGGACCGGGGAGCACGCGATGGACTGTATGTTGACCGCGACGCCTATATAGTTCCCTGTAGCGACGCCTGCCCGGCCCACATAGATATCCCCAGGTATGTTCACTACATTGCTCAAGGCAAATACAGCGAGGCATTGGCAGTCATCAGAGAGAAGGTTCCCTTCCCTGGGTCGTTGGGTCGCGTGTGCATCCACCCCTGCGAAGAAGCCTGCCGCCGTGGTCAGCTTAACGATCCCATCTCCATCAAAGAGCTGAAGCGTTCTGCCGCTGATCGAGGCGACGACTCGTGGAGGTCGAACTCCAGGGTGGCGGAGCCCACTGGCAAGCGAATCGCTGTTGTGGGTGCCGGCCCCGCAGGGCTCACCGCCGCCTATTATCTGGCGAAGAGCGGACATTCGGCAACCGTCTTTGAGGCACTGCCTGAGCCCGGAGGTATGATGAGGGTGGGCATCCCTGCGTATCGCCTGCCCAGGGACATTCTCGGCGGTGAGATCCAGGTCATCCGAGAGGCTGGAGTAGATATAAGGACCAACACCAGAATTGAGTCGATAGACTCTCTGATTGAGCAAGGCTATGATGCTGTTCTCCTCGCCATTGGCGCTCACCAGGGCACCAAGATAGGCGTAGAGGGAGAGGACCTTCCAGGAGTGATGGATGGCGCTTCCTTCCTGAGGGAAGTGAATCTGGGCAAAGAGGTCAAGCCTAGCAACAGGGTGGCGGTAATTGGAGGGGGTAACTCGGCAATTGATGGTGCTCGGGTGGCATTGCGCCTGGGTGCCAAGGAGGTGACCATCGTCTACCGCCGCACCCGCGCCGAGATGCCAGCCAGCCCTGAGGAGGTGGAGGCGGCGCTCCACGAGGGTATTTCAATCGTGTTTCTGGCGGCGCCATCCAAGATAACCCAGAGGAACGGTGTGCTAGGGCTGGAGTGCATCCGTATGAAGTTAGGCGAGCCCGACGCCAGCGGCCGGCGGCGGCCGGAGCCGATCTCAGGCAGCGAGTTCACCATGGACTTCGACTCTGTGATAGCATCCATCGGGCAAGCGCCGGAGGTACCTTCGCAATTCGATGTGAAGGTAGGTAGAGGTAATACCTTGCAAGCAGATCGCCGCAGTCTCCAGACCAGCCGGCAGGGCGTATTTGCCGCAGGCGATGCTGTCTCCGGCCCAGCCTCAGTAATCGAGGCCATCGCTGCTGGCCGATTGGCCGCAAGTTCCATAGACAGGTATCTCGGCGGCAGTGGCGTTATTGATGAGGCCCTGGCTCCGGTTGAGGAGGGCAACGGGTGGCTGGGCAAGGATGAGGGCTTCGCCGATAGGCAGCGGGTGCACATGCCCTGCCTGCCGGTGGAGCGGCGAATTGGGAGTTTTGCTGAGGTTGAGACTGGCTTAACCGAGGAGATGGCGGTCGGGGAGGCCGGGCGGTGCCTGAGGTGTGATCTCAGGCTCCAAATCACGCCGGCGATGCTGCCGCCCGTCGTGTCTCGACACCTCGAGTTGGAGCCTGTTTAGTTTTGCCTCAGCTTCAAGGTTGGATTCGCCTTTGCTGCTCTCGGCAATCTTCACGCCCAATTCAGATTGCCGCATGCAGCTTCATTTTGGCTTGCCAGGAAAATAACAAACAGGAGGTGCGGTGAGCGAGCAACTGGCTGAGGTTCTCGACTCATACAAAGGGGAGAGGGGAGCGGTGATCCCTATCCTGCAGAAGGCGCAAGAGAAGTTGGGCTATCTCCCTGAGGAAGCGGTGAAGGAGATAGCCCGTTTCTTGCGCACCTCAGAGAGCGAGATCTACGGTGTAGCTACCTTCTACGCCCAGTTTCGCTTCACGCGCCCCGGCGAGCATATGCTCAAGGTCTGCATGGGCACTGCCTGCTACGTGCGCGGTGGGGAGCTTATCCTGGATGCCGTGCAGCGGGAGCTCGATGTTGAACCAGGGGGCACCACCTCCGACTTCAAGTTCAGCATGGAGAGGGTGGCCTGCTTTGGCTGCTGTGCCCTGTCCCCAGTGATGGTCGTCGACAACACCGTCTACAGCAGGATGACCCCGTCCAAGGTCAAGCAGGTTCTGAACCCTTATCGCTAGCGAGAAGCACTCCAAAGGGAGAATAAGATGGGCTTTACCGAGATGAGGGAGCGGGCGCTGGCGGAGTGGGAGGCCCTAGAGCTGAGCGGGAGGCCGCGCATCCTGGTTGGCGCTGCTACCTGTGGGCGCTCTGCGGGAGCGCTTGACGTGCTCCACACGATCAATGCTGAGATCACCAGGCGCGGTCTGGATGCCACTGTCATCCAGGTGGGCTGCCTCGGGCTGTGCTACATCGAGCCTATAGTGGAGATAGCCAAACCCGACCGCCCCCGCATCTTTTACAGCGGTGTCAATGCCGACATCGCCGTCCAGCTCATCAAGGATTATCTGCTCAACGACAACCCGCGCCCTGACCTCGCCCTGGGCACGCTGGGGGAGGGCTCGCTTGATGGCGTGCCTCAGCTATTTGACCTCCCTATGCTCAAGCCCCAGGTGCGCATTGCCCTGCGTAACTGTGGCTTCATCGATCCGGAGAACATCAACCACTACATCGCCCGTGGCGGCTACAGCGGGCTGGCGCAGGCACTGGGGATGACCCCAGAGCAGGTGATCGAGGAGGTGAGGAAGTCAGGGCTGCGGGGCAGAGGTGGTGCTGGCTTCCCCACTGGCACGAAGTGGGAGTTCTGCCGCCGCGCGGCGGGGACCCCCAAATATCTCATCTGCAATGCCGATGAGGGAGACCCCGGTGCGTTTATGGATCGCTCCCTTCTGGAGGGCGACCCCCACGCGGTGCTCGAGGGAATGCTCATTGGCGCCCACGCTATTGGTGCCTCCGAAGGCTACATCTACTGTCGCGCTGAGTATCCGCTGGCGCTGGAGCGGCTGGACATCGCGCTGCGCCAGATGGAGGAATATGGCCTTCTGGGCGATAACATACTGGGCTCCGACCTCAGCTTTCACATCAAGATCAAGGAGGGTGCCGGTGCCTTTGTCTGTGGCGAGGAGACCGCGCTCATGGCCTCCATCGAGGGCAAACGGGGCATGCCTCGTCCCCGCCCCCCCTTCCCCGCCCAGTCAGGGCTATGGGGGAAGCCCACCAACATCAACAACGTGGAGACCTGGGCCAACATCTCTGCCATCTTGCAGCAGGGTGGAGACTGGTATTCCCGCTACGGCACGGAAAAGAGCAGGGGGACGAAGACTTTCGCCCTGGCGGGCAAGGTGAATCGCACTGGCCTTATCGAGGTGCCCATGGGCATCCCGTTGCGCGAGATCATCTATGACATCGGCGGTGGCATCGTCCAGGACAAGGCGTTTAAGGCGGTGCAGACCGGCGGCCCCTCTGGAGGCTGCCTTTCCAGCGACCTTCTCGATATCTCGGTGGACTATGAATCCCTCACCGCAGCCGGCTCCATCGTAGGTTCAGGGGGCATGATCGTCCTCGACGAGAATTCCTGTGTGGTGGATGTGGCGCGCTACTTCCTTGACTTCACACAGAAGGAGTCCTGCGGCAAGTGTGTACCCTGCCGCGTGGGCACCAAGCAAATGCTTGACATCCTCACACGCATTACCCAGGGACAGGGGGAGCCTGGCGACATCGACAAGCTTCTCAGGCTGGGGCAGACGGTGAATCAAGGCTCGCTATGTGCGCTCGGCGGCACGGCACCCAACCCGGTGCTCACCACCATCCGCTACTTCCGCCACGAGTACGAGGCTCACATCAACGAGAAGCGCTGCCCGGCCCTGGTATGCAAAGACCTGATCGCGTTCTACATCCTGCCAGACAAATGCAAGGCGTGTATGATCTGCCAGCGCAATTGCCCGGTGGATGCCATCAAGGGGGGTAAGAAGCTGATCCACGTCATCGACCAGAGCAAGTGTATCAAGTGTGGCACCTGCTACGAGATGTGTCCTGAACGCTTCAGCGCCGTAGTCAAGGTCTCCGGGGAGACCATCGAGGTCCCCGATGAGCCTATTCCCCTGGAAGAGAAGGAGTAGAATCTCGCTATCTATCAAAGAGGGCTAGCTGATGGACATGGTCAAGCTGATCATAGACAGGAAAGAGGTTGAGGTGGAGAAAGGGGCCACGGTGCTTGATGCCGCCACCAAGGCAGGCATTTATATCCCCACTCTGTGTTATCACCCCGATCTTGCGCCCTTCGGCGCCTGTCGCATGTGCCTCGTGGAGATCGAGAACATGAGGGGCTTTCCCCCCGCCTGCACCACCCCGGCCACCGATGGCATGGTGGTGCACACCAATACCGCGCAGATACAGCGGCTGAGGCAAGACATCATGGAACTCATTCTCACCGAGCACCCCCATCCCTGCCTCACCTGTCAACAGCGGGAATCCTGCAAGCCGTTTGACATCTGCCTTCGCAACTCGGCGATCAACGAGCGCTGTGTGTTCTGCCCCAAGAACGGGCGCTGTGAGCTGCAACAGGTGGCCGATTATCTCAAACTCGAAGAGATCACCCTGCCGTATGAGTCCAGGGAACTCCCTATTGAGCGGGGCGATCCCTTTTTCGACCGAGACTACAACCTGTGCATCCTGTGCGGGCGCTGCATCCGAATCTGCGCAGAGGTGCGCGGGCTGGGGGTGATCGCGTTCACCTTCCGCGGGCATCAGGCGCTGCCCGGCACCGCTTTCGGCCGCTCGCTGAAGGATGCTGACTGCTTCTTCTGCGGTGCCTGCGTCGATGCCTGCCCCACCGGCGCTCTCATGGAGAAGAGTGCTCGCTGGTACACGTTCCCTGATCGCGAGGTGGTCACCACCTGTCCCTACTGTGGCGTGGGCTGCCAGCTCAAGCTTGAGATCAAGGACGAGAGGATCACCAGGGTGTCCGTGCCGCGTGACAACTCGCCTAACTGGGGGCAGGCATGTGTGAAGGGCAAGTTCGGTCTCGATTTTGTCCACAGCCCGGAGAGGCTGACGAGCCCTTTGATCAAGGAGAACGGTGAGTTCCGTGAGACCTCGTGGCACGAGGCGCTAGAGCTGGTGACTAGCAAGCTCTCCCAGTATCAGCGAGGCACTGAGTTCGCCGCCATCTCCTCGGCCAAGTGTACCAATGAGGAGAACTACCTCATTCAAAAGTTCGCCCGCGCCGTGATGGGCACCAACAACGTAGACCACTGTGCCCGCCTCTGCCACTCCCCCACAGTGGCCGGTCTGGCCGCAGCCTTCGGGAGTGGGGCAATGACCAACTCCAGCCATGAGATCCGTGACGCGGGCTGCATCTTCGCCATTGGCACCAACACCACGGATAACCATCCCGTGATCGCCCTGGAGATCGTGAGGGCGGTGAACAACGGGGCCAAGCTCTTGGTGGCCAACCCCTGCGAGATCGATCTCTGCCACAAGGCTGACCTCTGGCTGCGCCACCGCCCAGGAACAGATGTCGCCCTACTCATGGGCATGGCTCGGGTGATAGTTGACGAAGGCCTCCTGGATAAAGAGTTCATTGAACAGCGCTGCGAGAACTTCGTCGAATTCGCGGATTCGCTTGGAGCCTTCGACCTCGATCGTGTATCAGAGATCACCGGGGTTCCTGGCGGCACAATCGCTGAGGCAGCTCGACTATATGCTACCCATGGCCCATCGTCCATCCTATACGCTATGGGAATTACACAGCACTCCCACGGCACCGATAACGTGCTGGCCACAGCCAACCTGTCGATGCTCACCGGCAACGTCGGCAAGCCCTCCTCAGGGGTAAATCCGCTGCGTGGTCAGAACAACGTGCAGGGCGCCTGCGATCTGGGTGCCTTGCCCAATGTATACACTGGCTACCAGCAAGTGGCCAATGCCGAGGTGAGAGCAAAATTCGAGTCTGCGTGGGGCTGCACTCTGCCGGCGGAGCCAGGGATCGTGCTTACCGATATGTTCGACGCTATGGATGAGGGTAAGATCAAGGCTGTATATCTTATGGGCGAAAATCCAATGCTCAGTGAGCCCGATGCCAAGCACGTCGAGGAAGCGCTCAGGAAGCTCGACTTCCTGGTGGTTCAAGACATTTTCCTTACGGAGACAGGGCGGCTCGCCGATGTGGTATTGCCCGGGGCAAGCTTCGCCGAGAGGGAAGGCACCTTCACCAATACTGAGCGTCGTGTGCAGCTAGTGCGCAAGGCGATCGATCCTGTGGGCGATTCCAAGCCAGATTGGCAGATCACCTGTGAGGTCGCTGGACGAATGGGTGCCAAAGGCTTCGACTTCACCAGCCCATCGGACGTCATGGATGAGATCGCCGAGCTCACGCCTTCCTATGGCGGCATTAGTTATGCCAGATTGGAGAACGGCGGCTTGCAATGGCCCTGCCCCGATCGGGAACATCCGGGAACAAAATACCTCCATGCCGAGAAATTCACCAGGGGCAGGGGCAGGTTTGCTCCCCTGGAGTATAAGCCACCTCGCGAGGAGCCTGATGATGACTATCCCTTGGTGCTGACCACGGGGCGCAGCCGATATCACTTCCACACCGGCACCATGACCCGCAAAGTAAGGGGACTTAACATATTAAGGGCCGAGGAGCTGGTGGAGATGAATCCCCAAGATGCCGGAGCCTTGAGGATCACCGATGGCGATAAGGTGCGGGTTACCTCCCGTAGGGGAAAGGTAACGGCCAAGACGAAGGTAACAGAGGACTCACCAAAGGGTGTGATCTTTATGACCTTTCATTTCGCAGAGAGCGCCACCAATTTGCTCACAAACCCCGCCCTGGACCCCGTGGCCAAAATCCCCGAGTTCAAAGTTTGCGCTGTGAGGGTAGAAAGGGCACCTGAACCCTGAGCGGCTGCAAAAGGGTAGCCTATTCTGTCATTGCGAGCGCAGCGAAGCAATCGCTGTATCGTAACCTACTTCCAAGATTGCTTCGTCGCTGAGGCTCCTCGCAATGACACCGACCAGTGGGTTCCGTTGCCACTTCACCCACGCTACTATTGCTGTGAGGGTAGGGTGGGTGAAATGAAATGGAACCCACCTCCCCAAATCGCGATGGGAACGGTGGCTTACGCTACGCTGCACCCACCCTACTATAGGAATGTCAGCAACAGGTTGTTGACGACGGCAGCGAAAGCGACCACCGCATACGGCAGCAGCAGGACCACAAAGGCGGCACGTCCGAACCCTCCGAAACCAACCTTGAAGCAGAGAAATCGCGCAGTTATGGCTGCGATTGACAGGGCTATCACCGCACCCATGTCCACCAGGAACAGCCACCCCAGCCCGCCTATTCGCAGGGCCCAGCCCGCGAGCAGCCCGCCTTCCTCGATATGACCCTTTCCACTCAGCTCCAGAGCGGCACAGGTAGTTGCATAGTCCAGGAGAGCCAGAAGACCCACCAGGACCACGAGTCGCGACTCTCGCCATCGCCACAGCACTCTTGAGGCCGCCTCCACGCGTCCCTCGGCACGGCGATCCCTCTCCACGGCTTTGTTCACCCTCTCTTTCACCAGTCGCAGCACTGCGCCCATAGCGTCTCCTTCATCCAACTCCTCCTCACCACCTTGCCTCCTCCGCTGACGGGTTCAAACTCTGGGGGAACTACGAGTATAGTACATCGCTTGTCGCGGTTGTACCCTACCTTTTTCCTATTTTTGTGTGTGACCGTCTGGCACTTTGAGCTGTACGATCGTAATGCTTCGCGTTTTCAACTTCTTCATCAAAAAGGCGACATTCTCGCCGAAATCCCGGGCGGTTCTAAGCACCTCCACATCCTCATCCACCCCCTCCTTCGCCCGGCCGAAGGAAACATTCCAAGCCTCTTCGCGATGACGTACGATTGGCCGTTCTGGGCGAGTCAGGTGCAGTCTTGTGCGCTCTAGAGGACTGCGAGCATGTTAGCGCGATCTAATGTACTTGGGTGGTGTTCCGTGACGTCTGGAAGTACCGCTACCCTGTTACGATTGTAATCTTGACCCGACTCCCGTTCGGCGCATAATGGTTGTACAGAGTGACGTACTGCGTCGCTAGCTACAAGAAGGCTGGTTCAGATAAATGACTGGCTATTCGGCGATTCCACTGGTAGTCCTTCTTGCCTACCTCCTCCCCCTTACGATTGTCCTTCGTGACAGACGCGCAGTAACGCGCCAGCTACTGTTGGTGTATGTGATTGCGTCTGCGGCGTGGGCTCTGAGCAGCTTCCTGTTGTACGCTGACTACTTCCCGGGGCAGTTATCTCTGTGGGGTAGACTCTTGCCAGTGACAGGACTGTGGGCGGTTGTCGGGTATTGTCACTTGGTTTGCGCGCTTACCCGCAAACATGTGGTTATGTGGGCCGCGCTGGGATACGCGTTCATTGCAGGTGTCGCGGTACTGGCTGCCCTGGGTTACATTCCCCAAAGTCTCCAGTATGCAGGCGGTACGGAGGTCAGTATCCACTATGGGCGATGGCTCTATTTGATGATTATAGGTGGTGCGTGGTTTACCGCGCTATCAGTATTCTACCTGGTGCAAAGGTACCGTGCTTCGAAGGATCCTCAAAGTCGGAATAGAGCTGTCTACCTCCTGATTGGTGTTTCTCTGCTGGCGCTTTTCAGTGTCAGAATTGCTTTTCCCGCTTTATCAGAATATCCGGTGGAGCATCTTGGTCACCTGGGCAATGCCCTGCTGATCACCTATGCCATTTCGGGGCGTAAGCTGCTGGATATCAGACTGGTTGTGAGAAAAGGCCTGGCATACTCATCCATAGTCGTTTTTATCGCTACTTCATATCTGGTTATGCTCTTTGGCTTGAACTACCTTGCTCAAAGCTGGACCAGTTCCACCAGTCTTGCAGCTATTATCGCGATGGCACTTCTTATGGCTGTGTTATTCAATCCCGTACTGAATCATGTTCACATGACTGTAGACAAGGTCTTCTATGGGGCAGCCTATGATTATCGGCAGATGGTGCTCAGTTTCGGTCAGAGAATGAGCGCTGTTCTCGACCTGAATAGGTTAGCGGAGGGGATGTTGAAACCGCTACCAAGGGCGATGAATGCCACCCAGGCGAGTCTTCTGCTCCCCAGCAACGGCGACTTCACTTTACAGTTCGGCAAGAGACTGGTCGAGGGACAGGAGGTTATGCCTATGAGTCTGAGCAAGGATAGCCCGATTATGAGCTGGTTTGCCAGAGAGGATAAGCCTCTATCTCGAGAGCTCATAGACGTAGCACCGGAGTTCAGGGGACTGTGCGAGGCGGAAAGCGATTTCATCGAACGTGCGAAAATAGAGTTACTTCTGCCGATGAAGAGCGATGGCAAGCTGGTGGGAATTCTGGCGCTGAGCAAAAAGCGGTCGGGCGGTTTGTACTCCAGCGGTGACATAGACCTGCTGAGGACGCTGGTCGATGAAGCGGCGGCGGCTATAGGAAACGCTCAGCTTTACGCCCAAGCGAGAGATAGGGCTCATGTCGATGAGTTGACAGGGTTGCTTAATCACGGCTATTTCCACGACCGCGTTGATGAGGAGATCTCAAGGTGTTCTCGCTTTGGTGACATTTTCTCCCTGCTATTCTTGGACCTTGACCTCTTTAAGGCGTATAACGATGTCTGTGGTCATCTGGCGGGCGATGATATCCTTAAGGAAATTGCGCGCTACATAGTGGAGTCGATCAGAGGGATAGACCTGGCCTTTCGCTACGGCGGAGACGAGTTTACCGTTATGTTGCCGCAGGCACCTGTTGACGATGCCTGCAACGTAGCGGAGAGGATACGCAAGAGGATAGAAAGCGAAATGGACTCCAAAGGGGTTGCATTGACTTGTAGCATTGGCATAGCTTCATGGCCCACTGACGGGGTTATGCGTGAAGAACTTCTGCAGGCGGCGGATGCCGCATTATACCATAGCAAGCAAGCAGGGAGGAATCGAATATCCTTGGCCTGTGACGTAGCTCCTTCGCAGATACCAGGAATGGGAGTTGAGGGGGAGGGAGAGCAGGAAGTTCTGAGCACCATACATGCCTTGGCCGCTACAGTTGATGCCAAAGACCCTTATACCTACGGTCACTCAATGAAGACTTGCCAATATGCGACGGAGATTGCCGAGGCGCTTGGCTACTCTGAAGAGCAGATAGCCACAATCCGAGCGGCCGCGTTGCTGCACGACATTGGCAAGATCCGAGTCTCTGACAGGTTACTTGCCAAGCGGGGGCCTCTGCGTGATCAGGACTGGGAGCCAATATACGCGCATCCCACGCTGGGAGCAGCGATACTGAAACATGTCAAGAGTTTGGGTGGCTGTTTGGCTGCCATTCAATACCATCATGAACGCTGGGATGGCAATGGCTATCCGGCAGGGCTGGAAGGCGAGAATATCCCCCTTGATGCTCGGATTCTGGCTGTAGCCGATGCCTACGATGCTATGACATCAGCGCGTCCTTACCGTGAGAGTAAATTAACTCATCAGCAGGCTATAGATGAATTGAAGCGTAACGCTGGCACTCAGTTCGATTCCGAAATCGTCAGGGTCTTCGTTGCCCTGTGGGAGCCGCTCGACTCCAAAGAGGCTGGGGGAGGGCTGAGCCGCTTGACTCAGAAGAATCAGCGGGAGCGGCTGAATCATTCGGGTTCAGCGAAAGCGAGAGGCTCACTGGGAATGGGCGCGGACATGCCTTTGGTTCAGTAGTCCTCAGAAAACCTTTTCGTTTCGACCACCGCAATTGCATTGCGCACGGGCAAGGGATTGCATCGGTAGCCACAGAAGTCACCAAGAGATTCACCCCAAGATGTGGCAACTTCTCAACCTTCTCTCCCCCGATTCCTTGACTTCTTGATCGCAACCCTGATATTGTAGTCGCGGACTGCGATTTTGAACGGGGAGGTGCTGTTTTGAGCGCAGGGAAGATTCTGCTTCTGGTCTTCGGAGTCATCATCGTACTGGTGGCAGTTGGCCTCGTGTTCGGCGGCGGCACTTTGCTGTGGCTGGAAAGAACCCACACAGATAGCGAAGGGTTCATCACTTCAGACCCCATCCACATTGAAAGGGATTCCCATGCCATCGTTACCGGGCCCATCGATATAGATGAAGTAGCGCTCGACGTATTAGACTGGTTCGGCATAGCCACCGCCTTTGCGGTAGAAGGGTCAAACAACGATCCTGCGAAGAACATCTTTATCGGGGTAGCCGAGGAGTCAGATGTGGAAGCCTACCTTAGCGATGTCGAGTATGATGAGATGAGCTTTGCCCACACCCGTTGGCTGACTTTCAAAAGAGTGGATTATGCAAATCACCCCGGCAGTTCCGAACCTACAACCCCCGCGTCTGAGGAATTCTGGAAAGTCTCGGAGCATGGGGCTGCAACCCAGACCCTGGAGTGGGAAACAGAGGTGGGCAGCCACTCCATCGTGCTGATGAACGACGACGGGTCTGCCGGTGTTGATCTGGACGCCGTGTTCAAGGTGAAGGTTCCTGGGTCGCTACTTGAGATCAGTGTGGGGCTTCTCGTCGGGGGAATAGTAGTGCTGCTACTTGGGGCTTTCATGATCGTCCTGGCAGTACGCAGGTCGTAGAGATCGCAGACCACCAGGTCAGGAACTCAGGGAACAGTGTTGCGCCCGGGGGCCTGGTGAGGCACCCCGTGACAAAGGAGAGCGTGCAAAGGCCAACTCACATTCCCGCAACAGAATGAATAAAGGGGGTTCTATCATGGCCGAAGCTTCAAGCGAGTACCCAATGAGCCTATCCATCGACTACCCGGACAGAGATCTGGACAAGCTAACCACGTTCTTCAGGGTCTTCACGGTAATTCCCATATGGATCGTCTTGGCGCTACTTGTCGGCACTGCGCTCGCCTGGGAGGAGGAGCCGTGGAGGTTCCAAGGCTATGGCATCGGCTTGTTTGTTGTTCTGCCGACTCTGCTGATGCTCCTCTTCCGGCAGAAGTATCCCAGGTGGTGGTTTGACTGGAACCTAGCCATAGCCAGATTCGCTACCCGCGTTCTGTCATATCTGGCGCTATTGAGGGATGAATATCCCTCAACCGACGAAGAGCAGGCGGTTCACATTGAAATCCCATACCCGAATGCCAGAGATGATCTCAACCGCTGGCTGCCGCTGGTAAAATGGATACTGGCCATTCCGCACTACATTGTTCTCTGGTTCCTCGCTATCGCTGCCATCGTGGTCGTCATAGTCTCCTGGTTCGCCATCCTATTTACCGGCCGTTACCCCAAAGACCTGTTTGACTTCGTGGTCGGCGTGTTTCGGTGGTATTTAAGAGTGGCGGCATATGCGTTCTTGTTAACGACCGACCGCTATCCGCCTTTCAGACTCAGCGACTAGTCGAAGATTAAGGGGAGGATTTCACCTTCCCGATGTGCTAGAACTCTGCGACCGCCGAAAGGCAGTCCGGCAAGGGAGTTCTCGCATTGGAGGGGATCATGCAGAAGAGGCTCTATCGCAGCAGAGACGAGAGGATGATCTGGGGCATATGCGGTGGCCTGGGGCAGTATTTCGGCGTTGATCCTACTATCGTCAGAGTCGCCTGGGTGTTGACACTGTTCCTTGGCGGATGGGGCATCTTCGCCTACATAATCCTCAGGTTCGTCATCCCCCTGGAACCTTAGGTAGCTGCCTCCGCCGACGAGACCAGCGTGTAGCAAATGTGGCACATTGCCCCAGGGGATGAGTTTGGCTATCGCTGACTCTTGCAAACAACGAGGTCCCTTCTCCCCCAGCAACCTCACCGTCAGCTCCAATTTTGCACTTGCATCCTGCCCCGGTTCATAGTTGCCACCAATCCAAGGCTTGTACCATATCGTTAACGCCCCGCGTGGTAGCGTTATGTTAAGCGTGAATCGGCAACCTCCTTATTCTCCTCCGTCATAATGGTTAGGAGGATGCCTGGCAGACTTCCGAGTTTTTGCCTCGCGGACTCCTACATCTCGCCGCTTGCAGCCGTCTGGTCGTGTAGCCAGCCAGACGCTCAGACGTCTAGATGTCTTGACGGTCATTCTCACCTTCCTTTTGGCTGAGAGGCTAGGCCGGCCTCAGGGCAAACCCCTCCCACAGGAGCTTTGCTCCCCCACAGCGCGTCAGGGCGGAGAATTGCTGAAATCAACAGTTACAAAATCACCAAAAAGTAACGTGTGAAATTGCCCAATATGGTGATATACACGGTGTACAGCCTAGTAGACAATACACATGCATGAGCAACTCTAATCAACTCTGACCGTAATATGAAAAAGGTGCAGCGGATCACCCATAGGAGGAGGACATGGTCATCAAGAGGCGAGGTCTAAGACGTTATGGAACACTTATGCTGCCCGTGGTAGGCGCACTGCTGGCGCTCTTTGGCGCGTTGTGGGTGGGTATTATTTTCCCCTCGCTCGATAAGATGCCGGCGGATTACGAGCGAACCTACTATTTCGACGGCACGTTTTCAGTGATGAATCCCGCTACCCTGTCAATGGATAGCTTCCCCATAGAACAGACACTGGCGCAGGAAGCCATTGGCACTGAAGACGGCGCCTTACTCATCCATGAAGTGCGCACAGTTATCAACGCAGACACCGGTGAGGACATTTCGGCCATATATGGCGATGAGAGCACCCTTGCGATAGACGCACATACTCTCGAGTTCGTGACGGAAGTTGATGAGCAAGCGCGGTGGGGACAGTTTGGACCCCCGAGGCCCCTTGGGGTGGGGGATAGCTTCGCTCTCTGGCACCCGGGTGCCGAGCAAGCACTGATGGCAAACTATGTGGGCAAGGAGGACTTCCGCGGCCTGGGCGTTTTGGTCTTCGAGATCGATGAAACCAATATCCCAATTGGCACTGAGCCAACGAGCGGTATGGAGCTTTACCTCAGCCCCAGGGTCACGCTGTGGATCGAGCCATCCAGTGGCGCTGTGGTCAATCAGACAAGTGAAACTACCACCAGCATCGACATGATGGGCGCTAAGATCCCTGTCCAGATAGCCCATGTTGACTATGCCGAGGAGACCATTGCCGATCTGATGGACACGGCCGCCAGCGCTCGCACGATGCTCCTTTGGTTCCGGACTCTCCTGCCGTGGATAACGATCGGCCTTGGAGCTCTCCTAGTCATCAGCTTTGCGGCAATAGTCGCGGTGACGAGGGTGCGGCATAGG
>CAYVES010000025.1:0-21733 GCA_964449845.1 uncultured Dehalococcoidia bacterium
CCGGGCTATCGAGGAAGCTGACATTGTAGTCATCAACAGTTGTGTGGTACGGCAGAGTGCTGAAAACCGTGTCCTCTCCAAGTTGAACTCGCTGATACCCCTCAAGAGACTTAATCCTGACACGGTAGTGGCTCTGGCTGGCTGCATGGTTGACCCAGGGATTGCCAAGCTAAGACGCTGTTTTCCTCATGTTGACCTTTTCCTTAAGCCGGGGGAATCCGCCGAGCTTCTAGAATTGGCCAGGACGCGAGCTCCGGAAGGTGTCCAGGACTCCACCCCATTGCCACCGCCACCAAGCGCTTTTGTCACTATCATCGAGGGCTGTGATAACTTCTGCTCCTATTGTATCGTCCCTTACCGGCGTGGAAGGGAGAGGAGCCGGCCTCTGACTGAAATCCGCTGTGAGGTAGAAAGCCTTGTTGAGCGCGGCGTGAAACAGGTTACATTGCTGGGACAGAACGTGAATTCCTACGGTCACGACCTTCCAGGTATGCCCGATCTGGCGGATTTACTCAATGAGTTGAACTCTGTTGGGGACCTTGTGCGAATTCGCTTCCTGACCTCCCACCCCAAAGATATGAACCAGAAGCTTGTTCGGGCTGTGGCCTCTCTGGACAAGGTCTGTGAATTTATCAGTCTCCCTGTTCAAGCTGGGGACGATGAGATTCTGCGGGCGATGGGTCGAGGCTATACTGGACAAAACTACCGTGAGTTGGTTGAGCAAATACGCAGTATTGTCCCCGGCGTGGCGCTCTCAACCGATGTTATTGTGGGTTTCCCTGGAGAAACCGAGGCCCAGTTTCAGAGGACACTCGATCTGCTCTCCGACATCAGGTTCGATGCTGTTCATGTCGCTGCCTACTCCCCGCGACCCGGCACGCTGGCATCAAGGAAGTTTGAGGATGATATTCCCCCCTCGGAGAAAAGGAGGCGGTTACGAAAGGTCGAGGAACTGGAGTGTGAGATAGCCTCGGAGATCAATGCTCAACTCCTGGGACAGAAGGTGGAGGTACTGGTGGAGGGGGACAAGAAGGGGAGGTGGTGGGGTCGTACCAGAACAGGAAAGCTGGTGTTCTTCAACGATGACGCCAATCGTTTGGGCCAACTAGTCGAGGTCGAGGTCGAGAAAGCGAGCCCTTGGTCGCTCCAAGGGGGTGTTTGGACATAAGCATTCACTGTAGGGGCAGACCCATGTATCTGCCCTGATTAGAATCGACCTGAGGAGTGAAGGAATCCTTCCTCTACGGGAAATTCGAATTTAGGGTTCTTGAGTGCGCTTGGGATAAGCAAGCGAGGCTTCAGCCCAGTGGCAGATCGATGTGGTAGTTCTTGAGCACAGATTCTATTGCTGCGGCCGACTTTTCATCGGGTGGCGTGAGGGGCAAACGAGGGTTGCCGACAGGGAATCCCAGATAGTTCAAAGCGTATTTAATGGGGATGGGATTGGAGACAATGAACAAGGCGTTGACCAAGGGCATGAGGTTGCGGTGGATAGCAGCGGCCTCTGTCGATTTCCCGCTAATTGCTTTGGTGATCATCTCCTTGATCTGAGTTCCTACTAGATGAGAGGCGACGCTGATAACTCCATAGCCACCCAGAGAAATCAAGGGGAAAGTGTCGCTATCATTGCCGCTGTAGAGTAGAAAGTCCTTGTGCACCCCATCGAGGATCTTGGCTGAGTGCCCCAGGTCGCCGCTTGCTTCCTTGAGCCCGATGATGTTGTCGATTCGGCTTAGCTCGATAACTGTTTCGGGGGAGAGGCTAGTGATAGTGCGACTGGGCACGTTATACAGGATGCAGGGCAGATTTGTGCTTCTAGCAATGGTCTGAAAGTGCTCCAGTAGCCCTTGTTGAGTGGGCTTGTTATAGTAAGGGACCACCAGCAAGCAAGCATCGACTCCGATTCGCTCTGCTTCCCTGGTTGTTGCCACGGCTTCTGCTGTGCTGTTGCTCCCTGTGCCCGCTACGATTGTCCCTCGCTTGCCTACCGCCGATTTCACCTCGGCAAATAGCCGAATCTCTTCCTCACGAACCAGGGTAGGCGATTCGCCGGTTGTGCCTACCACTACTACCCCGTCGCTTCCCGAATCAAGCAAAGCGAGCGCTAGCTTCTTTGCCTGTTCATAGTTGACTTCTCCCTTCTCATCGAAGGGGGTTACCATCGCCGTTAGCAGACGACCCAAATTTAGCAATTGATACCTCCTCTAGTTTCTTAGAGCCAGCCCTTTGAGATCAGTTCCTCAGCGATCTGAACTGTATTGAGAGCTGCTCCCTTACGCAGGTTATCTGCAACGACCCACATAGCTAGCCCGTTAGGGTGTGAAGCATCGTGGCGTATGCGCCCAACAAACACCTCGTCAGTGCCAGCCAGTGACCAAGGGTGGGGGTAGAGGCTAATGGGGGGATCATCCAATACCTTAACGCCAGGCGCGGTAGCCAGGATATTTCGTGCCTCCTCGGGGCTCATGGGATTGCTGAACTCGACATGGATTGCTTCACTGTGTCCGGTAACTACTGGCACGCGTACGCAGGTCGCTGAAATGGCGATGCTCTCGTCGTGAAGAATCTTCCTCGTTTCGTGAGTCATTTTCCACTCTTCCTTGGTGTAGCCGTCATCGAGGAATACGTCGATCTCAGGAAGCACGTTGAAGGCTATCTGGTGAGGGTAAACGTGAGGGACAGTGCTCTTCCCCTCAAGGATCAGCTTGGTTTGGCTGTTGAGCTCATCTACAGCCGCCGAGCCCGTGCCCGATACCGCCTGGTAAGTATCCACCACTATCCTCTTGATTGGATTTACTTTGTGCAGCGGATAGAGCGCGACCACCATCTGAATAGTGGAGCAGTTGGGATTGGCAATTATACCTTGATGATGCTCCAGGTCCTCGGGGTTGACCTCAGGAACCACGAGAGGGATATTGGGATTCATTCTGAAGGCGGCGCTGTTATCGACCACTACCGCGCCTCTCTTGGCTGCTATCGGTGCAAAGTGCTTGCTGACGTCGCTCCCCGCGGAGAATAGTGCTATATCTACCGGGTCAAACGAGTTGGGCGTGACCTCCTCGACCTCGATCTCCCGGTGATTTACAAATAGCTTCTTTCCTGCTGATCTATCGGAGGCAAGTAGATGAACCGAGGCCATGGGAAAATCCCTCTGCTCCAGGACCTTGATAAACTCCTGTCCCACGAGCCCAGTGGCCCCGACAATAGCAGTATGATATTTTCTCATCAGCACAGACCCTAGCAATTCTCCTCCTCAAGACCCAGAAGCTTGTTCAAGCCAAAGACGGCCTCCTTGAGTTCACCCACCTTCTTGATGGCCAGGGTAACGCCAGGCATGAAGGCTTCTCGACTTATCTGGTCAAGTCGTATCCTCAGGGTTTGACCCAATGCGCCCAGAATAATCTCCTGATGAGCAAGCATCCCCGGCAGCCGCACGCTATGTAGGGCTACTCCCTCAAATTCGCCGCCGCGACAACCGGCAATGCTCTCACTTGTGGCAGAGAGGTGAACAAAAGCCTTGCCTCTAGATTTGACCATCTCCCTGGCTGTAGCTAGGGCGGTTCCCGACGGGGCATCGGCCTTTTGCTCATGGTGCATCTCGATAATCTCAGCATAGTCGAAAAACCTAGCTGCTATTCTTGCCAGGTGAATCATTACTGCTGCCGCCAGAGAGAAGTTGGGGGCGACCACTGCCCCGATTCCATGGCTCTGGCACAGGCTCTTGATCTCGTCGAGGTTGGCAGCGGATAGCCCTGTGGTTCCGATCACCAGCCTGACATTATGTTTTACTGCCGTTCGCACCGCAGGCATCGTGGCCTCGGCAGTAGTGAAATCTACCAGAACGTCGGGGTGGTGGCGAGTAAGAGTTGATTCTAGGTCAGCAGACAGCGGGATTGAGCGAGAACCATCAGGTAAGAGTAGCTCTTCGCCCTCCCCCTTTATGTCTACTCCAGCCACTGCTTCAAGCTCTGGATCACGACATAGGGATCTGAGCACCTCTTGCCCCATCTTTCCCAACGCGCCGTGCACCAAAACTCTTACCCGCTCCATCAGCTCCTCGATTCGTCACCAGTTTTATGTAAAACGACATAATTGAGTGCGCATATACCGCAATTAAACTCTAATCTCTAAATGGTAAATTCTAGACAGTATCAAAATTCAAAGACCAAATCCAAAACTACTGGCTCTCTCTCCTTTGCTTGGCAATGGCAAGTTCTAGATTATAGGCTATAAATGCTAACTAGTCTAGGGTCTAGGTTTTGGGTGTTTTCTTCCGAGAATAAACTCTGGTCCGTTCGCCCTGAGCCTGCCCCTGGTTAACTCAGGGGCCTGTCGAACGGCCGTTCATGGTTCGACAAGCCTGATTTCGAGTTTAGATTCTGTTACACGCCGATGCTTACTACCCTACGTATAGGGACTCACCTTCTTAGGGGGGTGGCCTTTTGGGGTGAATGTTCCTGGGTCGCTCTCTTGAGGTCCTCCTATTCTCATACCCTCTTGTCCTCATCGCGATAGGGGCGCGGCTGCCTAGGCTCCGTACGTCTTCTGAAGGGATAGTTTGGGGTCTCTTTCTGGTCGGTTCCCAAGCGGGCACCTGGTATCTGAGAGAGCTTTTCGAGTACTGCACGACGGGAGAGATTAATCCTGCCCATGCGATCGATCTCGGTGACCATGACCATGACCTCGTCACCAACCTTAACCACATCCGCAACGCTGGGCGCCCGATAGTCGGCCAGCTCGCTGATGTGCACCAGACCCTCTTTGCCAGGCAGGATTTCAACAAAAGCTCCGAAGTTGGTTACCCGGGTCACTCGACCGTTGTACATCCCGCCTACCTCGACATCCCTGGTCAGCTCCTCAATTATTCTGATGGCCTTTTGGGTTGCCTCCTCACTCGGTGAGCCGATAAGGACAGTGCCATCGTTCTCCACGTCAATAGTTGCCTTGGTCTCGCTCATTATCGACCTAATAGTCCTGCCCCCGGGGCCAATCACGTGGCGGATCTTCTCGGGATCAATTGTTATTTTGGTTAGCCGGGGCGCGTATTTGCTGATTTCTGGTCGACTGGCGCTAATGGTCTCTCTCATCCTCTCCAGGATGAACAGGCGAGCATCCTTTGCCTGACTCAGACACTGCTCCATAATCTCATAGCTTACGCTCTTCATCTTGATGTCCATCTGGAGCGCTGTTATCCCCTCAGCCGTTCCTGCTACCTTGAAGTCCATATCGCCAAGGGCGTCCTCCAGTCCCTCGATGTCAGTAAGCACGGCAAACTTGCCATTCTCTCCCGTTACCAGGCCCATGGCTACGCCGGCCACTGGTGTCTTGATGGGTACACCAGCGTCCATGAGGGATAAGGTGCTGCCACAGACGCTTGCCATGGAAGTGCTGCCGTTGGAACTCAATACCTCGGAGACTAGGCGAATCGTGTAGGGAAAATCGACCTCTTCGGGGAGCACAGGTATCAGAGCTCGCTCTGCCAGTGCCCCGTGTCCGATCTCGCGACGCCCGGGAGCGCCCATACGCTTTACCTCGCCGGTGCTGAACGGGGGGAAGTTATAGTGGTGCATGAAACGTTTGCTCTCCTCCTGTCCAATCCCATCGATCTGTTGCTCCTCTGCTGGCGAGCCGAGGGTTGCAATAGTCAGCACTTGGGTCTGCCCTCTGGTGAACAATCCCGAGCCGTGGGTGCGAGGGAAGGCTCCGACCTCACAAGTGATGGGGCGCACATCGGTTAGGCCCCGACCATCGGGTCTGGTTCCTTTCTCCAAGATGAGTGCCCTTACTCTGTCCTTAAGACCTAACTCCAAGGCTGAACTTATCTCTTGGGCAGAACAAGTGCTCCCCCACTTTGCCGCGATCTCTTCCTTAAGCTGATCCATAACCTCCTCGCGCTCTGCCCGGTTTTTCCAACCAAGTCTCTGCCCAAGCTTATCCCGAATAGCGGCAGCGACATCTGTTTGCAGTTCTGCGCTATGCTCCCTGGCCTTGAGCTCCATTTTTGGTCTGCCATAAGCTTGGATAAGCTGTTCCTGGAGCTTGATCACCTCCTGGTTTGCCTCCTGGCCGAATTTGATTGCTTGGAGTACGATATCCTCTGTTAACTCCTTTGCCGCTGCCTCTACCATGACTGGGCCTTCTCTGGTGCCGGCGATAACCAGGTCTAGCTTACTGTGGGTAAGTTGGGTGAAGGTAGGATTGAGCACACACGCTCCATCTATGTAGCCGACTCTAGAGGCAGCCACCGGCCCGCTGAAGGGAATATCCGAGATGCCGAGTGCCGCCGACGCACCGATGATAGCCAGGACATCGGGGTCGTTCTCCTGATCCGCGGAGAGCACAGTCATCACCACTTGAATATCGTGGCGAAAATCCTTGGGGAAAAGCGGGCGCAAGGGCCGATCAGTGAGCCTGCTTGTCAGCGTTGCCCCCTGGCTGGGTCTCCCTTCCCTGCGGAAGAAACTACCGGGGATTTTCCCCGCGGCATAAAGCCTCTCTTCGTAGTCTATAGTAAGCGGCAGGAAGTCTAGCCCTTCCCTCGGTTCGGCGCTGGCGCACGCAGTGACCAGAACTACCGTCTCACCGTAGTGGACGGTGACTGCTCCGTTAGCCTGCTCAGCGAGCCTTCCGGTTTCGATGTGCAGGGTCGTTCCGGCGACATCACACTGAAAATCGTTTGTCATCTGGTTTTAGCCTCTCTCCTATTGTTCCACCAAGCCTCTCTCCTACTTGCGAAGACCGAGCCTTGCTATCAGTTGTCGATAGCGATTCACATCGTTATTGCTAAGATATTGCAAGAGTCGACGCCGCTGCCCCACGAGCTTCAAAAGACCTCTCCGGGAATGGTGGTCGTGAGTGTGTGACTTGAAGTGTTCAGTCAACTGATTTATCCTCTCAGTAAGCAGCGCGACCTGGACCTCAGTTGAGCCGCTATCCCCTTCCCGAAGCTGAAACTGGTGGATAACAGCATCCTTCTTCTCTTTTTCTATCATCCAATTACTCCATTTTGCCAACGAAAACATATTATAACATAGGACGAGAGACCATGTAAATTGAGCTTCTCGAGCGTTCCTCGCTTCTGGCTTATTCCTCGTGGAATAGACAACGTGAGGGAGATTAGGCTCCATTAGTGAGAGACCTGACTGAGAAGGCGAAGCCGGTGCTTCAGGATTTGCTAGCTCAGCGAGAACGTCGAGCCCTCTTCGGTCTTAGTCACCTCGATGCGCACCGGGAAGGCATCCTTCAACTCCTCGATATGGGTGATGACCAATATCTTCTGGAAATCATCCTGAATCGAGTTAATGGCCTCAACCAGTTTCTCCCTACCAGTGGTGTCCTGTGTGCCGAAGCCTTCATCGATAATAAGTGTCGGCAGGGGCGCACCAGCTCGCCCTGCCAGGAGCTTGGACAAGGCAATACGCAAGGCGAAATTGATCCTGAAAGCCTCTCCACCGCTGAACAGCTCGTAGTTGCGAGTGCCCAGCTCGTCCGATATCTTTATATCCAGGGTCTCGACCGTATCTCCTTTCCTGGTATCGCGCTGGCTCTCGATCCTTAGGTGCATTCGGTTGTCTGTCATCCGGCCCAGCAGCCGGTTGGCCCCCTCCTCGATCTCAGGAAGAGCCGACTCGATGATCATGGCCTGTATCCCTTTCTTGCTGAAGGCAGTGGCCAGTTCATCATAAACACTTCTCTCCTCTGCCACCGAATGCAGTGCCTTGATATTCTCTTGCCTTTCCGTTTCCAATTGAGCACAGCGACGCAGGCTCGTTTGTATCTCAACCAGCTTGTCTCTGCAGCTTCGCTCCCGCTCTCGGAGCTCACGGTAGGATTTTTCAGCCTGATTGAACTCCTCCTCAATGCGGGGCAGAGATTCGATCTCCGCCAGAATTACTTCCCTTTTTTCGGTATTCTTCTGAAGCGTGGCACGCAAGTCCTCCATGGCCTTCTGCGCCTGAGCCAGAGCTTCCCGTTCTTGAGGGAGAAGTCTCTCTGCTTCGGTTCGCTCTCTCTCCAAGACCTCTGCCCGGCGTTCACACTGGCTCCGCTCCGTGGTTATCGTGGCCTCCAGTTTGCCCATTTCTTGCCTTAGGTTTCTTAGCTCCGCTTCCTTTTGCTGCATCTCGCTCAGGTTAGTTCGGTAGGCATCGCCCTTCTCTCGCCCCTGGGCTTCGTAGTTGACCATGATTCGTTCTCGTCCCTCCACGCCCAGCTCTGTGCCACACAGAGGGCACTCGGCTTCCCCCTGCCCAAGTAGGTCAAGCTTGCCTTTTAGTTCCTCCATTTCCTTCTTCAATTGGGCATTGGTAGAATTGAGGTAGTGGATTCGATTGGAAAGCTTCTCAGCGCGTTCTCTTGTCCTACCCAGGTCTTGCTCCAGCTTGGTCAGCTCGTCTAATCGTGCCCGTGTGCTGGCAAGGTCCTGCTCGTAATTTGACAACACCTTCTCGTACTTCTCGATCCTGGAACGGTGTTCTTTAGCGCGGACATCTACATAGTGGAGTTGTTGATTTGCCTGCTCGATTTGCCTGCCGATTTCCCTACACTGCTCGTCCTTGAATTTCAAAGCTTCCCTGGATTGTCGCAGGGTTGTGAGTGCTGATTCCTGCTTCTCTACCTGGCTGCTAATGACTAGGAGAGCTGCCTGCGTTTCCTGTAGCTCAGCCTCATATTTTCCCTTCTGTTCTAGCTGTTGCTCGATTCGGGCGACGTCATCGCCCAAACTGAGCTGCTGGATTTCCTTCTCTTTCCGGCGGTCTCTTGCAAGTCTCTCAAGGTCGTCGTATAGCGAGAGGCCGAGGATACTGGCAAGGACCTCCTTTCGGTCTCCGGGCGCCTTCATGCTGAACTCATCAGCGCGACCCTGAAGCAACAGAGCGCTGTTGATGAATGTGGGGAAGTCCATGCGCAGTATCTCGATTATCTTTCGCTGTGTTTCCCCGATGGTGTTGCCGGTGATCGGGGAGTAACCCTGCGGGGTCGCTATCTGTAGCTCCAGAATGCTCTGCCCCGCGCCTCGCAGACCACGCCTGGTAAGCTTGCCCTTGGCGCGCTTACGCAGGACACGGTAGCTGTTTTGGCCGACGGCAAACTCGAACTCAACCTCCATCTCCCCCTCGCCTAGATGGATCAAGTCATCATCGCTTCTGGCTCTGGCCTTGCCCCACAGCGCCCAGGTGATGGCATCGAGTAATGCCGACTTACCGTTACCATTGTCGCCGCAAAGACAAGCCACGTGGAAGCTATCGAGGTAAAGCGGTGGCACTTCATCGTGGTAACACATGAAGTTTCTGAGAGCAAGCTTAATCGGTATCATTTCCGTCGCTCAAATTATGTATTCCTTCCCTTCTTGCGGTCTTACCACTTTTGAGCTCGAAGGCGCGATGTGGTCGAACATTTCGGGATGGCGCGTGTGAACTGAGAACACTGCTTTGGGGTTGATATCATGTATCAACTGCTTTATCTCAGGCCCTGAAGCATGCCCGGATGCGTGAACATAAAGGGGGTCGTGTGTCGGAGAATTGATGTCGAAGTGGCGAAGCCACATTCTTACTCTTTCCTCATCAAGTTTCATCTCCTCATTGAACGGTTCACTTGAAGCTCGTATATATGTACTGCCCTGTGCAGGTCTCAGATCGACAAGCTCGTTGAAATCGTAGTAGTCCAGGTGAACGAGGTATTTGGATGGATTCTGCTTTATCTGGTAGGCCCTGATGCCGTTGGTGAAGTGTTCAAGGTCGACTGTTGATGGGTCACCTCTGTCCCAGTCAACGCTGTAGCCGGCATCGTATTTGGAGGAGACATAATCACCCTTGCTATATATCATGTTTTGCTTTCTTTTGAGGTAAACTCGCACCGCTTCTTCGCCTGAGACATCAGTTATGCCTAGCTCTTCGATGTGCTTCAGTCTGTTGAGCAGAAAGGCGAGCTTTGGCGATATCACCAGTATCCTGTTTGTGCGTTCCGCTACGTTCTTCATCGTTTGGTATCTGGTTATATCCTTCCATGCGAACCCGACCATGGCCAGCCCTTTTGTTTGGGATACTAGGTCTAGGCAACGTTCCTCCACGCTGCTTTCGCTATCGGGAGTATCCTTATCTATCCTCGTTCCCTCGATAATCAAGGCATCGGGGGCCACATTTCTCAACGAGCTTCTGAAGTTCTCCGTCAGATCGCTTCTGCTGCCGTGGAAACGCAGATCGCCTGTGTAGACGATGGTCTTACCATCGGAAGTGGTAATCATAAACGCCACGGCCCCTGGCACCGAGTGGTCCACGGGCAACGACTGCACCTCGATGTCTTCTATACCAATGCGCTCAGCGAGAGTTCTGTATTCTCTTTGCACAGGTTCCGTGGTAATAGTGTATGCTCCGGGGAAATACGAGCCTTTTCCCAGCGTAGAGAGCGCCCTTTTCTTGGCTACAGTGAATTCGTGCTCAAATCCTCCCTGGCCTACGGCTTCGGCAGTTTCGATAATAATCCTGGTGACTTCCGAACAGTAGATAGGTATCTTCTCATCCAGAAGAGAGATGTATTGGAAGTGATCCAGGTGTCCATGCGAGATTAGCACCCCTTGGATGAAGGGACTTCCATTCTTCTGGGCAACCTCGTCATAGCTCTTGACATCGCTTATCCAGAGGGAGATATCGTCACAACCGATCTCCTTCATGACGTCTTCGATACCGTTGATCTTCAGCAGGTCGTTCCTATAGATTCCGTCGATTCTCGGTATCATCCCTAGTTCCATCAAATCTCTAAGGCCGCTATTCGTCCTCGGCTGGAGGTACTCTTCATAGAAGCCGCCCTTCCTATCGAAGCACACTCCAAAGTCCAGGAAAACCCTGGTGCCTTTATCTTCCAGCAGGATTTTGTTCCCGCCAATCTCATCCACCCCGCCGTAAAAGGTCAGCGATGCCACGCGGTTTGCCCCCATTTGTCAAGCTGAATGTCTAGCTTATTCTCATTTCGGGATTTGTCTTTCCTCGGGCACATGTAGAACACATTTAGATGCATACAGAGTATCGCCTAATCTAAGCAGACTGTCTACCAGTCATCTGAAAATACCTTTCGCTTGTCGCCCCAAGCACCTTCCAATGCTGGCTTTCTCTTGACCCAATCCATATAAGCTTTGAAATACGCAGGATCTTTTTGAAGAATCTCTTTGCGCAATGCTATAATCCGCTCTGCGTCCTCCTCCCACTTCAGACTTTCAAGCTTATCAATGATCGCCACGATGCTCTGATCCTTAGTGGGCGGCGGTTGGAGCCCCTTGACCACTTGCTTTACGTGAACCCGTGTCGATTCTAGGCGGAGTTTCTTCAATGCCCCGCCAATTGCTCTTTGCACCTGAGCTACAGGTTCGTTTTTCATTGCCTCCATGAGGGGTACGCTTGCCCGATCACCCCCTATCTCGCCCAGCGCCCACGCTGACCATGTTCGAACACGTCTATCTTTATCGCGTAGTCCCTGAACCAGGTCGTTAAAGGCTGGGTGGTACCGCAAGCGGCCAAGCGCCCAGGCGCTGCGCCCTTTGATTTCACAATCTCTCTCTTGCCCGAACAAGTCCAGGATTTCGCTAGACAACTCCCTTAGGTTATGCTGCACAGCCGTGAACAAGGCATCTGTCCTAGTTTTAGGGTTGGGCGCCTTGAGATTCGCCCTTGCTCGCTCTGCAATGCGCGTCTCGCTTGCTCCTCGTGATGAGTTACGCGTTGACATATCTATCCTCACACCCTTCGCCCGCCGTAAAAGGTCAGCGATGCCACCGATGTCCTCCTTGTTCCCAAAGTAAAGCCCAATCCGGTCGCCCTGAGCCCCTCGATTAACTCGGGACAGGCCTGTCGAAGGGCCGTTCATGGTTCGACGGGCTCACCACGAACGGCATCTGGTATGTTGGATTCTTAAGATTTGATGGTAGATAATCGCCTATGGGAGTCTCCTCCGAATTTGGAATTTAGAAAGGTTTTCTGGGGTTGAAAATCGGTTTTGCGGCGGCCGCTGAGCCAATTTCTCGATTGATCGAAGAGTTGGGTAAGCTGCCCGGAATCGGGCCAAAAAGCGCAGCACGTCTTGCCTATTACCTGCTGCGCACGCCTGAAGCCGAGGCACGAGCCCTAGCTGAGGCAATAATTGCAGTCAAGGAAAAGACTGTCCTGTGCTCTTCATGCCAGAACATCACCGACTCCGATCCCTGCACCATTTGTGCCAGCGAGGAACGAGACCACAGCATCATCTGTGTCGTCAAGGAGCCTCTAGACATGCTTGCCCTGGAACGCACCGGCCGATACAAGGGAGTATATCACGTGCTCCATGGCGTGCTTTCTCCTATGGACGGTATCGGCCCCGAAGACCTGAAGATAAAGGAGCTTCTGGAGCGTGTTAAGACAGGCTCGGTGAAGGAAGTTATCCTGGCTACCAACCCTAACCTTGAGGGAGAAGCAACAGCAATGTACATCCAGAAGCTGCTTTCACCCTTAGGAGTCTGGCTCACCAGGCTTGCCCGTGGGCTACCCGTGGGCGGAGACCTGGAATATGCCGATGAAGTCACCCTTACCCATGCTCTTGAGAGCAGACAAGAGATGTAGAGAGGATAACACCATACCGTTACTGGAAAAGCCAATAGACTAAACTGGGAGAAAACCAAAGGCAGGTGCACCCCCATGAGATTCCTTAAGACAACAAAATCCATTTGCCCCGAAGACCTGAGAGTCCTCGATGCCGAACTATGGGAAGCCGATGGTCAGGTCATAATGAGAAAAACTTGCCCTGACCACGGAAGCTTCGAGGATGTCTATTGGAGCGACTACGAAGAATATGTGAGAGCCGAGAAATTCAGGGACCACGGCACGGGCCTTCACCGACCGAGAGAATCAAAGCTTGGTTGTCCCCTCGACTGCGGCCTCTGCCAGAACCATCAGACGCACACAATTCTGCTGATCATGGAGCTAACCAACAGATGTAATCTACGATGCCCGATATGTTTCGCCCGCGGTGGAGAGCAAGACAATAACAGTGACTTGAGCATAGAACAGATACGGTCAATCCTGGAATATACTCAGGAGAATAACTACCCTCTCAGGGTCAGGGGGGTTGGCAACAGCGGTGGGGAGCCGACTCTAAGAGATGACCTCCCAGAAATAATACAAATGGAGAGAGAACTCGGTTTTGACTATATTGTGATCATGACCAACGGACTGAGGCTTGCAGAGGACCTCGATTACTTCAAGAAACTGCGCGACCTCGAAGCATGGCTGTATATGCAATTCGACGGTGTCACACCTGAGCCCTATATGGAAACGAGGGGTCGCAACCTGTGGCCCCTGAAACAGAAGGTCTTAGAGAACGCTAGAAAGATAGGGTATAACAAGATTGCACTCATCCCCACCCTGGCAAAGGGAGTGAATGACCATCAGGTCGGCGACATCATAAGATATTCTGCGGAGAACTCAGATGTAATCAAGTTCCTCGTGTTTCAGCCAGTCAGCTTCACGGGAAGAATAGATCGAACCAAGTTGAAAGAGATGAGAATAACCAACTCAGATGTTATGAGACTGGCCGAGGAGCAAACGGCTGGTGAAATCAAGAAGGGCGATTTTTTCACAATTCCGATGAACCAGACAATGGCTAAAATGATGACCAAGGGGGGCCAGCACCAGGATTTCTGTATTCACCCCCATTGCGGGTTAATAACCGTCGTCGATCATTCGAAAGGCAAGCTCGATCCCGTGCCGCGCTACGTAAGGAACGAAGAGTTCCATGCCAAAATGAGTAGGGCCTTTGAGCTTAACAAGTCAAGGCCTGCAATAATGTGGGATCTCACCACCTGCTTAATAAGGTATGTCAATCCCAGGCTGTGGCTCAAGTTCCTGCCTGTTCTATTGAGGACCAAAGGGAGGAAGTCTATACGGACTGTGCTCACGGAGTGGCTTCCAGGACAATGGCTTACGATAGGGATCATGCATTTTATGGACCCATACAATTTCGACCTGGAGAGAACTCAGAACTGCGCCCTTCACTTCGGAGTTATTGACAAGGAAGGAAAACCCAGATTGATCCCTTTCTGCTCCATGAACTGCATCCATAGACAAGCCTTATCCGCTGGAAAAGGCGAACTGAGGGAAGCAAGCTTAGAAGTTGCAGCCAAAGCTCCTGAACAGGTAAAATAGCCGCCCTGAACTGTGATGGCTAGGCCACGTGTGTATAGGACCGAGGCGATTGTTCTTAAGCGAGCCAATCTGGGCGAAGCAGACAGCATCATTACCCTCTACACCCCAAACTTGGGCAAGATCAGGGCAGTAGCAAAAGGAGTACGAAGACCGAAGAGCAAGCTGGGCGGACACCTCGACCTGTTGACTCAAAGTGCTTTGCTCCTGGCTCAGGGAAAGAACCTGGATATTATCACCCAGAGCCAGACGATCGAGAGCTTCCTTCCCCTAAAGAGCGACCTCAGGAGTATAAGCTGTGCCTTTTACATCGCAGAGCTAGTGGACCAATTCACTGCGGAGCAGGTTGAAAACTATCCCATCTATGAACTGCTGCATACCAACCTGCTTTGGCTTTGTGGGGCACGCAACCGTGATCTTGTCCTCAGGCACTTTGAGATCCGACTTCTAAGCCACCTCGGCTATCAGCCAGAGCTCTATCAGTGCCTGGGTTGCAAATCGCCCCTTGCACCGCAAAGGAACCTGTTCAGTGCCAGCAGTGGGGGCGTCCTCTGCCCCGCCTGCGCTGGGAATGAACCTGAGGCTCGCCCTATTTCGGTCGATGCTCTCAAGGTGATGAGATTCCTCATCAGTAGCAACCAGGCCTCTGCCAGCCGACTGCGAATGAGCCGCGATCTGTCCCGTGAGGTGGAGCAATTGATCAGGTGGTATATCCGCTATCTCTTGGAGCGTGAGGTGAAGTCCCTGGAGTTCCTGGATCATCTACGGTAGGGGCGAACCTGCGTGTTCGCCCTCAATCCTCAATCGGGGCCGCCAACAGTAGGGGCAGACCCACGTGGGTCTGCCCCTACTGTTGGCGCTGAACTACATAGTCCGCCAGCCCAAATAGCGCTCGCTGGCAGGGGCTTTCAGGGAATATCCCCAATGCACGACATGCCTCAGCCGTGTAATCCTGAGCAACGCGATAGCATTCGGGGATAATCCCTGAACTGCGTATCATCTCGATGGCTAGCTCGAGGTTCTGCTCCTTCTGTCTCTTTTCGAATATAGCCTTAATTGGGTTGTTATCTGGGTGTTGCTCTTTGAGCAAGATCGCCGGGAGCGTTAAGTTCCCTTGGAGCAGGTCGCTTGCCACCGGTTTGCCCAACTCCTCCTCCCCAGCCGTGAAGTCCAGAATGTCATCGACGATCTGGAAGGCCATTCCCAGGTTATAGCCATAGCTCCTCAGGGCTTGTACTGCCTCCTCGGAAGCCTCGGCCACAATTCCACCGGACTCCGTAGCCATTGAAAACAGCGAAGCGGTCTTATTGCCAATTCTCCTGAAATAGCTTTGGCGTGTCTGGTTCGGGTCAAAGCTGCTGAAGCTCTCCTCCAGTTCACCGGTACACAAAGCCATGAGGGTTTGCGCAAAAAGCCTGTCCGCTCTAATATTGCAGGCCTGAGAAACGAACTCAGCAGCCCTAGAGAAAAGGTAATCTCCGGCCAGAGTGGCTATGCCCCAGCCCCAAACGCTGGAGGCTGTTGGTTTGCCCCGGCGCCTGGGTGAAAGATCTATAGTATCGTCGTGTACCAGGGTAGCAGTATGAAGCAGCTCGACACCCGTCGCCACAGGGATAAGCAAATCAAGGTTACAATCATCTTTGAGCTTGCCCGTGAGCAAAGTCAACGCTGGACGAACGCGCTTGCCACCACTGGTGACGATGTAGCCCAGTAGCTCCGCCAGCCAAGGGTAATCAACGTCGGCTACTGCCTTAATGCCTTCCTCTACAAGAACAATCTCCCTTTCAACAGGTGCAAACAGCGAATCTCTCAGATTGCCCATCCTACAATTCCCACAACCTAGCTAGCTCTGGCAAACCGGCGGCGCAAACCATCAACCAGGCTATAGATCACCGGAATGACCAACAGAGTCAATAGAGTAGAGCTGAACAGCCCCCCGATGACCACCACCGCCAGCTCAGCAGCTATGAGAGTGCCTCCGCCCAGTCCAAAAGCCAGCGGCAGCATGGCGAACATAGTGGTCAACGCCGTCATCAAGATCGGGCGCAGCCGTGTCCGTCCCCCTTCAACCAGAGCGTCGTAGGTGTTTATCCCCTGTTTACGCAGCTGCTCCACCAAAGCGATAAGCACGATGGCGTTGGTAAGGACAATGCCTACCAGCATCAACACGCCCATCATCCCCGAAATACCCAATGTGGAGCCAGCGATAAGCAGCGCCAGGAGAGCGCCGATGGATGCCAGCGGCAGGCTTACCATGATGATCAGAGGATTGAGTATCGAGCGCATCGTGAGAACCAATATCAGGTAGGCAATCACTATAGCAATCATTATGGCGACGCCCATTTTGGAGAAGGACTCTGCCATCTCCTCCATCACCCCACCCGGCTGTATCTCGATCCCCTCGATACCACGGGCGACAACCTCGTCTTCAACGGCACTGATCTCATCCTCAACGAGGCTGTTCACCGCACCCACATTCTTCGCAGTTATCTCGCCAGCGATACTGGCAGAGAGCTTCTTGTCGATATGGCCAATGTGAGTCGGACCTTCCACAAGCGCTACGTCGGCCACATCTCCCAAAGCCAGAGACGGAGGCATGCCCAACCTCAATGCACTGGCAGTGGCCTCAGGGTTCTCCGCTTCATACAGACCCACGGCCACGCCTTTGACGAAGACACCGTAGCTCTCGCCATCTACGTTGACTGCCACCTCAGGCACAGATCCACCCATCCTCAGCAATAATACTTCATTTTGCAGTTGCTGCAATTGTTGCTCAGTCAGTCCCAGCGCCTCTATCTTGCTGGAGTCTAACTGGATGTAGAGCTTGGGTACAACCATAGTGAGATCGGTCTCAAGGTGAGAGATGTCTTCGATCCCTTCCAGACGTTCATAGAGTAATGTTGCCGCTTGATTGATTTCAGCAGAAGACTCACCCGTGACAGAGATATCCAGGCCGCTGCCGAATCCCATCTGGCTGCCTTGCGCCTCGCTGCCAGACAACACAGTGACGTAGTCTCGCAACATGAGCCCCTCAATCGTGAGCCTCCCGATGCCAAGCTCCAGGTCCTCCTGTTCCTTTACCTCATTCGCACCAGAGTCGAGCAGAATGGTGATCTCGGCCGTGTTGTCGCCTCCACCCATGGCGGCGCTCATAGCGGCATGCACCGAAGTTGTGGAGGTACCAACAGTAGTATAGTAGGTTTCTATCTGGTCGTTGTCAGCCAATATTGCCTCGATCGATGCGGTCACCTCACTGGTGGTCCCGATGTCGGCCCCGGAGGGCAGCTCGATCTCCACAACCAGCATCTTCTCGCTCATACCGGGCAAGAAGGATGTGCCGACGACCGGGATTAGGGCCATACTGCCCACGAAGAGCACAAAGGCAACTCCCAAAGTGATCCAGCGATGGCCCAGCGCCCACTTGAGTGCAGGGGTGTACAGCTTCTGATACCATGTTTCCCCAACCTCTGCCTGTTCCTCTTCCTGCTGCTTCTTTGTGCCAACGAACCATCTGGAGAAGGCCGGCACGACCATCAGCGCCACCAGGAGTGAAGCGATCAGCGCGAAGGTTATGGTCAAGGCAAAGGGAATGAACAGCTCGCCCACGATGCCGCCTACGAACATCAAAGGTATGAAGATGGCCACCGTGGCTAGAGTGGACGAGGTGATCGCACCAGCTACTTCCCTGGAGCCATTGATGGCGGCCTCCCTGAAGCCCTCGCCCCGCTTCATACGGCGATATACGACCTCGGCAACGACGATGCTGTTATCGATCAGCCGGCCCACAGCGATCGCCATCGCGCTCAAAGTGAGCAGATTGATAGTGATGCCGGAGAAATACATAGCCAGGAAGCCGATCACAATGCTGAACGGAATGGACATCGCTGTGACCACTGAAGCACGAAAAGCCGCCAGGAATATGAAGACAATGACGATCGCCAGACCACCACCGATAAGCGCCATCTGCGTCAGTTGCGCTATGCTCTCCTCGATGAACTCCGACTGGTCAAACACTGAGGTTAGCTCTAGCTTAGCCTCATCACCATAACTTCTCTGTAGTTCCTCCTCGATTTCTTCGGCCCTAGCCACTACCGCATTGGCTACTTCAACAGTGTTGGCCTCTTTCGCCTTCAGCACCGCAATGCCAACACTGGTCTGGCCATTGGTCCGGGTGATCCTCGTCCTTGGTGCCGGGCCCTGAGCAACATCGGCTACGTCACCGAGCACGACAGCATCAACCCCCATCGCCACGTTCTTGATGTCACCCAGGGAGCCGTACTCAGGGACCAGAGAAAGGAGCCCGAAGATCTGATACATCGAGATGCCAAAACTGTTCATCTTCTCCGGATCGGGGGCGATCAATACCTGTTCCTTTTCTCCTCCCTCGGTCTGCACCACGGCGATGCCCTCGATATTCGCCAGCTCGGGCACGATCTGCGTCTGAGCGATTTGCCCCACTTGCTCTGATGGGAGGTCGCCCCGCAGGCTGAAGACCACCAGCGGCATCATGCTCAGATCAAGAGCCTGAATTTGGGGGTTCTCCGTGACCCGCGGGTCCATCTGAGGAACATTGCGCACTTGGGCGGGAAGCTCCAGCTCACCAGGGTCGATACTTCCTTGTATGCTTTCGTCTACATCATCCATATCGGTGCCGTAGTTGAACTCAGCAAAGACCACGGAGATGCCATCCGCAGAGGTTGAGTACAGGTGCTTCAGGCCCTTTCCTTCCCACTGCTCCCAGATTACGTCCTCAATGGGTATGGTGACGTCATCAACGACCTCGTCAGGCGAGGCGTCAGGATAAGCGGTGATAACCATGATGTAGGGAAGCTCGATATCGGGTATCATCTCCAACTTCAGTTGGAATGTTGCCCAGATCGAAGCTCCAGCGAGCAGGGCAGCCAGTAATATCGTCACCGCTCGATTTCGCAGAGCCAGCCTAGTTAGATACCACATTCAGTATTCCTCCTACTCCATCGCATTACCCTGGAGTCAACACGCCCTGTTCCAGACGGCTATCCTCCTCCTCGGCAACCGTATCATCGAGTTTGGCAAAAAGGGGCTCAGGCAGTGCCAGCCTCTGTCCCGCCGGGGGTGTGGAGAAGGCCCAGCCCCCTTCCTCCACACACCCTTCGTAGCCCAGCAGGCGGTGCAGTTTCTCCGAGCTAAAGGGCAGGAAGGGATAGAGTACGGTCTTGAGACAGCAGATGACGCCGAGCACAGTCGAGATGGCCATGGCCGCGGAATCTCTATCCTCCTTGATTATCTTCCACGGGGCTTTGGTGTCCAGATAGCGATTAGCCTCCTGAGCCAGCGACATGGCCTCTCTCATCGCCTCTCTGAAGTGGCAACCATAGAGCAGGCTATCTACTCTACGGAGGGTCGCCTCTGACTTGGCCAACATGGCTTTGGACGCCGCATCAACATCGCCGGCAGGCGGCACACGGCCACCAAAATTGCGATAGGCGAGGGTCAGCACCCGATGCACCAGGTTGCCATAGGTGGCCACCAACTCGTCATTGTTGCGGCGAACGAAGCCCCGCCACGAGAAATCGGCATCGCTGGTCTCCGGCATATTGGCGGACAGCAGATAGCGCAACGGATCAGGGTGGTAGCGCTCAAGGTAATCGGGCAGCCAAACCGCCCAGTTGCGGCTGGTGGAGAGCTGCTTACCCTTTAAGGTAAGAAACTCGTTAGCTGGTACGTCATAGGGCAGGTTGAGACCGCCATAGCCCAGGAGCATCGCAGGCCAGATAACAGTGTGGAAGATAATATTGTCTTTGCCAATAAAGTAATAGCTCTTGACCTCTCCCTGCCAGAAACTGCGCCATCTCTCGCCATCTCCACAGGACTCAGCCCATTCCTTAGAAGCCGAGAGATAGCCAATCACCGCCTCAAACCACACATAAATACGCTTTCCATCGAAGCCAGGCACTGGCACCGAGACGCCCCAGTCAATATCGCGGGTGATAGCTCGATCCTTGAGACCCTCAGTCAAGTAGCGAAGGGTGAAGTTGAATACATTCTGTCTCCAGTGGCTTTGTTCCTGAACCCAGGACTTGAGTTGCTCAGAGAAGGCGGAGAGGCGCAGAAAGAAATGCTCCGAATCCCTGATCTCGGGGGAGCCCCGGCAGATGCCGCAACGGAGATCGATCAGGTCTGCGGGATTCAGCGGTTTGCCACACTCGTCGCACTGGTCTCCCCTAGCTTCGCGCGAGTGGCAATAAGGGCAAGTGCCTTCAACGTACCGGTCTGGGAGGAAGCGACGACAATTGGGACAATAGGGCAGAGCCATCTTATCCTTATATATGTGGCCCTTGTCAAGAAGTGTAAGGAATAAATCGTGAACGACCTTGGCGTGGTTCTGAGTGCCCGTAGTGGTAAACAGGTCGAAGGAGATGCCCAGCTTCTCCCAGGAATCAAGGAATCCCTGATGATAGCGAGATACCACCTCCCCTGGCGATTTACCCTCTTTTTCTGCGCGGAGCGTGACCGGAGTGCCGTGCTGGTCTGATCCAGAGACCATCAGCACATCATTGCCCTTGGTGCGATGATAGCGGGCAAAAATGTCGGCGGGCAGATATGCCCCAGCGATCTGTCCCAAATGCAAAGGCCCATTAGCATAGGGCCAAGCTACCGCAATGAAGATACGTTCAGACATTGGCTCTTCTGGTTGGTTATTCTAACACAAGAAGGCAAAAGAAAACAGAACTAGGGTAGCTCCAGCCAGGCCTTATAGAGCAGATTCTTGGGCAATTTGGTCACGCTCCCCAGTTGAGCTACAGCCTCCTTGGCTGGAACTCCCTCGCGGCGAAGCCTGAGAAGTTCCTCCCTGACGAAATCGGTCACCCCTACCCCCCTTACCTCCCCGCTATGCCCCGCTATGACGAGGGTAAACTCCCCCCTCGGCTGAGAGAAATGAGCTATTGCCTGACTGACAGTACCCCTAAAGACCTCCTCATGGACCTTGGTCAACTCCCGGCAGACAGCGATCTCCCTATCTCCCACTATCTCCTCGACATCCCTCAACGAGGCCAGCAATCTATGCGGTGCTTCCAAGGCAACAATAGTGCGCTGCTCAGCA
The DNA here is from genome assembly GCA_964449845.1 of uncultured Dehalococcoidia bacterium. Taxonomy (GTDB): domain Bacteria; phylum Chloroflexota; class Dehalococcoidia; order SZUA-161; family SZUA-161; genus SOKG01. The sequence goes on from CAYVES010000025.1 coordinate 21,247, forward strand.
TCAATCGACCCAAGCAGGCGTCTTCTCTCACCCTTCTTCCGAGGTAGAAAGCCAAGATAGACAAACTGACCTGCAGGCAAGCCTGACACAGCGAGAGCTGTGGGCAACACTGAGGGCCCAGGGATTGCGATGACTGGGATCCCTCGTTCGATCGCGGCCCGCACCAGCTCGTAACCAGGGTCGCTGATGCCAGGCATACCGGCATCCGAGACCAAAGCGATGTCTTCCTGTTCAAGGCGTCCCAAGAGGTACGGGAGTTTTGACTTCCTGTTGTGCTCGTAGTAGCTGGTCAGCGAAGCCCTGATCCCGTAGGCAGCGAGCAACTGTCGCGTCCTGCGCGTATCCTCCGCAGCGATAAGTCTTACCTCGCCCAGTATGCGGATCGCTCGCTGCGATATATCTTCTAGGTTCCCGATAGGTGTAGCTACCAGATAGAGTGTAGCCATTGCAGTAGGATTATAGCCCATAGCCGATTACTCGTCCATCC
>CAYVES010000026.1:0-16611 GCA_964449845.1 uncultured Dehalococcoidia bacterium
GGCCTGGCCCAGGATTGGTGGTCGGAGACGGAGCACTACGGCGTTAACGACATGTACGTCACTGCCTACAATGCTGGATACCGCACCGCATTCGTCACCCTCAATGAGGACGGCAGGCGGTTCCCGGTGAGGACGATGTGGGCTAACGGCGCGACCCTGGCCGGACAAATCGAGGACATCGCCGGTCACTACGGCTTAGGTGAGCAGCAAATTGACATCGTAGCCCACTCCAAGGGCGGCGTCGACGCTCAGGCAGCAGTTGTCTATTATGGCGCGGCCCCGTATGTGCGCACCATCTTCACCCTCAGCTCGCCCCACTGGGGTACTGAGATTGCCGATCTCGCATTCGAGACCAAGATCGGCAGCTTGCTAGCCGCATTGGTCGGCCTTCGCGGTCCCGGCACCTACACTACGACAACCGACTACATGAGCAACTTCCGGCTGTTGACTGATGGCCGTACGGAGGACGATGATATCGATTACTATTGGGGAGCTGGCACACATCATGGCCCAAAGGGGTCGCCACTCCGGCTCACCGGATGGTATCTGGATAAGTTTGATGATAATGATGGGCTTGTCACTGTGACAAGCGCTGAGTTGCCGGGAGCTAATTCATCTGAGCTCTTTGTTGATGAGAACCTTAACCATGAGAATATTTGCATAGGGAGCTACGTATTTGAATACATTGACACTATTGCGAGCGCTCCCTAGAAGCCTGGGCCCCTTCCGAACCAAGTACCAAGAAGCATGAGTCTTGCTAGACACTGGAGATGGGGAAGATCGTTGGTATCCACAGGGTGCCTCGCGAGGCCCGCTAGCTGGCGGGGTCTCTCGCGCCACCTTGAGCCCCCAGACCCCGCGCAGTGACGCTAGCGAAGTTCCCATCGGTTCTCATGTGATCACCCACTCACTTATCTTTGGTCATGTCTAATTCTCAGGAGGTACGGATGCCATCAGCCTTTCGATTGATAGCGATAACACCATCGGGGCTCCCTGACGCGTCTTTAGCTATTGCTGCCAGTCGCGCTGGCGAGCTTGGGGTGTTAGATTTGGAGTACACTGACGATGCGCGGGCTGCGCTCGATGCTGTCGCCAAGCTGGCGCAACATGCCCGCAACGAATTTGGAATCAAGGTGGCAGGAGATGAACGCGGTATGCTGGCTGAGGTAGTCTCCTCGCTACCGGAAGGGCTGCGTGTAGTCGTCCTTAGCCCCAGCGATCCGAACCGGCTTCAAGCCCAGGTGGAGATGCTACATCACCAGGGTGTCAGAGCCATCCTCGAGGCGACCTGTCTCGAAGAGGCTCTGGCAGGCGAAGAGGCTGGTGCCGACGGGGTAATCGCCAAAGGACATGAAGCGGGGGGACGGGTGGGCCAACAAACCTCCTTTATTCTACTACAGCAGTTCTTGGCGTGCCTGAAGCTACCCATCTGGGTCCACGGTGGGATTGGTCTGCATACCGCTGCCGCCTGCTATGTAGCCGGTGCCGCAGGGATCGTGCTAGATAGCCAACTCCTTCTAGCACGCGAGTCGCCTCTTCCCGATGCAGTCAAGGCTAAGATCGGCATCATGGATGGCAGCGAGACGTCCTGCTTGGGAAGCTCACTGGGAGAGATATGCAGGGTGTACGCCCAGCCCGGGACTTCCACAGTCATAGAATTGCGGGAACTGGAAGCAGCGCTCAGCAATGCCGGGCGGCCACAGACTGAGACCATTGCCGAGTGGCGCACGGCTCTAAGGCAACGGGTCGGGTGGGACTCCACAGACCGAAGCGTATTGCTTCTAGGCCAGGATGCCAGCCTTGCTGCCTCCCTCGCCAAACGCTTTCGCACTGTTGGCGGCATTCTGGACGGGATGTGGAAGGCCATCGAAGATCACTGCCAGATGGCGCGGACGTTGTGCCCCCTACAAGAAGGCTCCCCGCTAGCGCGGGCCCATGGCACCCGCTATCCTATCGTCCAGGGACCGATGACACGTGTCAGCGACAATGCGGAATTTGCCCTTCAAGTCGCAGAAAATGGGGCACTCCCCTTCCTGGGCCTGGGGCTGATGCGTGGCCAGGAAGTGAAGACGCTCCTAGAAGAGACACGATCTCAGCTAGGTGATCGGCCGTGGGGCACTGGCATCTTGGGATTTGCTCCTCCGGAGATTCTCCAAGAGCAACTAGCGGTCATCCGCGCATGGCCCCCGCCATTCGCGCTCATTGCTGGCGGTCGGCCCGACCAGGCCCGGGTCTTGGAACAAGAAGGCGTCCCCTGCTATTTTCATGTCCCCTCGCCAGGGTTACTCAAGTTGTTTCTCCAGGAGGGAGCCCGCGGGTTCGTCTTTGAGGGCCGGGAGTGTGGAGGGCATGTAGGGCCGCGGTCTAGTTTTGTGCTATGGGAGACAATGGTCGACGTCCTCCTAGAGTGGCTCGACCAAAACGGCGGTGATTCGTCTTGCCAGGTCCTATTCGCAGGGGGTATCCACGACGCTCTCTCCTCATCAATGGTGGCAACGATAGCAGCGCCTCTGGTAGAGCGCGATGTGCGGGTGGGCGTCTTGCTGGGCACCGCCTATCTATTTACTGAAGAAGCAGTTGATGCTGAGGCGATCTGCAAGTGCTACCAGCACGAAGCAGTCCACTGCTCACAGACGGTCCTCCTCGAGAGCGGACCGGGCCACTCCACTCGCGTCGCGGATACGCCCTATGTCAAGAGCTTCGAGCAAAAGAAACGAGAGCTGCTGCGAGCAGGCGTGCCCACAGAGGAGATGCGCGATATCCTGGAAGACATGAACGTCGGTCGACTGCGTATCGCCTCCAAAGGGCTTACTCGAAATCCCTTGTATGGACGAGAAGCAGGAGCGCCAGAATTCACCCAGGTGAACGAGCGAGAGCAACGTTTGCAGGGAACATACATGATCGGACAGGTCGCTACCCTGCGCGATCGGATTTGTAGCATAGCCACTCTTCATCATGAGGTCGCCGTGGAGGGTTCGCAAAGGCTGCGATCGCTCCCTGCTGATGCTGGGCGAAATCAGCGCAGGCCAAGCATTGAACCTTCGGCGATCGCCATTATTGGCATGGGCTGTATTCTTCCAGGGGCACCCGACCTACAAACCTTCTGGGAGAACATCCTCAACAAGGTTGATGCCATTAGGGAAGTCCCCGAGGAACGCTGGGACTGGAAGGCGTACTATGATCCGGACCCCAACGCAAAGGACAAGGTGTACTCCAAATGGGGCGGCTTCCTGGATGATGTGCCTTTCGACCCGGTGTCGTACGGCATGCCGCCCAACTCCTTGCCGTCAATCGAACCCGTGCACTTGCTTGCTCTCGAGGTAGTCCGGGCGGCCCTAAAGGACGCCGGGTACTCAGAGAGGGCCCCGGACAGGGAGCACATTTCTATTATCCTGGGCGCTGGTGGGGGAGCGGGAGACGTAGCAGTTGGTTACATTGTTCGTTCTGCCCTGCCAATGCTGTTCGGGGATACAGCGTCGGAGATTGTGTCCGGGTTGGAGGGTATATTACCAGAATGGACGGACGATTCCTTTCCCGGCGTCCTGATGAATGTCGCTGCCGGGCGGGCGGCCAACCGATTTGATTTCGGGGGCTTGAACTGCACTGTAGATGCCGCATGCGCCTCTTCACTGGCTGCCGTGCACATGGCGGTCAACGAGTTGGAGAGCCACGGCAGCGATGTGGTCATCGTCGGCGGCATTGACGCCTTACAGAACCCGTTCTCCTATGTGTGTTTCAGCAAGACGAGAACCTTGTCCCCTTCAGGCCGAAGCAGCCCCTATGATGCTAAGGCCGATGGCATCATCATCGGCGAAGGTGTGGCTGCGCTCGTCCTCAAGCGGCTATCCGACGCCGAGCGGGATGGCGATCGTATCTACGGGGTGATACGCGGCGTCGGCGCCTCCAGTGACGGACGAAGTAAAGGGCTGGCCGCCCCCCACCCTGAGGGCCAAATCCGGGCGCTTCAGCGCGCCTATGCCAAGGCCAACATTTCTCCGGCGACGGTTGGCTTGATCGAGGGCCACGGGACAGGGACGGTTGCCGGGGACCAGGCCGAGGTGACCTCGCTCACCCAGTTCTTCAATTCGGCGGGAGATGAAAAGCAGAGGTGCGCCCTTGGCTCCGTCAAGTCCATGATTGGTCACACCAAGAGCACCGCCGGAGCCGCGGGCCTGATCAAGGTGGCTCTGGCCCTGCACCACAAGGTCTTGCCGCCCACTCTTAACTGTGATGAGCCTAACCCCAAGCTAAGCCTGGAAAAGACACCCTTGTATGTCAACACTGAGACCCGCCCGTGGATCCACGATAGTGGTGACGCCCCAAGGAGGGCTGGCGTAAGCTCCTTCGGTTTTGGCGGCACCAACTTCCACGTCGTTGTTGAGGAATATGCAGGCGACTATCTGGGCAACCGTCCGCTCCCAGCGCCACTGCAAGAATGGCCGTCCGAGCTGTTTGTCTGGCGGGGGCCTTCGCGTGAGACGCTTCTTGAAATGATCGTACCTATCGAGAAGGCCCTGGCGGGAGGGGCCAGGCCCTCGCTGCGCGATCTTGCCTGGACCCTCTCCAAAGAGGCGAGCAACATCGGAGACGGTAAGCTATGCCTCGCTATCGTGGCCACCTCCCTTGACGATCTGCGTCAGAAGCTGGGCAGGGCGGGCGAGACACTGGCCGACCCGACGCAACTCAGGCTGGACGACCCCAGAGGCATCTACTTTGCGGCAGAGCCGCTATCCATTGAGGGCAAAATAGCATTCCTCTTCCCCGGCCAAGGTTCCCAGTACGTCAACATGCTAGGCGACTTAGCCATCCAGTTCCCTGAAGTGCGGACCTGCTTTGAAAGGGCCGACAAAGCCCTGAGAGAGCGGAGGCCCGAGTCCCTAAGCAGCTATATCTTCCCTCCGCCTACCTTCACTGAGGCTGAGGAACGCGCCAATGAGGCGGCACTCACTCAGACCAATGTGGCGCAGCCCGCTTTGGGTGCAGCCGACCTGGCGATGCTCCGCCTGTTGGAGAACCTGGGAGTTGAGGCGGCCTATATGGGTGGTCACAGCTACGGTGAGTTCGTAGGCCTTTGCGCCGGTGGTGTCTTCAGCGAGGATGACTTGTTCGCTGTGTCCGAGGCGCGCGGCCGCTTCATTATAGAAGAATCCGGCCCCGATTCGGGCACTATGGCCGCAATTGCAGCAGATCGCGAGACTGTTGCAGCACTGCTCGAGGAGATCAATGGGGATGTGGTCATAGCCAATCTCAATAGCCCGCAGCAGACGGTCGTCTCTGGAAAGCAAGAGCTGGTAGATCAAGTAGTACAACAGTGCGAGGTTCGTGAGATTAGGGCGACCCGTATCCCCGTAAGCTGCGCCTTTCACTCGCCACTGGTGGCGCGTTCGCAGGCGCGGCTGGCCGAATTCCTATCGACGATCAAGTTCGCGCCGCCACGAGTGGAAGTGTTCTCCAACACGACAGGTGCCCCTTACCCTCACGAGCCGGAAGCCATTCTTGAGCTACTGGCGCAGCACCTGATCCGGCCAGTCAACTTCCTCGAAGAAATTAATGCCATGTACGGCGCGGGCGCACGCATCTTCGTCGAGGTAGGACCGCGCAGTGTGCTGACAAGACTTGTCGATACGATTCTCGGCGAGCGGCCGCATCTGACCGTCGCCTCTGATCAGCGTGGGCGCCACGACCTAGTGCAGCTGCATCACCTGCTGGCGCAGTTGGCCGCCCACGGCGTGCCTGTCAGGCTCGATCGTCTCTACGAAGGGAAACCAGTGCGTGAGCTGGACCTCAGGGCGCTTGACAAAGAAACTGGCGACGAGCCGCTACCGCCGACAACGTGGCTGGTGAACGGCGGCCGTGCCAGGCCGCTCAGTGAGGCCATGGCTGAAAAGTCTGCTCCAAAGCCGCATCGCCCGTTGCAGATAAACGTGCCTCAGAGTGGGGCGACCGACGCGCTGGTGCGGGCGACGCGGGAGCCTCCAGAGCCGGCAATATTATCTCCTGGAGCCAACCGCCCTGCGGCTCCACTATCGGAGGCAGGCCAGCCAGTGGCGAGGGCGCCAGTCCACTCCGACGGTTGGGTGGGCGAGGTCGTCACGCAGTTCCAGCACCTGATGAGCCGCTTCCTGGACGTCCAGAAGGACACCATGCTGACATATCTACAGGGCGCCTCGGGCGATGGTGCTCTGGTGCACGATTACCCAGCCAGTGTGGCTGAGGCGGAACCTTCGGCCCCGTCTGCCCCGGCGACGCATATGGAACCCGTCCACCGCCAAGCGCCAGAGCAGCCCGCGGATGCCAGTGGGATAAGTGCCGCTGAAGATCTGCTAAACGAGGAAGCACTGGCCATGCGCCTGGTGGCGATTGCCACTGAACGAACAGGCTATCCGCCACAGATGATTGACCTGGACGCAGACCTCGAGGCCGACCTGGGCATAGACTCGATCAAGAGAGTCGAGATCCTCGGCATCCTAAAACAGTCGTTTGCCCAGCCCGAGCAGCTACCAGTCGATTTGGAGAAGCTGTCCGCCAGTAAGACCCTGCGTGCTATTATTGACTCGATTCTTGCCAGCCCTGATCGCAGGCACGAGGTCCAGGATACGACCGCCGCTCCTTCATGTGTGCAAGGTATCAGTGAGAGTGCATATAAGCCGCATTCTGAAGTCGCCCCCCAAGAAGAAGAGGCTATCCAGCGATTCACTCTCAGGGTGACTGAGACGCCTCTCGCAGCCCATGCCAGAGCGCCACTGTCAGATCGAGTCCTGGTGTTGACCGACGATCAGACGGGGGTCGCGCACAGCTTGGCCAACGGTCTTAGCGACCAGGGGTGTACTGTGGCCCTGGTTCGGATGGGTTCTAATGTCGAGGAGGTAGAGCCGGGTTGCTATACAGGAGACCTCGTATCGCCTCAACAGGTAGCCCAGCTAGTGGAGACCATCCGTCAGCAGCAAGGGCCCATTGGCGGCCTTGCACATCTGCTACCCCTTAAGCAGGGGCTGGCCTTTGACGAGATGGACCTAGCCACGTGGAAGGAGCGTCTCCAGCTAGACGTCAAGAGCCTCTTTCTTCTTAGCAAGGCACTGGCCGGAGAACTTGACGCAGCAGCCGGCGAAGGAGGAGGGTTCTTAGTGGCTGCCACCCGCATGGGAGGAGCTTTCGGCAGTGACGACGCAACAGGGCCGTTCTTCCCCGGCCAGGGAGGCGTGGCTGGATTTGCCAAGACACTGGCCCAGGAATGGCCGGAAGTGCGGGTAAAGGCCTTAGACCTCAACCCGCAGGAACCGGTGGACGTCCTAGCCGGCCACGTGCTCGCCGAGATCATGGCAGGCGATAGTCAGGTGGAGGTGGGCTACGATGGCTCCCGACGGTTGATCCTGGAACCTGAGTTGGCGCCCGTGAAACAAACGGAGCCACCGGAGTTGGCCATAGACAGCTCCTGGGTGATTTTGGTCACTGGCGGGGCGCGAGGTATCACCGCTGAGGTAGCCCGCGAGCTGGCGGAGCGCTACAGGCCAACCCTTCTGCTTGTGGGAAGCAGTCCATTCCCAGGTGCAGAGGATGAGGAGATAGCTGGACTCAACGATCCGCAGCAGTTGAAGGCGGTGCTCATCGAGCGGATGGGCCGCGATGGGGAACGTGTCGTTCCTGCGCGCGTGGAGGAGGCATATCACCGCCTCTTGCGGGAGCGGGAAATCCGGCGCAACCTGGCGGAGTTGGAGCGTACAGGAACTCGTATCCGCTATTATCAGGCCGATGTGCGCGACGAGGAGGCCTTCGGAGCCATCATTGATGACATCTACAGCACCTACGGCTCTCTGGATGGGGTTATTCACGGCGCTGGCATCATCGATGACAAGCTGGTGAAAGACAAGACAAGCGACTCCTTCGACCGCGTCTTCGGCACCAAAGCAGAAAGCGTTTTTATTCTCAGCCGCCGACTACGGCCGGAGTCGCTGAAATTCCTCGTCTTGTTCTCCTCGGTGTCAGGTCGCTTTGGCAACCGTGGCCAGGGCGATTACGCCGCAGCGAGCGAGGTGCTTAACAAAGTAGCGGTTCACCTGGATCGCCAATGGCCCGGCAGGATTATGTCAATTAACTGGGGCCCCTGGATGAAGGGCGGGATGGTCTCAGCCGAAGTACAAAGACAGTTCGATCAGCGAGGCATCGCCCTGATCCCGCCTGAAGTGGGCCGGCGTAGAATGGATGAGGATCTCCACCACGGACGCAAAGGCGAGGTCGAAGTCTTGATAGGCAGAGGCTGGGTAGCTGCGACGCCCAAGGGGGGCGATTCACCAATCGCCACGACTCTCCCGCTCCTGGCCGAAAAGTCTACCCTATCTAAGACAGCAACCGGCGTGGTGGAGGTACGCTACGCCTTGGATCCGGCTCGCGACTTGTATCTGCGTGATCACCTCTTAGACGGACTTCCTGTCTTGCCCATGGCAATGGCGATGGAACTAATGGCAGAGGCAGTGCAGGCGGGCTGGCCCGGCTTCAAGGTTGTTGGCGTCAGGGGTCTCAGAGTGCTTCGGGGAATTGTCGTTGAGGAGGGGCTCGGGCCAATACGGGTGGTGACCAAGGAACACACACCACACTCCGAAGAAGAACGGACGGTGGAGGCGGCCATAGTGGACTCGGATGGAGCCAGCCGGCTTCACTATCGGGCCACCGTTGATCTGAGAAAGTACCCAGCGTCGTCTCCGTCGGTTCAACCAACGGAACTGGAAGGCGCAGCGCCATTCCCAATGTCCGTGGAACAGGCCTACCGCGACTTGCTGTTTCATGGGCCACTCCTTCAAGGGATCGAGCATATCGAGGCCGCTGGCCCCACTGGACTCAGCGCCATTTTAAAACCGTCCTTGCCTCAGACGTGTCTTGCCGGAAGGTCGGGGGATGCCTGGCTATTAGATCCGGTGGTGATAGATAGCGCGCTTCAACTGCAGCTTCTATGGGGTCGCATACACTGGGACATTACGTCTTTGCCATTCGGAATCGAGGCCTATAGACAGTTCGCCCCTCTGGCTGGCCCGTACGTTCGCTGCGAGACGCGCGTGCGGCCCAATACAGCGGCCCCGATCATCTATGCCGACCATTATCTCTTCGCAAGTGATGGACAGCTGTTGGGCGCGCTCGAAGGTGTGGAATTCATCGGCAGCCAGGGCCTCAACCGAGTTACCGGTGACCATCTGCGCCAGGCTGGCAGTGAATGAATAGGTGATTGCTGGAGGGACGATGAATTTGCCAGAGGGTAAGGATGTAACGCAAGGGCTGACAGGCCAGGGAGATGTTGCAATTATCGGCATGGCCTGCATGTTCCCAAGAGCACCTGACCTCGACACGTATTGGCATAACATCGTCTCGAAGGTTGATGCGATTACAGATCCTCCGCCCGAGGCATGGGATTCGGATGTCTATTATGATCCCGACTCCACCGAAAGCAACCGCGTATATTGCAAACGCGGCGGATTTCTGGGACCACTGGCGTACTTCGACCCTCTAGAGCACGGCATCCCTCCTGTGGCGGTAGGTGGCGAGCCCGACCAGTGGCTGGCGCTGAAGGTTGCGCGCGAAGCCCTGGCGGACGCCGGGTATCCAGACGGCCCTGAAGATGGCCACCAGACGGCCGTGATACTGGGGAAAGGAACCTATCTCAACCACGGCAATCTCAGCATGGTCCAGAACTACCTGGTGGTTGACCAGACCATGCGTATTCTAAAGACCCTGCATCCGGAATATACGGATGCGGACTTCGAGGCTATAAGGCAACAACTGAGGCAATCTCTGCCGCCGGTGAACCCGGAGACAGTGCCCGGCCTCATCCCCAATATCATCGTAGGGCGCATCGCTAACCGGCTGGACTTGATGGGGCCGAGCTATACTGTAGATGCCGCCTGCGCCTCGTCTCTGATCGCTGTTGACATGGCGATGCGCGAGCTGGCGGCTGGCCGATGCGACTTGGCCCTGGTCGGCGGCGCTCAGGTCGCCACGCCCGTCCCCATATTCGGACTCTTCTGCCACCTTCGCGCCCTGTCTCAACAGCAGCAGATCCGGCCATTCGATAAGGACGCCGACGGGACGATTCTCGGAGAGGGGATCGGGATGGTTATCCTTAAGAGGCGGGAGGATGCGGAGCGGGACGGCGACCGTATCTATGCCCTGATCAAGGGCGTGGGGATCGCGAGCGATGGCCGGGGCCTGAGTGTGGTAGCTCCGCGCGTGGAGGGGGAAGAGCTTGCTCTGCGCCGCGCCTTCGGGATAGCGGACGTTTCCCCTCGTACGATTGGTTTGATTGAAGCTCACGGGACAGGAACACCGGTGGGCGATATCGCAGAGATTCAGGCCCTCACGAGGGTCTTTGCCACCCGAGAAAAGGATGAGCTACCGTGGTGTGGCTTGGGGACGGTTAAATCCATGATCGGCCACACGATGCCGGCCGCGGGAGTTGCTGGCCTGATTAAGGCGGCTCTATCTTTGTACCACAGGGTTTTGCCCCCCACTATTAACTTTGATCAGCCTAACCCCGAGCTTGAGTTGGAGAAGACGCCCTTCTACATCAACACCGAGACCCGCCCATGGATCCACGGCAGTCGTGACGCACCGAGGAGGGCTGGCGTGAACGCCTTCGGCTTCGGAGGCATTAACGCACACGTGGTCCTTGAAGAGCAACCCGACCAGCGCGAGACGACAGCCAGGAGCCACTACCTGCACTGGGACAGCGAGGTGTTCATACTGCAAGCCAGCTCCCGCGCCACTCTAATTCAGCAGGCGCAGCAGCTGGAGCAGTACCTGAGCGCTTCGCCAGAGGTCTGCCTCAAGGACCTGGCCTACACCTTGAATGCCAAGCTAGGCGAGTCACCTTATCGGCTAGCGCTGGTAGCCTCCTCCTTAGCCGACTTACAGCAAAAGCTGGCGCGAGCCTTGCAGCGCCTGTCTGACGCGAGTTGCCAGCAGATCAAGGATAGAGGCGGCATTTACTTCTTCGAGCAGCCGGTTGGCAGAGGGGGCAAGCTTGCCTTTCTCTTCCCAGGCGAAGGGGCACAGTACCCGAACATGTTGTCCGACCTCTGCCTACGTTTCCCCGAGGTGCGCACCTGTTTTGATCAGCTCGACCGAATCTTCACCAGCCATCCCAGGAAATATTTGCCCAGTGACTATATCTTTCCTCGCCCGGCGTTCGCCGAAGAGGAGAGTGCGGCTGTGGAGGGGCGACTCTGGCAAATGGATGGGGCTATCGAAGGAGTCCTGACGGCCAACCATGCCCTGTTCACTCTCTTGACCCGTCTCGGGCTTCGCCCCGATGCCATTTTGGGCCACAGCACTGGCGAGTACTCGGCAATGCGGGCCTCGGGTATCCTCGATTTGAACGACGAGTCGGCATTCAGCCAATTCGCCCTCGACCTGAACCGTATGTACGAGCAAGAGGCTGCCCAGGACACAATTCCGCGAGCAACCCTTATTGCCGTGGGGACCAACCACACTGAGGCATCGGCCATCGCTGATCAAGTCGGCGGTGATATCCACGTTGCCATGGATAACTGCCCCCATCAGACGGTGATCGTCGGGGACAGGCGCGCTGCAGCAGACGCTCTCAAGCACATACAGCGCCTTGGCCTCTTCTACCAGGTATTACCCTTCGACCGCGCTTACCATACCCCGCTGTTCGAGCCTTACTTACATGGTCTGCGCCAGTTCTTCGCCCGTTTTCCTATGTCGCTTCCTAGCGCCAAGATCTGGTCCTGCACCACCAGCTTACCTTACCCGGCTGACGTGGCCGAAATCCGCAAACTGGCGGTTGACCACTGGATGCGCCCTGTGGAGTTTGGAAAGACCATTGCTGCGATGTACGCTGATGGAGCACGCATATTCGTGGAGGTTGGGCCCAGGAGCAACCTTACCTCCTTCGTGGACGACATCCTGCGCGGTAAGCCTTATCTTGCTGTACCTGCAAACGTGGAGCGCCGGTCTGGAATCATGCAGCTCAATCATCTAGTCGGAATACTGGCGGCTCAGGGCATTCAGATGGAACTGGACTATCTATATAGATGGCGGGCGCCTCAACAACTATCGCTGGACGCCCCATCTGATGCCGGGGCTGCACAGAAAAAGACTTCCACCCCGATGAAGCTAGCGACTGGATGGCCACCGATGAACGTGTCGAAGGAGTTTGCCCAGCGCTTACGTTCTCAGGCCGACGGGCAGACCGCTCCCGCTGATACCTCGGATAGTGGGCCGGGGGCGGCAGTACCATCCACAAGCCTGCCAGCCACGCCCCCCGATACGACCGGCCACGCCCACGAGCACGCGGCCCAGACCCCTGATGCTTCTGGGACTCATGCCACTTCTGCAGCAGATGTCAAGCCTCAAGAGCCGGTGGATGCCATGCCTACCCCACAAGCCTTAACTGGCTTCAGTTCACAACCTATGCTGGCGTACCTGGAGACCATGGAGCAGTTTCTGGACGCACAGCAAGAGGTTATGGAGGCGTTCTTGAGGGCAGCCCAAGGTCACCTGCCGGCGGATGCGGACGTTGCGCTTCGGATGGACTCTGTCACGCATCCACGGGTCGAGGAGCAGCCCGACCAGCCGTCTGCAACTCAGCCGATACCAATCCCTGCACCTCAGGCCGAACCCACAAAGGAGGACTATGCTCCTGCAGCCGAATCAGTCGTGGTCGACCTGAGCGCGCAGTCGATCAAGGATGACTTGTTGGCACTGGTCAGTGAGAGAACGGGGTATCCGGTTGACATGCTTGGCCTCGATATGGACATGGAGGGCGACCTGGGTATTGATTCCATCAAACGCGTCGAGGTTCTAGGTGCTTTCCGTGCCAAGTACGGCCTGGCAGAGCTACAGGGTGATCTCATGGAGTCGATCTCGAAGCTCAAGACACTTCAGCAGATGGTTGACTTTCTCACAGGAGTTTGCAATGGAACTAAATCGCCAACCCCTGTGGAAGAGGCCCATGCCAAGGATGAACCCGCTGCCCAGGCGGAAGAATATGCGAAAGCACAGGATGCCGCTGAACAATTTCCGCTCATCGAGGTGAAATCGCTGCTCCCTGGCGAGGAGTTGGTAGCAGTCACCCAGCTCCGTTGGGATGAGGACCTCTTCCTCCATGATCATACGCTGGGCAGGCAGATTTCGGTGACTGACCCTACGCTCAGGGCATTGCCAGTGATGCCGCTCACGCTGAGCATGGAGATACTGGCAGAGGCAGGCGCTTTGCTCATGCCCGACAAGCTTCTGGTTGGTATGAGAGACATTCGCGCCCACCGGTGGATTGCGCTGGAGGAGGAGGCTGTCAGCCTGGAAATCTTCGCCGGCCGTAAGCCGGGCTCCAGTAACGAGGTGGACGTCAAGATACAAGAGCACAAAGAAGGCGGTTCAGGCGAGCACACGCCCCACAGCCCCCTTGTTGAGGGGACGCTGGTCTTCGCCGATGCCTACCCGCCTTCCCCCTCTGTTGGGAAGTTTTCGCTGAGGGAGGAGAGGGCTTCCAAGTGGGCTTCGTGGACCTCTGAGCGCTTGTATCAGGAAGTCATGTTCCACGGCCCGTGCTGGCAGGGTGTGGCGTCCGTTGACCGTTGGGGTGAGGATGGAAGCGTAGCTACCTTGCGGGTGCTGCCGTCCGGGGGATTCTTCCGCTCCACCTCAAGCCCACGCTTTGTGACCGACACAGCTGTACTGGACGCGGCGGGGCAAATCGTCGGATTCTGGGCCATGGAGCACCTAAAATCGGGGTTCCTCGTATTCCCGTTCCACGTAGAGGAATTGCACATCTACGGCCCCAACCTGCCTGTAAACAGCGAGATCCGTTGCCAGGCCAGGATCAACCTTGTCGGCACCAACCAGGTCAGCTCTGATATTGATATGGTTGGACCGGATGGGCGCCTCTGGATGCGGCTGGTGGGCTGGAAAGATAGGCGTTTCGACCTACCAGACAATTTCTATCAATCTCTCCTTTCGCCTCTTCAGAATGTCACAGGCAGTCCTTGGGAGTTGCCTATCTACTCCTTTCCCACCGCCGCGTCGTTCCAGTGTTTCCGAATCAAGGGAGCCTTCAAGTCAGACAGATCCTTCTGGATACGAGTCTGGGCCCATCTCGTCCTCAGTGCCAACGAGAGAAAAACCTTCGCCAACCTACGCGGGCCGGAGACCCGGCAAATCCAATGGCTGATGGGTCGAATCACTGCTAAGGACGCTATCCGAGCGTTCGTGAAGCAAAGGCACAACGTGGAGCTCTGCCCGGCCGATATCGAGATTGTGGACAACGAACACGGACAGCCTATACCTCAGGGGGCCTGGCCCCGCACCATCGAAGCGGTTCCGTCGCTGTCCTTGGCTCACACCGATGGGATGGCCGTGGCCGTTGCTGGAGCCGTCGAGGATGGCCTGGAGATCGGTATGGATATCGAGCGGATTAGCGCTCGACCAGAGGGCTTTGACGAGATGGCCTTCCTGCCGGAGGAGCGCGCGCTCTTGGATTCCCTTCAGGAGTCGACCCGCAATGAATGGGTGACTCGTTTCTGGTGCGCCAAGGAAGCTGTGGCTAAGTCCCTTGGCCGTGGCTTGGTCGAAGGACCGCAGAGCGTAGCGGTGCAAGAGGCTGACTGGGAAACGGGTGTAGTCCGGGCGACTGTCGGCGGCAAGCTCGCCGCTCAGTTTCCGGAATTGGCGAAGGCCACTCTCGTGGTGTACACGGGTGAGGAAGACGGCTACGCGGTCGCCATTACCCTCTGTGAGAAGGAGCAAGGAGCATGAGCGTAGGCTACGACCAGGTTATGGCCGACGTGCTCAACTTGTTGAACGAAGTGTCCGACGACTGGGAATACTCAGGGACAATCACTCCACAGACTGGCCTCCTCTCGGACCTGGGATTCGAGTCGCTGGAACTGGTGATTCTTGGAGTGTCTATCCAGGAGCATTACAAACAAACGATACCTTTCCCGGAGTTCCTGGCAGACATTGGCGAGCGCGATGTCCCAGACATTTACGTGGGTGATCTGGTTGAGTTCGTCCACCAACACGTGGGACATGCGGAGGTCAAATGAATACGGTGGCAAACCAGACTGTGCTAATCGGCCTTGACGGGGCTACTTTCACAATCCTCGACGCGCTGATGGAGGAGGGTGTCATGCCCTTCCTCAAGGAGTTCGTGGCGTCGGGCGCTCGGGCCGAACTCCGCTCCGTCATCCCACCCATAACGCCGCCAGCCTGGGTATCGCTCACTACGGGGCGAAGTCCGGGCAATCACGGCGTGTTTGACTTCTTTCGCCCGGTCTCTCCTGCCAGCCGCCATATCCAGTTCACAACCTCTCATGACATACATTGCGAAACGATTTGGTCTATCGCCAGCCGCAATGGCTTGAAGGTTATCTCTTTGGACTTCCCCACGATGTTCCCATCGCCCGCCATAAATGGCTATGTGGTGCCCGGCGGCTGGATGCCCTGGCGGCAGTTGCGCCTCGGCTGCTATCCATCTGACCTCTATGACCGACTGAAGGCACTGCCAGGGTTCAATGCCAGGGAGCTGGCGATGGACCCAGCAATGGAGGAGAAAGCCATCGAGGGATGCCGCCAGGACGAGTACGAGGACTGGATCGAGCTGCACATCCGGCGAGAGCAGCACTGGTTCGAGATATTGCGTTTCCTGATGGAGCACGACCGGTGCGAGCTCACTGCTATTCTTTTCGACGGTGTTGACAAACTTCAACACCTATGCTGGCGGTTTCTGGACCCGGCCTGCCTGGGTGATTCCCCAACCCCCTGGGAGCGGCATATCCGGCAGCAAGGCCTGAAGTACTTCAGGCAACTGGACCAGTTGCTCGCCGAGATCGTCGCTATGAGCGACCGCGACGCCAACATCGTGCTCGCATCTGATCACGGCTTTGGCCCCACGGCCGAGGTTTTCCATGTCAACACTTGGCTCCAGCAGCACGGATACCTGGCTTGGGCAGATACGCAAGCGTCCCAACAACAGCAATCCGAGGCGCTAGGTATTGCCAAGATCGCCCGTCATGTATATGAACTGGATTGGGACCGTACTACAGCCTACGCAGCCACTCCTAGCAGCAACGGCATCCATATCGTGGTTGCAGACAGTGAGAACGCTTCTGGTGTCCCAGTCAGAGACTACCATCGCTTCCGCGACCAGTTGATGGCATCACTGAGGGGCTTTACCGATGGGGAGAATGACGACCCGGTGGTGTCTCAAATCTGGACGCGAGAGGAAGCATTCGCTGGGCCGTACCAGGGCCTGGCCCCGGACCTGACGCTGGCTCTGAGAGACGGCGGACAGGTATCCATTCTATCGTCTGATGCCCCGCTTAAGCGGCGGCAGGAGGCGAAGGGCACCCATCGTCCCGAAGGGGTGTTCATCGCAGGAGGGCCTGGCATCCGTCGGGGGGCTAGCCTGCCTCAGCTGTCGATCCTTGATGTCACACCGGTGCTACTTTATTGCCTTGGGCTGCCAATCCCCGAGGATGTTGAAGGGGACCTTCCTACCGAGCTCTTCCACGAGTCTACGTTGAGGAAGCTGCCCGTCCGTGGCGGCGAGCCCACCCAGGTCGGGGTGGCGGAGCAAGGCGACAGAGACCAGGAATATACTCTCAGCCC
>CAYVES010000026.1:16711-21037 GCA_964449845.1 uncultured Dehalococcoidia bacterium
CCCAGGTCGGGGTGGCGGAGCAAGGCGACAGAGACCAGGAATATACTCTCAGCCCAGAGGATGAGGCAGAGATAGCCAAGCGGCTCCGAGCACTGGGCTACATAGAGTGATACTTGAGAGCCATACCTACGATGGAGGTTAGGAGGCGGAGGCGGTCAAGGGTCTGCCCGTGGTGAGACCTGTCGAAGGGTGAGCCAAACGCCTAGCGGGGTTGTAGGCCCTATATCAACGCCTGAACTGATAAAGGTTCCATAGTGCTCAACTCCAGGACGGGCGTATGTGTCTGGAGGAGGTCTTATGCCGAAGGTTCCAGCCAATGGCATAAAAATACATTACCAACACGTGGGCGAGGGGCCAGATGTGGTCATGCTCCACGGGTTAACCGGCAATCTGGCCGTGTGGCACCTGAAGATTGTGGGAATGCTGCAGAAGGAGTTCCACATCATAACCTATGACTTGCGTGGTCATGGCTACAGCGACATGCCGCCTACCGGCTACACCACAAAGGTAATGGCTGCTGACCTTAAAGGCGTGCTCGATGGGCTTGAAATCGACCGCGCCTACCTGGTGGGACACAGCTTCGGTGCGGACGTGGCTTTACACTTTGCGCTGCTACACCCGGAACGTGTGGACAAGGTGGTGGCAATAGAGGCTGGTCTTGCCGCTATGATTCACTCGCGCAAGCGCGAGGACTGGGAAGGCTGGAGAAACTGGCGAGAAACGCTAGCGGCGTTTGGCTTGCACGTGCCACGTGAGCACTGGTACGACCCTGAGTACATGTTGAAACTGAGCCTGAAGGTTCCCAAAATCTTCGGCCCAGCCACCGGACGGCCTCGAAAGGCGGAGCCCCTGCTCAACATGCTTCATAAGACCACTATGATAGAGGATTATGAGGAGGTGGATGGATTTACGCTGGACAGGGTAGAGGAGATCAGGACGCCGACACTGCTGGTCTACGGGGAGAGCTCGGCTTTCCTCGTAACCTACCGCTATCTCAGTGAGCATCTGCCCGACACTAGATCTGTCATGCTGCCGCGTTCCAATTTTAGCCACTTCGGTCCACTAGAGCACCCCGAGCTACTGGCACAGCATATCAAAGGCTTCCTTCAGGAACAGGCGGCGACGGTGCCGAGCCAATCGGAGTCAATCGCTGGCAAAGGAGAACCGCCACAATGAGCGACAATGTGCTGATTACAGGCACATCAAGCGGCCTGGGGCTGGAAATGGCGGTGTGCCTGGCGGAGCGTGGTTTTAGGGTCTATGCGACCATGCGAGACCTCAGGCAACGCGAAGACTTGGACGCTAAGGCTGCCCGGCGCAATGTCAACCTCGAAGTGCTCCGTCTGGACGTCAATGACCAAGAAAGCATAGACCAGGCGGTGAGCACCATTGTGGATCAGTGTGGTGGAATCTACGGCCTGGTCAACAACGCTGGCATAGGCATGCGCGGCTACTTCGAGGACGTCTCAGATGCAGAAATCCGCAACGTCTTCGAGACCAACGTCTTCGGCACCATGGCAGTTACACGGGCGGTGCTGCCACACATGCGAGCAGCCCGGAGAGGGCGAATAGTGATCATCAGCTCAGTGGGCGGGCGTATCGGATCGCTGGGCAACGGTGTCTATTGCTCGACCAAATTTGCTCTGGAGGGTTTCGGCGAGTCGTTGCGACAAGAAGTCCAACCGCTTGGCATATATGTCAGTCTGGTCGAACCTGGCGTTATTATGACCCCCATCTTCGGGGAGAAGCGTCGCAGAGCCAAAGCGGCCACCGATGCCAGCAGCCCTTACTATGCCTGGTTCATGCGCGAGGAGAAGCTCGTCGACGCGGTAGCGCGAAGCAGCGGGATCACCCCAGACGACGTAGCCAAGGCCGTGCATCGGGCACTCACAGCCAGGCGACCCAAGTCGCGGTACATGGTTGGCTGGAGGGCCCGACTTGTGACCGCGTTGCGCCGACACATTCCTGGCGAGCTGTTCGAAAGAGTCTATTTCGGCGAGATAATACGACGTGTAACCAAGGACGAGTCGCCTGAGAAGGTCAAACAGGAAGCAGTTGGTAGTTCGCAGTAGGTTGACGCAGCGTGGCTAGGTTTCTCTTCACTGTGTGGCCCTTCCCCGGCCATATCCACCCCAACATAGCGGTCGCCCACGCTTTGCGCAGGCTCGGCCATGAGGTGGGTTTCTACACTGGCGCAGAGGCGCGTCCCATCGTCGAGGGAGAAGGCTTTGTCTGTTTCCCTTTCCAGCGCATAGACGAGGCGCTGGTGCACGACACCGTGCTGTCGCCGGCCGGTATTATGGCCCAGCGAGGGCACCCACTCCGACTGCGAGCCATGTGGCGCGACCTGCTCATAGGAACGGTGCCATCTCAACTGGCAGACCTGGATTCCTTGCTGTCGACGTGGACGCCGGATGTGATCGTCTGCGACCCGATAATGTGGGGGCCCATCCTTGTACTCCATGAAACTCGGCGAATACCGGTCGCAGTGTTCTCCTACGCGGCTGCCTGTGTGCTGCCCGGCAGCGACGCCCCGTTGTTGGGCGTATCACTCCCCCGGCCACGAAACGCGTTCGCCCGGCTGCGAGCGCGACTGATTCGAGTCGTCTTTGGCCTCATCGTCAGAGGTGAGTTGCGTGCCGCCAGTGAATTGCGCAAATCCTATGGCCTACCACCTCTCCGCACCTCGGTTACCGAGTACACCGGCCAGCTGCCTTTGTATCTGATGCCCAGCACCCCAGAGTTCGACTATCAGCGCAGCAACCTGCCTCCCTCCGTGCACTATGTCGGCCCATGCTTGTGGGACAAACCAGCCGGTCAGGCGCCGCCGGAGTGGCTGACGCAACTACAAGACGACCGCCCACTGGTGTACGTTAGCGAGGGCACGATCCCAGGTAAGATACCAGTGGTGCTGCGGGCGGCGGCGGCGGGGCTAGGTGACCTGCCCATGCAGGTGGTAATGACAACCGGCACACATCGTGACCCGGTCGAGTTGGGATTGGAGAGAGTGGCACCCAATATTAGAGTGGAGCAGTGGGTACCGCTCAGTGATTTGCTGCCTCGTGCTGACCTTGTCATCACTACCGGCGGCTCTGGCACCGTGCTTGGCGCCCTGCGAGAAGGCATTCCCCTGCTGGTGATTCCCATAGCCTGGGACCAGCCAGAAAATGCGTGGCGGGTGGCGGAGGCCGGCGCGGGACTGCGACTGTCGTGGCAGCGCTGCACACCGAAGCGCCTGCGAGAGGCTGTAGGACGCCTCCTCGACGACCCCTCATTCCGCGGTAACGCGCGTCGGCTGGCAGCCGATTTCGCGTGCTATCGCGGTGCAACACAGGCAGCTGAACTACTCCAGGAGCTAGCGAGCCGGCGTGTGCCTTAGCTAACTCAGCGCCCCATCCCAGCTTGGCAGACCCTTCTACGCGGGCTGAGAGGACAGCACCAGGTGGCCTCCGAGGGGGAACGTGCGCAGCCCCTGCCCATTAACCACAACTGCCTTCGAAATCCAGGATGTATAGATTATGCTGTTGCTGCTTCTCTTTGGTCCCTGAGATCAAGACAAATACGACCCTGCTACCTTCTCCGTTCCAAGAATTATCTCCTACCAGCACCGGCCCTCCCGCGTAGTCAGGACTAGTTGGGTCGTTGAAGGAAGTGAGCCTCAGCTTATCGGTGCTATCACTGTCCATGAGCCACAAGTCACTCTCATAAGTCCCCCCCCCGGGGCCGTGCATCCATACCATTTTGTTTCCATCAGGTGAATACTGAGCGTGTTCGTTATAGTCAGAAGTTGTCAGTTGTGTTATTCTCCCACTTCCTAAATTCATTGTGTAGATATTCAGATTGGATACGGATACACCTCGTCTGAAATTGCTGGAGAATAGCCAAGTGCTTCCATCCGGCGATAATCCGTGGTTCTCGTAGAATACATCATCCCCTGGAATATACTCCTTGATATTGGAAAGTGTAGGAACTCCACCAGCTACGGAAAAATCGGCTATCTTCAACTTCCAAGAGCCGAAGACCTTGGCAGGAGTGATCTTGGACGCTTCATACATCTCGGTCCAAGTGAGTTTTGTCCCATCATGCGAGAAATGTGGATGCAATGTCCCGCCATTATCTTTTGGCACGCTGGTCATCCGATAATAGTTGTTTCCATCGCTGGTCATTATCCAAAGATCATTGTTGCCTCCCTTGCCGGGCTCCTCGCTCAAGTCATGCGTCCCGTTTTCATTCTCGGCAGTGAAGGCAATCCACCGCCCATCAGGGGAGAACGCAGGATTACCCTTGTGCCCAGTCGGGGCGCCGGGCTTATTGCAGGTCAGACAT
>CAYVES010000027.1:0-21036 GCA_964449845.1 uncultured Dehalococcoidia bacterium
TAGCCTATTATACCTGCCATAACTTGCTAAAGCTATTACTCGGACAGACTCCTAGTAACTTACTGACATAATCGCTGAACACTAAACCCTGACATTTTCCCTGGACAACGACAAAACAGGTATTAGGCGGCGCTCCAAAAGGACTTGCTTCTGGCGCGCTAGTTGTACTATGAGCGAAACTGGAGGGAGAGAATACGTTTGAATGGCCTTTCCAGGTACAGCTCGGCCCTCGTCACGCCGTCCAGGACCTTTATTAGAGGAGGTAGAACAGAACCCGAACGACCTGCAAGCTTAAGTGCTGGACCTGATCCCGGTACCACGAGCTTCGCTACAGCAGGAGCGAAAAGCTTCATAATCGGTGCCAATATCGCTGCCCAGAGTGAGAAAAGACCGGTTGCGAGTTTGGATTGGGACACATGTCCGAGGAATCTAATCATGTCGGGCAGCATAGGTGAGAGGCCCTCAACCGTCTTGACCAGGCTGTCCCGCGTCTCCCTGCTCGACAAGATGGATTGCAGGCAGCCTCTTGGCAACGCACCCAAGATAGGATTCGCTATCCTCAACGCTGGGAGCACAATCGGCGCCAGTCTCGCTTTCTCTAGCTCGTCCAGTATTTCCACTATCGTTGCCATGTCTAGACCCCCATGGACTCTGCAACTAACTCGGTTACGTCTTTGACCTCGATTAGCTTCCCTGCCCTCCCGATCACGTCCACGAAGTGCGTCTTGCAGAACGGACATGATGACGCCAGGACAGACGCACCAGTTTCCATTATCAGAGGGATCTTCTCCGCACCTATAGCTAGTGCAAGAGCTGGGTTAGAGTCTTTCAGGCCTCCCCCCGCACCGCAGCACCATGCTGCGTGCCTCGTTGGATACATTTCAACCAGCTCAACGCCTGGAATCGCTCTCAGAACCTCCCTCGGCTCGTCATAGATACCCATCACCCTCCCCAGATGGCACGGATCGTGATAGGTCACCTTTCTATTGATTCTGCGTTTGAGTCTTATCCTCCCTTTTGAAATCAACTCGGCCATCAATTGAGACATATGCAGAACCTCGAATGGAAGGGCCCCTGTGACCTTGGGCCAATCCTTGCTTATCGCCATATAACCTTCGGCACATGCCGTAACGAGGCGCTTAACGTTCTTCTCCTTCAGCAAATCCACGTCGTGTTTAATCATTCTCTCCGCTACATCTACATTCCCCGCCCTAAGCATCGGTGATCCGCAGCACCATTCATCCTCTAGCACCGCGAATTCAACCGCCGCACCTTTCAGTATCTTTGCGGTTGATACAGCTATTTCCTGTCTTCGGTAGGCTGCGTTGCAGCCTACGAAGAGGACTGTGTCGGCAGTTCTAGGTATATCGAGGCCTTCTGCCCATTTCGTCCTGTTTGCATGCGGTTCATCATAGGGGTTGTAGTTCTTCTCAGTGCTTTCAGCCATTTTCCTGAGGGGCTCTGGCTGAAGCCCGAGATCAACGCAATCAGCGCGCATTGCTTGCACGATGGCGACTGATTGAACAGGCTCTAATTCTGCTCCAAGCGGGCGCAAGATTCCAGGCAGCAAGGTCTTTAGGGCACTTCCGCCTATCTGAGCTATCAAATTGCTCATAGGTTTGCATATCTCTTCGCATGAAGCACATGTAGTGCAATCATAAGTAGAATTAGCGACTTCTTTGGAGTACTTGAGCGTTCCATTCAGGAGATAGAATGCTATGGTATTGTGCCCCCTAGCTGAGACATCTTCGAATCTTAGCTGTTCATAGACTGGACAGACTCTGTAGAACCCAGATTCGTCATTGATGGTCTGTGTGCACATCGAGCAGTGATTGCATATCCAGGCTTCCTGTTTGCATTCTTCCAGCCTCATTCTTCCTCCTCCAGCCCAAGCCCCAGGACTCCTGGATTCATTATATTGTTCGGATCTAGGGCCTTCTTAATCGCCTTCATGAACGAAATATACTCTGGTTTGAATCTCTTCATTAAGAATTGACTCTCCTTGCCAATCCGGTAGAGTGCTGCTACACCAGTATCCATGTAGGACTCAACTATTTCGTTATACAAGTCTTGAGCCTTTTTTAACTTTTCAGGGTCCGTGAAGTCACCGGGCGTCATTGCAAACGTATTGGAAATCCCACCTCTGCCAAGAAGTTGAGCGAAAAGGAAGAAGTGCTCTGCTCCTATTAGAGGTATAGAGCCGCTCAGCGCATCTTCGTTTTTTTGCATGATTTCTAATGCACTCCCCACCACCCTCTGCCATTGAGGAAGGTGGGCTATGGAACAAGTGTCACTGCCATTTGGTCCCATGACTTTACCGAATGTTCCCCCTCCCATCCACTCTGTCTGATTAATGATGGATATGCCCAGAGCGTGACACAAGCCTTCCACAGGTATAGCAGTACCATTGAACTCTTTTGCCATTTTGTCTACGGCCTTTTTTTGTGCTTTAAATATGTCTTTGTCATAGGCCTCGGTGGCAAAAATGGCAAGATCTCGCTCTCCCACAAGCGGGGCAAGTATCCTTTTTATAGAATCAGGAAGAGTGTAAAAAGCAAGGCCCCATAGATCCGTGACATAACCGTACCATTCCAGCTTGAACACAAATTTAAGCTGGGAATCTGTATCCGGGAAAGAGTAGGCGAGGGTAGCGGAGTGCTCGGGGATTGGATATGTTCTAAGAGTGAATTCCGTTATTACTCCGAATGCTCCGCCGGCTCCTAAGAATATGCCTACCAGGTCTGGGCCGTTGCAATATCTGTAATACCAATCCTTCACCTTAGTATTGGCCAAAGAGCCGGTCTCTATAATATCCCCGTTTGGTAGAACTACCTGCAGGTTTAGAACATTCTCATTGACCCATCCATATTTCGGGCTGTTTATTGAGAAGCAATTTCCCCCTATGCCCCCTCCCAGTGTAGCTCCGAGAAAACCATGGGGCCCTCGAACACCGGAGGTAACGCCCTTCTTTGCGAGCTCATGGTGTAGTTCCCCCCACCTTATTCCAGGCTGAACCCTTACCGCGTTTAATCCCTCTTGAAAATCCAGGACACGATTCATATCTGTCATATCGAGGATTATGCCACCTGTTTTCTTAAGAGGAGTCGCCGCGCCGGTCATATCCGAGCCTCCGCCTCTGGCTATTACAGGAACTTTTTGCTTGTTTGCCAGTTTAACAATTTTCGAGACTTCGTCGGCGGAGTGAGGTTTCACCACTATGTCCGGGCGCCCATATTTATCAGACAAGGGATGAAAGAAGGCGCCGGCAAAATCCTCTATTGCATAGGTCCATCTAATGACATCATCCGCTCGTACATACTTTTCCCCGACTATTCCCTCCAAGTCCTTCGCCAGCTCTTTCCGTACAGCCACTTCCATTTCGTCACTCCTACCAAAAAGATTATCTCTTGAGGTCACTTCTGCAAAGAGAGCACGGGAGAAAGCTATCTTCTACTTTGGCCCCTGCCCTCGAACCGATAGCCACGCTGTAGAGACGTAGACAAGCCGCATTCGGATCATTTCTTCGCTCGCGATCGACGCCACTCGACATAGAGCCTGGTGCCCTCCTCCATAGAAACTCCAGGTTCCCAGTGCAACTCCTCCCTGGCTTTACTGCCGTCGAGGTACAGCCCTTTGTTGAGGAACTGCAGACCGGCGCGGGTCAGGTAGGGCATCTCCTTCACGCGGCGCAGCTTAGCCCACCCCTCCATTGCCGCACACCAGGCATAACCGAGGGCGTAGGGAATGGTCACCTGCAGCTTCTTCGAACCCATGGCCTGGAGCATGGCTGCTGCAAACGCACGGAATCTAATCTCCTGAGTGGCAGCCACGTTATAGACCTCTCCTATAGCCCGATCACTGGTTGATGCCAGGATGAGCAAATCGACAGCATCCGAAACGTACACGATGCTGTACTTGGGGTTCGACTGCCCTGGCCACACTATAACAGGCATCGACATGTGACGGAATACCCGGTCGCCGAGCAGCCTGTCCCGTGGTCCGTAGATCGCGCCTATCCTGACCATTGAGACTGGGATTTTGCCCTGTTTGTGGTACTCGAAGGCCACATCCTCGGCCTGCAGCTTGGCATAGTCATAGTAGCAGTCCGGACCGAAAACTACGCGGCGCGGGGTGGATTCACAGGCAGGGGTATCCCCCTCGCAGAGCTTGCCGTGGACGGTGCCGGTGCTTACGTGGAGGAAGCGCTGAACCCTGGCCTCGGCGCTGGCTCTCAGCATGTTTTCGGTGCCTTTTATGATCGATGAGTGGAACGATTTCCACGCACCCCAACCAGGAGTAACCCTGGCCGCGGCATGGTATACTACCTCAACGCCTTCGAGGGCGGGACGAAGGCTCTCATAGTCATCAACATCGCCGATCACGATGTCGGCCCCGGTGGTCTTCAGGTGACTGATGTCCGATGACTTCCGAGCGAGTGCACGCACCTGATGGCTCTGCCCCACCAAGCGTTCCACGAGGTGGCTCCCGAGGAATCCCGTACCTCCAGTAACCAGCGTCTTCATACCTATCCTGTCCTACTACAGAGCCAGCGATTGACAGGGAAGCTGGTTTGCAATCTAGTATAAGCGTTGCGCCATACCAACTTCCTTCTTGTCTGAATTTGCTATATAATCTTGTTCCCAGTAGGAGAATCAGGATACCAAGAACAGGTTGGAATTGCAAATGACAAAGAAGAAGGTGCTATTGACCGGTGCATCTGGCTCTATGGGTGGTGAAGCCTTCAAAGAGCTGCTACGAAGAAGAGACAAGTATGATACAGTGATCTTGCTCAGACCTTCCGCCAAGAACAAGAAGGCTTTTGCACAATACGAGGGTCAGGCAGGATTAAGGATCATGTGGGGAGATTTGTGCAATTTCGATGACGTGTTGGAGGCCGTCAACGGTGTAGATCACGTTTTACACCCTGCCGCGCTAATCGCGCCGGAGGCGGATGACAACCCGCCACTATGTCAGAGAATAAACTGCGGTGGCACCGAAAACATAATCGCGGCGATCAAGCAACAGCCAGACAATGGCAAAGATGTCCGGTTCGTTTATATCGGTTCCGTTGCCGAATATGGGGATCGGCTCCCACCTATTCATATGGTCAAGGTCGGGAACCCCCTCAAACCAAGCGTCGGCGACTTCTATGCCACGACAAAAATAGCTGCAGAGAAAGCGGTCATAGAGTCAGGTCTAAAATACTGGGCAATAATGCGGCAGACCTATATTGCTATCCCGAACGCAATGTCACTGATGGACCCGATTATGTTTCACCAGCCCGTTAACACCCACATCGAGCTAATCACCTCCGAAGACGCAGGATACGGGCTTGTTCAGACCATAGAGGCCCCTGATGAGTTCTACGGCAGGGTATACAATATGGGAGGGGGGCCATCATGCAGGGGAGTCTTCAAAGATTATCTTGAGCACATGATGAGAATGTTCGGACTAGGAGATTACAGAAAGACAATGCCCCTCAACTGGTTCGCAATAAGGAACTTTCATTGCTGCTGGTATGAGGACAGTTATGTTCTCAACGAGTATCTGGGGCACTGGCGGCACTCGCTTCAAGATCACTATCGGCAGGTAGAAGAAACCATCCCGTGGTATCTGAAAGTCGGAGGAAGAATTGCCCCCGCTATTATCGTCAAAGCATTCTTGAGGAGAATGGCAGACCCTCTGAAATGGATAGAGAATAACGACGAGGAGAAGATCAAGGCCTTCTTCGGCAGCCGTGAAGCATGGGGGAACATTCCCGACTGGGATCATTACGTTGATGCAGGTGCAGGGGAAGAAACGGCGTCAAGCAAATACTCACCAGACCAGATAGAGGATGTGAAGGAGCTGGCCGAATCGAGGGGCGGACAATGCCTATCGGCGGAGTCTGGTAATGTCAATGAAAAGCTCAGATGGAAATGTGGCTTCGGACATGAATGGGAAGCCACAAAAAGGCTAGTTCAGGCAGGACACTGGTGTCCGAAATGTGCTGCGCCGCCATGGGACTACGATGCACAGGCCAAGGTCGATCCGGCCTTGGCCAAGATTTACTACAACAATCACGATAGGAACGAATACCAGAGGGTCGAGTATCTATATTGTCCAAACGAATAGTGCCGAACCTGGAACTTTCGTTCAACTCGGCTGAGGGGAAATTTGTGCCTGTCTTGAGGTACTTCCGCTGTGCAGAGCACCGCGATTTCTTGCCGCCGCCGCTCATTTGTGGGTGACAAGTGGTTAGTCCTCGATAATCGCTTAAGAGATTATTCACTTGCAGCGATAAACCGCCTCGCGAAAACCAAGTCCTTTTGGAGCTCTTGGTTACTAGGTGAAGACTCTGTTTCTGCGTAGGCCTATCCATTGTGGAGCAACACATCCGTCCAACAAAGTGGCAGAAGTAACAACTCGCCCAATTGTTGGGTACTTAGTAGGAGGGATCCATAAGCCTTTACTCTTAGTGATCGCTTCTGGCCACGCTACTTTCAGCGTAGAACAGGCTCATGAGCGCAAGCTCGCTCACCAAGTCGCCTTTTCGGGCACTTTTTCCAGTATGATCCCGCAGCCGTACGCGCCGCTTAGCGCAGGAGAGAAATTGCATCGGTATTGCAGCCATCTGCGCTTACTGCCGTCGCGCATGGGAGATGCGGCTTGTTTGGAGTATTAGCCTAGTTCAATCTTTGGATACGATTTCTAAGCTTAGACAAGAGTATCCTTGGATGAGAAAAGGTAGGTGATGATCCTCGTCAAGCGGGCCGGCGTGCTCCGGCGGATTGTAGCGGAGGACGCCTTGCTAGGACAAGGCCTGAGAGAGCCAAAAAGGGGCATCATGCTGGCTGACTATCTCGCTTGCGCTGCCAGAAAGAGTTCTTTAGCATCTTCCGCTAATAGGCCACGCTGTGGCGGCATTTGTCGTCTCTTGTAAAGGCGAAGGCAATTACTGAAGTTGACTACAGCGGATGAGATCTCACATCGAGGGAGGAAACTAGTCTGACCGAGCATCCCTTTGCCAACTTGGGGGACGTTGCGCTGCCCATGATAGGCCTCGATGGCAGAGGTGGCACGGTGCCAGTCTTGGTAAGTATGCCCTCATAATGATGGATCACAGGGCATCCATAGCACCGTACGCACCCCGCAATCTATCATGAAGCATACAGCAAAGCCTTTTTAGCAAGTTGATGGCAGCTTGGGGGTTGCTTTCAAGCACGGCTCTTAGATCGCTGGCTTCTGCTGAGAAAAGTTGCGTTGGCTTCTGACACACCGCCGTCTCTGTGAGACGGCCATATTCGCCCAAAAGGCAAGAATGGCAACCCAGGAGCCTGCACCTTCCTAGTAATGCGACGGTCACCCTTGCTGTGCTATTCCCAAGGTCAACTTCTCTTTCAAGACTTACCTCTCCCTCCTTTATCAAATATATTCTTCTCCCGAAATCACCTTGCCTGAAGATGCTTTCGCCAGCACCGTAATTCTCAATCCGGAACAAAGCTACTATCTTCCCTGATAACGTGTATTAGCTGCCCTGGGACACAGAGGAGTATGACTTGAGCGCTTCCATCAATGGGCTGTAGGCGAGGAAAAAGAGCACATGTAAGGCCAAATAGCCTATTATAGCTGCTCCAATCAGGCGACGATATTGAGCAATACGTCCTTTCGATGAGACCTCCCAGAGCCTCTTCATGGCAAACCCAGTCGCCATACATACGGCCCCTATAGTAGGGTAGAAGTAGAATAAAAAGGTTTGCCTATCGGTGGCAAGTACGAGTGGTATCCAGACTATGTAAGTGGCTGCAAACCAAAGGAGAGCAAAGAGGGAAATGTCTCTGTTGTTCTTAGCAAATTCGTACAACATGTAGCCCATGGAGGGGATAATCAAAATCCACAGCGCAGGACTGATCATGGTTTTGTAGGCGGGCAAATGAGCAAATTGCCAACCCATTGTTAAGCTCAAAATCCACACCCAGGGGTAAGACGCCATGGCGAGCTCCTCAGGCGTCATCGTCTCAAATGTTGCTGCTTCATGAGCGACCAGCATAATCCATACTCTATCAATGGGGCTGAGCCATTCTCTCGTAGCAGCAAAATCAGTAAGAGTCATCAGGATCATAAAAGCTACGAAAGCGGAAACTAAGAACAATCCAATACTTCGAGGCGACTGTCTCCTCTTTCTGATGAGCCAATGGACCAAAATGGCCGATCCTCCCAGGAAACCAGTCATCTTGCATAGCCCGCTCAATGCAAGGGACACGCCTGAGAAGACATGCCTATCCTGCAAGTAGAATAGGAAAGCCAATAGCATGAATGTGAGAGAGAAGACATCCAGCATTGCCACACCGGAGATAACGAAGGTCAGACTTTCGAAAATGAGGAGAATAGATGCTAGAAGAGCTACCAACTTTCCTGCAAGCTTGCGGCAGATGAGATAGAATAGGACAATAGAGGCAACTGCGAAGATCGCGGAAGGAACCCTCCACCCCCAGGGGTTGTCTCCAAAGACAGAGATCCCGCACGCTATGAACAGCTTGCCCAGGGATGGGTGCTCAAGTGTCGTCAGCTCCTCTCCGTGTAGAATAGACCGCGCATCGGGAACATACCAGGACTCATCCCAGATAAGCATGGAGCCATAAGGGACTACGCACAAGTGCAGAATCAGCGCAAGCAGAGCCAAGGACAAGACAAACTGATTCTCCCTTACCCTGAACTAGCTAACTGCTGTCGTAAGCAAGGGTTTAGGGGCTGCTGGCTCTCTAACCTCGACATGCTCCAGGTAATCCGTTCTATCGACTTGAAGAATAGCGCTTCTTTCATCCTGAGCATCGGGAGCTTTGGGAGTGAGAGTGAGCCTCGTCTTGCACTTGCCGCAATGATAGCTCTTACCCGGCTCTGAAAGGTCAGGGATGCTGTTTTTCGCGCCACATTTGTGACACTCGACAATCACGGGTTATCTCATCTCCAGAAAAGAACCATCACAACTAGCGTCGCTATAGTCTTCTTGCGGTATTATATATGGGGCCAGCGAGTGTAGCAATAGAAGCCGATCCTATGAATCGAACTGCCTCAGATGCCAGAACTGGTGCTGAGTAAGCTCAGCGGCTATGGAAGCAGGTTTGTCTCGTCCCCCAGCACCACATAGACCGCCTCCAGTGCGGGAGTTAGTCCCCGAAGACCGGGCAAGAGTCATCGTCTTTTGTGAAATTTTTCGCTAAAGCCGCCTCATAAACTGGACAACAGCGAGCAACCGCACTATACTAGTAGAAGGCCTGCTGAACGCAAAGCACTCTCTTTTTTTGCGTGTTAGCCAATGACAAGAGGAATTGACTCAAGTACTCGGCTATTCAAAAAGCTGGAGGGATTATGGCAAATAGCAGGACCGAAGAATATCCTGTGGTCTGGTTACAGGGTGCTACTTGCACAGGTTGTTCGGTATCAATCCTCAACTCAGTCAGCCCCACCATCAAGAACGTGCTTGTCGACGAAGTAATTCCCGGCAAGCACGTTAATCTTAGATTTCAGGCTACGGTGATGGCGGGAGCTGGAGAGCTGGTAATCAAAGCCCTGGAAGCGACCTGGCAAGCCAAAAAAGGCGGCTACCTTCTGGTAATGGAGGGAGCAATACCTACTAAAGGAGATGGCGCCTATGGCTCAATAGGCGAGGACGAAGATGGCAAGCC
Source organism: uncultured Dehalococcoidia bacterium (assembly GCA_964449845.1). Classification (GTDB taxonomy): domain Bacteria; phylum Chloroflexota; class Dehalococcoidia; order SZUA-161; family SZUA-161; genus SOKG01. Next base: position 9,666 of record CAYVES010000027.1, read on the forward strand.
AGTATCCATAGCCTCTAGACTGGAGGCACTGGGGCGCGATGCGCTGGCAGTGATCGCTCTGGGCACTTGCGCCTCCTTTGGAGGAATTCCCGCAGCCAGACCCAACCCCTCCCAATGCGTTAGCGTAGGGCAGTTTTTTCAATCCAAGAAAGTAGCTACGCCGTTGATAAACGTCCCCGGTTGCCCGCCACACCCCGACTGGTTCGTAGGAACAGTAGCGAGCATCCTTCTCAGGGGCCTGCCCGGAGCCAATGAGCTTGACGAACTTAATCGTCCCAAGGCCTTCTACGGACAATTGGTCCACGAGAATTGTCCCCGACGTGCCTACTATGACGAGCAGAAGTTCGCCAAGAAGCTCAGCGATCCTGGCTGTCTCTACGAACTGGGCTGCAAGGGGCCAGTGACGCACGCCGACTGCCCGCTAAGGATGTGGAATAACGGCGTCAACTGGTGTGTTGCCTGCGGAGGACTGTGCATCGGCTGCGCTTGTGAAGGTTTCCCTGACCTGGTTTCGCCGATATATGAGAAGACGCCGGACGTAACATTGCCGAATATTGGTCAAACGGTGGTTCAATAAAATGGGCAGAATTGTAATCGATCCTATAACTCGTATCGAAGGCCACCTGAAAGTCGAAGTCATGGTGGGCAATGGTAAGGTGGAGGAGGCCAGAAGTTCAGGCACGCTGTTCCGCGGCTTTGAGATCATCCTTAGAGGACGGGATCCGCGCGATGCCAATCGTATAACCCAGCGCATCTGTGGAGTGTGTCCCACAAGTCATTCCACGGCATCCACGCTATGCCTGGACAGTGCATTTGGCCTGGGTGGTTCTATACCCGACAACGGGAGGCTTATCCGTAACCTCATTCTGGGTGCCGCTCACATTGCTGATCACATCCTTCACTTCTACCATCTGACCGCGCTTGACTATGTGGATGTAACCAAAGTGGCCAAATACGAGGGCAATGATGCCACACTCATTTCCGTGAAGGATTTCATCGGGCGCGGCGAGCTTGGTCCCTTCGTACCCCGCTATGAAGGTGATTACCGCTTCCCCGCCCAGGTCGATCAACAACTGGTGGCTCATTATATCGAGGCCCTGAGAATGCGCCGCAAGTCCCAGGAGATGTGCTCGATATTTGGCGGTAAGATGCCGCACAATGTGAGCATCGTACCTGGTGGGGTCACCGAGGTGCCCACTGTAGACAAAATCGCCTCCTTCCTGTGGAGACTCAACGAAATCAGAACCTTTATCGATAACGTCTACCTCCCAGATGTCCTGGCAGTAGCAGAGGTATACAGCGACTACCTTGAGATCGGGGTCGGCTGCCGCAATCTGCTCTCCTATGGAGGCTATGAACTCGATGGCAAAGAGGCCGATCTCACCAAGAGAGAGAGACTGTTCAAGCAAGGGACCGTCGGTGCCGACCTGAAGCTAGGCACTCTCGATACCAGGGCCATCACTGAGGACGTAAAACATTCCTGGTACGATGACTCCACGACTGGCAGAAAGCCCACTCAGGGCGAGACCTTGCCCAAAGAGGGCAAAGACGGGGCCTACTCGTGGATAAAGTCGCCTCGTTACAATGGTCAGGTCTACGAGGTGGGACCTCTTGCCCGGATAATGGCCACCTATCTTGCCGGTGACGAAAAGGTCAAAGCGCTCGTAGACCCAGCTCTGGCTAAGCTTAAGGCCGACCCTGAGGTGATGTTCTCCGTCTTGGGACGCCACCTGGCGCGGGCGCTCAGTGCCAAAACCGTAGCTGACATCATGCCAAACTGGTTGCTTGAACTCAAGCCGGGCGAGCCTGTGTATCAAGATTACGAAATTCCAGAGGAGTCAACGGGCATAGGTTTGGTTGAAGCCGCCAGGGGAGCTTTGGGACACTGGATTGAGATCAAGGACAAGAGGATCGTCAATTACCAGTGTGTGGTGCCCAGCACCTGGAATATGTCCCCCAGGGACGACAAAGGCCACCCAGGCCCTCTGGAGCAGGCGCTCACCGGAACCAAGGTAAGAGACGAGGAAAATCCCTTTGAGATCGTACGCATTGTGCGCTCCTTCGACCCCTGCCTCGCCTGTGCTGTACACCTCATTACACCCAAGGGAAAGACCCTAAGCGAATTCAGGGTGGTATGATCAAACACATGCAGTGACGAGCTTAGCCAGATGAAAAGGACTGTGGTTCTGGGTACAGGCAATGAGTTGCTAAAGGATGAGGGGGTGGGAGTTCACGCCATTCGCATCCTGCAAGCAGAGCTCCCCCCTTCCCATAGCGATATCGAAGTTATCGATGGTGGAACTTCTCCAGATATCTGCCATCTAATCGAGGGCGCAGACAAGCTTGTGATAGTGGATGCTGTGAAAGGCGGTTGTGACCCGGGAACGATATACCGATTCAACCCAGATCAGACAGTTGCTGAAACAGGAATGACTACATCAGTCCATCAGATGGGCATCCTGGAGAACCTCAGGATGATGGAATTTCTGGGAGGCAAGCCCAAAGAGACCGTTATCATTGGGATAGAGCCCGCCGAGGTAGAGTTAGGTCTGGAGCTATCTCGAGAGCTACAAGGGCGAATGCCGAAGATCATCGAGACTGTGCTAGCGGAGATTGGTCTGCCCCTTAGCACAAACTAAACTACAAGCAAAACGAGGGTGTGAATATGCTGACTACCAAGCAAAAACCGCTGGAGCAAATACTGGAGTACCTGGATGGAGAGGGAAGCGTTTTTCTGGTAGGTTGCAAGGGATGCGCCGAGGGTTGCCATACCGGCGGCGAGCAGGAGGTTCTCGATATGAAACAGAGGTTAGAGGAGGCGGGCAAGACCGTTGCCGGCACATCCCTCATCGACTTCATGTGCAATGACAATCTGGTCAGAATGACGTTGCAAGCCCACGAAGACAAAATCCTGGGCGCTGACTCTCTGCTAGCACTGTGTTGCGGCATCGGAGTACAGGCAACATCAGCAGTCGTCGATAAGATAGTGCACCCCGGCTGCAATACCATATCAATGGGTGGCCGCCACGGAGAATGGCGGGAGGGCGAGAGATGCATGGAGTGTGGCGATTGCGTTCTAGAGTTCACGGGAGGCATTTGCCCTATAGCCCGATGCGCCAAGATGCTTCTCAACGGCCCTTGCGGAGGCTCAGTGAATGGAAAGTGCGAGGTCTCACCTGATATCCCTTGCGTCTGGCAGCAGATAATCGAGCGGCTGAGCAAGCTGGGTCGCTTGGATAAGATAGAAAGGATCGTTGCTCCTAAGGACTGGGCTGCCAGCCTCATGGCTGGCTCAGCAAGCCAACGCTAGAAAGAAAGTGCCATGAAAACAAAGAGCAAGCTAGAGAAAGTATTGGAAAGTGGTCAGTTCGCAGTAACCGGGGAGCTTGGCCCACCAGCAAGCGCTGACCCTGAAGTAATAAAGAGGAAAGCTAAGTATTTGAAGGGATGCGTTGACGCCGTTAACGTCACCGACGGACAAACCGCTGTGGCTCGTATGGCGAGCTGGGCAGCTTGCCTTCTGGGAAAAGAAGAGGGTTTGGAACCGACGGTGCAAATGACATGTCGTGACCGAAACCGCATTGCCCTTCAAATGGATATATTAGGCATTGCCGCCCTGGGTATCAATAATATCCTTTGTCTTACAGGTGACCACCAGTCCTTTGGAAACCACCCTATGGCCAAGGGAGTCTACGACCTCGATTCCATCCAGTTTATCAAGATGGTTAAGGACATGAGAGATGAGAAGAAGTTTCAGTGTGGCGATGAGATGGATGTAGAACCCCGGCTTTTTGTCGGCGCCGCAGCCAACCCATTTGCCGACCCCTTCGAGTTTAGAGTGTTTCGTCTGGCCAAGAAGGTAGCTGCAGGGGCTGATTTCATTCAGACGCAGATCATCTACAATGTAGAGAAATTCGCCAAGTGGATGGAAGAGGTTCGGCAAAGAGGGCTGCACGAAAAGGTGAAGATCCTCGCTGGAGTAGCCCCGGTAAAATCGGTCGGTGCAGCACGTTACATGCAGACCAGGGTCCCGGGGATGGATGTCCCTGATACGGTTGTTGAGCGACTGCGCGGCGTGCCTAGGGAAGAGGTTTCCAAAGAAGGAACCAAGCTCTGTGTGGACATTATTAACCAGGTACGCGAGATTGAGGGGGTGGCCGGAATCCATCTCATGGCTATCGAATGGGAAGAGGTAGTCCCTGAAATCGCAGAGCAGGCGGGGCTGTTGCCCCGGCCCCAGGTCTCCTGAGAGGTAATATATGGAGGTTTGCCGAGTCTCTCTTCAGCAGGCAATATAAGATCCCAAAGAATCGTGATACGTTTGACAAAAGCATTGAGATATGGTTATATATTGTAGGTTGTCTGCCTGCAGGGAGCATGGGCGGCAATCCTTTTTTAGGCCGCGACAATGATGAAGGCGCACCGGATTCGTGGGGGAATACCCAGCGAAGCCTGAGTTGATCTGCAATCAAGAGGAAAATCCAAAAGGGGAGGTGCTGAATGGTTCTAGAGGAGTTGACGCAGCACATAGGGAAAGTAGACCCACCACACGTTAGGGAAGTCGAGAAAGGGTCGATAAGAAGGTATGCCGACGCCGTGGGGAATGACAATCCCCTCTATTATGACGAAGAGTATGCCAGTAAATCGAGGTACGGGGGTATCATCGCGCCGCCGGGCTTCTTTGGCTGGAGTGCAAAGACTATCGCCTCGTCGGAAGCGATCATCGGTCTCATGGGAGTCCTGATCAACGCGGGCTATGCTGGGATTCTGGACGGCGGCATATCGTACGAATTCTATTTGCCGGTGCACGCCGACGATACTTTGGTAGCCAGTCCCAAGGTCAAAGACGTAACCGCGAAAGAAGGCAAGAGCGGCACGATGATAATCTGCCAGTTCGAGACAAGCTATCTCAATCAGAACGGCGACCTGGTGGCCAAGGCAACACAACACCTCATTGGCCGTCAACTCTAATCGTAGGGGAGGAGACAAATGGCAAAAGAACAAATATGTTGGGAAGATGTCGAGGTGGGCACGGAATTGCCCCCCCTGCCAAAGATTGCCGACTCGCTGATGCTGGTGAAATGGGCAGGGGGGAGCGGTGATTTCAACCCACATCACTATGAGGATGCCTTCGGCAAGTCCCAAGGAACCGGAGGGACCATAGTCCACGGGCTACTCAAGCACGCCTGGCTGATCCAGTTGGTGACTAACTGGATGGGTGACGAAGGCTTCATGAAGAAGTTTTCCTGTCAATACCGCGGCATCGACCATCCCCGCTTGATGAAAACCATGAATGAACCCCAGGACGGGGAGACCTGGCTGTGCAAAGGAAAGGTTACCAACAAGTACGTTGATGGCGACGAACACTGCCTCGATCTGGAGATCGGGGTGGAGAATGGCGAGGGGGGGATAACGACTCCTGGCACCGCTACAGTTGTCCTTCCATCGAGAGCCAAATAACGAAGGAGAGAAGACTAAGAATGGCTAAAAGAAAGCTTCGAACAAAGCTCTGTGATCTGCTAGACATCGAATACCCCATCCTCCAGGCCGGCATGGGTGGGTTCGCAGACCCACCGCTGGTTATCGCGGTATCAGAGGCCGGTGGATTGGGCTGCCTCGGGGGAGCCGTCTACACCCCTGAGACGCTGGACGAGGCGATCAGGGATATCAGAAAGGGCACTAGCAAGCCCTTCGCAATCGATCTCCTGCTGCCAGAAAGCCTGAAGGACTACCAGGGTTTCAGCAAGGAGGGGCTTAAGGCATCTATCCCTGAGGAATATGTTGCCTATGAGAAAGAATTGAGGAAGCAGTTCGGGGTCCCCGAGGATTATGTTGCCCGAAGAGAAGTGGCGCTGTGGACGTTGGAGGGGACGAAGGGGCTAATAGAGGTCTGCTTGGAGAACAGGGTCCCGGTACTTGCCGCCGGCCTTGGCAGGTTAGGAGAGTTCACATCCGAGTGCCGCGCCCGGGGAATAACGACCATCGGCATAGGTGGCCACGTTAAGATGGCGATGAAGCATGCCGAAGATAAAGTAGACATCATTGTGGCTCAGGGTTTTGACGCCGGGGGACATACTGGCAGTATCGGCACCCTGGCCGTTGTGCCTCAGATAGTCGATGCGGTGAAGCCGATCCCGGTAGTAGCTGCCGGCGGCATTGCCGATGGCAGAGGGCTGGTCGCTGCTCTGGCCCTGGGAGCAATCGGGGTATGGTGCGGCTCGATGTTCTTACTGGCTCCGGATGCCACATTTACCGAGCCCCAAAAGGACAGGGTCATCGCTGCCACTGAGCGCGATGGCATCATCTTCAAGGGCTATACTGGCAAAACCCTGCGCCAGCTTAGGAACTCCATGACCGAGGTTTGGGAGAAGGGGACATTCAAACCCCTGGGCTGGCCGCTGCACCTCATCCTGATAGAGGACATCATAGATTATGCTTTTGAGAATAAGGATGAGAGCAGGTACGATGAAATGCTGATAACCCCCGTATCCCAGGCCGCAAGGCTTCTGGACAGGCGAAGGACTGTTAAGCAAATAATCGACGATATGGTCGAAGAGACCGTAACAATCCTAGAGGAGACCTTGCCTCGGGAAGTGCAAATAGGTTAGGGAAAGGATACCAAAAGACAGTGGGGCTGCTGAAAAGCTGTGTTTTTCAGCAGCCCTTTCAGTTCACAGACCATAGATACAACAACTAACGCTAGCGGCGGCAGGGAACCCACCCAGGTTGTGAGTCAGCCCCAATTTGGGATTCTTTATCTGCCGCTCACCAGCCTTGCCCTGAAGTTGCTTATACACCTCGTATGCCATCCTCAGTCCGCTGGCGCCAATGGGGTGACCGAAGCACTTCAATCCGCCATCGGTCTGGCATGGCAGCCCACCCGTTAGCTCGAAGAATCCCGAGTCAATATCTTCCTTCACCCGCCCCCTGGGGCTGAACTCGAGGTCCTCCATGATAACGGCCTCGGTGATACTGAAGCAATCGTGAACCTGGGCCATGCTTATCTCGTCGCGAGGGTTCTTTATCCCTGCCTCAGCATAGGCTGCTTTACTGGCATGGACGCTTTCATACACGCTAAGGTAGTCGAAATCAGATCTGGTGAAACCCTGAGAGTGACCTATTGATATTTGCAACGCCTTGATGTATACCGGGTCGGGCCTGAACTTCTTGGCGTCCTCGGCACGGACTATAATCGCTGCCGATGCTCCATCCGTAACACCACAGCAATCGAATAGGCCCAGGGGCCAGGCAACTATGGGTGCATTCATCACCTGCTCTATGGTCACCTCTCTGCGCAAATGAGCCTTTGGGTTTAAGGCACCGTTGTGGTGACTCTTTACCGAGATCATGCCTATCATCCTTTTGCCTTCTTGCGGGCTCAGGCCATACTTGGCGAAATAGGCCGTAGCAAGCAAAGCAAAGGCACTGGGACCGCTGAAGCCTTGCGACCCTATTATGCCCCTGCTAGCGCTCGGGTGGGGGGTATCGCCAAGCCCTCTCCAGCCGGAATCCTTCAGCTTCTCAAAGCCCAGAGCCAGGACTATGTCATACACGCCAGCGGCCACAGCATAGGTAGCATTTCTCAAGGCATCCGAGCCGGTGGCACACATATTCTCCACCCTGGTAACAGGGATGAACTGTAGCTTCAACGGCTCGGCCAGGACTCTCCCGGTATCACCGCCCCACATAGTCCCCACCCAGCCTGCCTGAATATCCTTCTGGTCTATGCCAGCGTCTTCGTAGGCCTCCAGGGCCGCCTCGATGATCATATCATCAGCACTGGCATCCCATCTCTCCCCAAATTTGGTACAGCCCATGCCTATTATGGCAACCTTATCTCTGATGCTCTCCATTTCTCCTCCTTGGCTGACTATCTCTGATTCGAGAACCTTACTGGCCTACACTTCCACCAGTAGCTATGAACCCCCTCAACGTAATGCATCCACCTGAAGGTCATATCTACATCCATGCCCGTCTTGGTCTCCTCGGGCTCACGGTCGGTCAGGTTGCACGTAATCCTCCCCCCACCCTCGAAATCAACCACCGCTGTGGTAATTGGTGGGTCTTCGGTGATTGCCAGATTATCGTGGGAGAAGCTGGTGAGTTTACCTTTCTTGTCAGCAAAACAGTATGGTTCGTACTGGTCTACAGCCTGGCACACCATGCATACCCTCTGCATTGGGTACTGAGGGGTGCCACACTTCTTGCACTTGGAGCCATAGAGAGGAAGCCCCCACTCCCGATCTCTCCATAGCGCTGACAGTGATATAGTTGGCCGGGCAGGACGAGACTGAGGCTCCATATACATCAGCCCGCGCCAGAGCACATACTTCTGGTAATTTGGCAGCATACGCTTCGATGCCAGGTGATGCTTTATTCCTAGCCGGTCCCGGACATTCTCTAGCTGCCCCTTGAGCTTAAAGATCAAGGCATCACAGCCATCGCCGTAGCCGCCAACAAGAATTCTATCACCCTCCTTGGTCTCCTCCAGCGCCGCCACCAGCAGCATTAGCGGCATAGCGGTACCGGTAAGGCCTGTAATCATGAACATGGAGGCCTGAACCTGGGCAGGGTCGAATTTCAGTATCCTTGCCGCTGCGTTCACGTGCCTGGGGTCATCGGTGAAACAAGCAAACCTTGCGATGTCTTGCGGCTTGAGGTCACATTTATTCATAGCAGCCGTAGCTGCCTCCGGTACTACTCGAGTATACCCCCCCTCACGTACGAACCGCTCTTCGTAGGAGCGAACGAAGGTATCCCTGTCCGACCTCCAGGTATCCATGAAGTCCTCGGATATGGTGTGGCCCCCCACAAACTCAGCGGCCACCGCGTCATTGCTGATCAGTACAGCACCTGCCCCATCGCCAAAGAACATCTCATTCAGCCCGTTGGCGGGCGCTAGGCGTAGATCGGCAGCGGTTACCAAGACGTTCTTGGCCGACCCTGCCTTGACGGCATCAATCGCCGCTCTCAGAGCGATTGTCCCCGCCCTAACGGAACCCCCGAAGTCCGCTGCAAGTATGTCTCTGCGCAGGGCCATTGCCCCGGCTATGATTGTTGATGCCTGCTTCTCTTTGTAGGGTGAGGTAGTCGAGGCAAAGAACAGGCCGTCGATTTCCTGACGGTCAATGCCGGTGGCGCAGTCCCAAGCAGCAGCAAGAGCCATGGTTAAGCTATCTTCGTCATAGTTAGCAACAGCTTTCTCACCAGGTACAGGGAAGGGGCTTTGCCATGCCTTGACGATCTCAGAGCGATCCAGCCTATACAGCGGTATGTAGGCACCATACGACCTAATCCCTACCATTTGCGCCTCCTTTCACAATCCTCGCCGTGGCAAATTATAGCACACAAGCTATTCGGTCACAATCCTCATCGCAGGGTCCTAGAGGTAGGCCGGTGCTAGTACTACTGCTCTGTTGTTACTATTTCCTATCTTCATTGGGACGTTTAGGTGATTGTGCTCCATTAGAAGACAACTTAGACTTCTAGTGGTAGAAGCGCAGGCAATAAGCCAGTTTCGGCCTGGCTTCCGACCCACAAAAAGCCAGTGATACAATTATGACCATCAAAGATGTAGTAGCTTCCTGTCTTGTAATTGCTCTGGGGATAATCCTGGTCATACATTTCGCCTTGTTCTGGGTATATGGCGGGGTATACATCTATGAGAGCAACAAGGTCATCTTGTTGTTGGAAACAGTAATGAGCATCGCTATTCTCGCTTTTGGAGTACAACGGCTGCTAACTTCTGCTAATGAGAGATACGAAGAAGGCCCCCTAGATATTCACCCCGATCCGATCGGGGGACAGGAGCAAGCCCCCACAGAGCACGCTACCTCACCAAGCTTCCTTCAAGCAGGCAAAAAGGCAGCCACCCCAACTGCCACTGCAGCAGCAACGATGCCAGGAATGACTACCCTTCTGATTGACAGCAGTGCCGACTATATGGAGAACTGCTCTTTTAACATGTCCGACCCTACTCCTGATGCCGAACGTGAACCTACCGCACACACAGAGGCCGTCTAGATAGCAAGGAAACCCTCCGAATGGAGGGTTTCCTTGCTATCGCGAAAGCTTACCTATCAAGCCCAGAATCTTCTCACTTCGGTTACTAAGCCTCCTCCAGTTGTCCACCCCCTCTTCTCCGTACTATCGCAAAGAGCAATAACGCTAAAGCGAACAACGCAGCGATTATTGCCAAAACGGCCCACCATTGGAACGCTGCTGCTGCCGCATTAACGGTTAGAGTGAACGGATCGCTCGTCTCCCCATCAAAAGCTGCTGTTATCTCCGTAGTCCCCTCACTCTCGCCTGTGACCAGGCCTTCCGCGTTGATGGTTGCCACCTCGGTATCGGAGCTACTCCAGGTAGCCTGGCCGGTGATGTTGACAGTGCTGCCGTCAGGATACCTCGCCATGGCCGTAAACTGCACGGTATCGCCAGCCCCAATCGTGTTATCCTTAACACTCAACTCGATTGTAGGTGTCGGCGTCGGCGTCGGTGTTGGCGTCGGTGTAGGTACTGCCGTCGGCGTTGGTGTAGGTGTCGCCGTAGGCGTCGGCGTTGGTGTAGCTGTTGGGGTAGGTGTCGCCGTCGGCGTCAACGCAGGTGTAGGTGAAGGCGTCGGCGTCGCAATTGGAGGTGGAGCCGCCGGAATAAAGGGGTGACGTGTCGGCGTCGGCGTAGGTGTTGGCGTAGGTGTAGGTGTCGGCGTTGGTGTAGGTGTCGGCGTTGGTGTAGGTGTAGGCGTTGGTGTAGGTGTAGGCGTCGCCGTTGGTGTAGGCGTAGGTGTCGCCGTAGGCGCCGGCGTTGGCGTTGGTGTTGGCGTTGGTGTAGGCGTCACCGTAGGTGTAGGCGTTGGTGTAGGTGTCACCGTTGGTGTAGGTGTCGGCGTTGGTGTAGGTGTCGGCGTTGGTGTTGGTGTAGGCGTCGCCGTTGGTGTCGCCGTAGGCGTTGGTGTAGGCTCCGGAGGAGCCCCCGAGCACTCAACAGAGACGGTGTGATTGAAGAACATGTAGATGGTTAGGACGCTGTCGGTAGACTGTGCACCATTAACCAACCAGCGAACAAAATCGCAGTTCTCTCCCGCTATCGCTTCAAGCCCCACCTCCGTGCCCTGATCAAGGACACGAACGTAAGGGGTAGGAACCTCTTCGCCATTTACCATGAGTCCGCAGCACCCTTCGCTAGTAACAACTAGCGCAAATTCTTCACAGTCAGGACACCACGGCGTATATGTCGGTGTTGGCGTAGGTGTTGGTGTAGGCGTAGGTGTTGGCGTTGGCGTAGGTGTTGGCGTAGGTGTTGGCGTAGGCGTAGGTGTAGGCGTAGGTGTAGGTGTTGGTGTAGGCGTAGGTGTTGGCGTTGGCGTAGA
>CAYVES010000028.1:0-20977 GCA_964449845.1 uncultured Dehalococcoidia bacterium
TTGGCATGTTTCTTGTTATGAACCACATATCAGCGAAGAACCCCCAGCGGCGGCCCAATAGTTCGCTGACCGCGAGCACCATCGTCCCCATCATAATTCCTGTGAGGTTGGTGATGTTTCGTGGCAAGAACACGATACCATCAGCAATCTCCCGCCACCTTCCATGCACCGTCGTTACTTCTTCAGTTCTCATAGCTACCTCCTCCATGTCTGCAGTAGATTGCCAGCTCCATACTATTCATCCAGCCCAAGCCTGGCGAGATAAGCCTCAGCTAAACGCCGTGGGCAGAGTTGTCCCATGACTACAGTGACAATAGATGTGCTGTAAGCTCCTCGGGGGCCGAAAGGAACGGCGAGTGATTGGTTTCCATAGAGATGACCTTGCACGGAACGTCTGTATACATCTGCTTCTGAACCCATGGCGAGAGCGCCCTATCACGGAGGCATTCAATGTACACCCGGGGTATCCGGCTGAAGTTCTCCTCACTAGTGCTTACCGCTGTTGCAAAGGTAGCGGGGTTCTGCGGAACCAGGAGCGATTTCGCCCAAGCCGCGTCCTCGTCGCAACAATCGCTATACCAGGCCTCCCTTATGACCTCATCTTTGATTGTAACACTTCCATCCTCGGCCATAATCATGTTTGGCCCAAGCAACGAATCCGTATCCGGCACGTTAAGCGGGGACTCGCCGTTTCGCAGCAGAACAGCGGCAATATACACCAGGAGCTTGACCTTTTCAGGTCGGTACTCAGCAGCCTGGGTTATGGTGACTCCTCCAAGGCTGTGTCCCACGAGGATCACCGGTTCCGACTGAGCGTCCAGAATCTTGCAGACACTATCGACATACGCCTCCATTGAGACTTCCGAAACAGGCGTCCTGTCGCGGCCGTGGCCGGGGAGATCATGGGCCTCAACCCGGTGTCCTTTCTGCTCGAGCAGCGGAACGAGCCTGTCCCAACACCAGCTTCCATGCCATGCGCCGTGGACCAGCACATACGTGCTCACAATTCACCTCCTCTGAGGAAAACCGCCAGCGTTTCTGTTCATAAAACCCTGCATTCCATTGGCAATCGCAGACAGTAGCAGAGCTAGTAAATCGCACCTTTTCCCGCGAGATCGGACATGGCCTGCTCTGAGAGTCCAAGGAGTTCCCCATAGACCCATTGATTATACTGGCCGAGCATTGTGCCGTGGGTTTTGATGTTTGGTGGGGTGACCGACAGCCTGCATGGGGATTTGATCAAGGGCTGTGCCCCGAGCACAGGGTGGTCAACCACGTCAAAAATGTCTCGCTGAGCAAGATGAGGGTCACTCCAAAGCTCATCTATGCTGAAGGAGGGTACCGCCGCCACGCCTGCCCTTTGCAGGATCTCCATCGCCTCCTGGTCGCTATGATCTATTGTCCACGCCTCGATGAGCTTGTCCAGCTCTTCCTGGTTCTGCCACCGCCTGAAGCCATCGCGGAACCTGTCGTCTTCGGTCCATTCGGGGCCACCGATGGCCTGGCAGAATGCGCTCCATTCATCCTCTGTGCCAATAGCGATGCTGATCCATCTATCCATACCGGCATCCAGGCACCGATAACAGTTGTGAGGCGCCATGACCTCATCGCGATTAGCCTGTCTAATAGGGTCCCTGTTGTTCAGCACAGGTTCCATGAAGGAATCACCAATGAGAAAGGAGATACCCTCGCGTGCCGAGAAATCGATGAACTGCCCCTGGCCAGTCTTCTGCTTGTAAAGAAGCGCCATCAACACAGCAATGCTGATCATCGTTCCGTCCAGCACGTCATCTCGTCCCAGCCCCTCCCCTGGTGGCCCATCGGGATACCCGGTGAGATAACCCAGCCCGCCGAGAGCGCGGAAAAGGGGGCCAAAGCCCAGCTGCTCCGCCTCAAGCCCCGCGCTGTGGTATCCTACTGCTGAAGAGGAGACGTAAATGATGTCCGGCTTCAGTTTCGCAGCATCGGAGTACCCCAAGCCCAACCTATCCATCACGCCCGGCCGATAAGTCTCCACCATAACGTCAGAGATAGCAATCAACCTCTTCGCCAGCTCGACCCCCTCGGGTTTGCCCAAATTGAGGGTTATGCCCCTCTTATTCAAGTTGACCCAGTTAAATACGGGGGTGTCCGTCATCATGCCCTCGGGAATAGGCTGCCCCGGGATGTATGCGGCAACGCGCCCGCCTTGGGCCGTCACGCCAGCCCTTCTCGTCATGTCCAGCCTGTATCCGCTCTCTATCTTGATAACCTCCGCTCCGAAGAGGGCCAACATCAGCCCCGCCCAGGGGCCCACTATCATCTCACCAAATTCAAGATACCTGACGTTCGACAAAGCCTCCACGTTCGTACCTCTTCTAGATCACTCCTAGTCCCGCGAGCCTTGCCAGCTCCTGCCCGGTGTATCCCAGACGCTGGCAGTAGATCTCTTCGTTGTGCTCTCCCAGCATCGGGGCAGCATGCTCGCAGTGCCACGATGTCTTAGAGAAATGATATGGGGCTGTAACGCAGGCCACCTTTCCCAGCTGAGGATGCTCTATCTCAGCAAAGAACCCCCGGGCCTTCAGAAGCTCTGATTGCAGGATCTCCCGTGGGGTGAGAAATGGGCTCAAAGCGACCCCTTCCTTTAGTGCCCCCTGGTGAAGCTCCTTCTTAGTACGAGTACTGGCCCACTCCTCCAGCCGTTTTCTCACCTCCGCCGCATGCTCCCGGCGCCTATCCTGGTCCCGATACCAGTCAGCCTGGGTCCATTCGGGTTCGCCCATCAGCTTCTTAATCCTTTGCCAGAATGTCTCCTCGAAAGACACACACATGACGTGTCCGTCTTTGCAGGGGACAACGCCAGTCTCCGGAACCCGAGGCATCAACCTGCTTACTGTCATGCCCACCATCGTATAGGGCAAATGATCGAAAACACAGGAAATCGTTAGCGCCTCCTGCTTCGATATGTCTATGTATTGCCCTGCGCCAGTACAGCTCCTGAAGTACAAAGCCACAAGTGTGCCCAACGCAGAGTAGATACCGACCTCATATTCACCGGCGAACCCTCCCAGCTTGACAGGAGGTCGCTCGCGGAAGGTAGTTCCGCTGGGAGTGACATAGCCCTCCCCGGAGCTGTGAATGCAGTTGAGAGGGTAGGCCTTGTAGTCCCTGTAGGGTCCTGTTTGTCCGAAGGGCGTTATCGAGGTCATGATAAGCCCGGGCTTGAGCTCTGATAGTGCTTCGTAGCCCAACCCCAGGGAAGAGAGCGCTCCAGGGGGATTATCTTCAACTATGACATCATATCCCTCAACCATCTCCTTCAATATCCTGCCCCCTGTGGCACTCGTATAGTCTAACGTTATACCCAACTTGTTGGAGTTAAGGTAGAGAAAAAGGCCGCTTCGCTCCGGGTGAGGGATATCACCCGGGAAAGGCCCCCTCCTTCTGGCCTCGTCCCCGACTCCTGGCCTCTCCACCTTGAGCACCTCAGCGCCCATGTCCGCCATTATCTTGGTGCAGAATGGCCCAGCGACCATGCTGCAAAGCTCCAGGACTTTGATGCCACCCAAAGCTGTTTCCACGAACTTTCTCCTATCTTCTGGATCGCTAAGGAAATGGTTAGAAAGCGCTCTCGAGATTCTCTTTATAATGTCGTACCGAATCTCGGGGTATTTGTCAAGGCTTCGAGCAATTGCCAGGTACCTGTGCCTATTTCATAGGTCAAGTACTAGACCGGCTCCGCACTCTACGCACTGGTTAGGGAAAAGGCGTCTTATCTCCGATTTATACTGGGTGCAATGACAGGGACATATCAGCGATAGATCACTCAACCTGTCGAAGTCCCGAAATCCATGCAAACCGCCAACAATACCGTTTACTCTCCCGTATCGTGAAGCGGCATCGATTATTTCTCCAACGCCTGGATGAGAGCAGCCAGTAACCACGTTAATCCCCAGACCGTTATCCAGCAGGAGAGACTGTTCAATACCCGCAAGCTCGCCGGTGGTGTAGACCTTGTCACAAATACGAATAGATTCACCAACCCTGATTACTTTCCTTCCTGGGATGCTTCCAGAGAATGATGCTGGGACATAGATTGCAGCATCGCGATTCGCCTCCAAGATATCGGGAAGTCCCGCCGTATGGTCCAGGTGGTCATGCGAGATGAAAACAGCATCGATCGCGCTTGGATCGAGGTTGAGCTGTTTCATATTGTCGAGGAGTACACGCCCGCTGGCGCCCGTATCGAACAGGATGCGCGATATGCCATTTGCCTCCACCAGACACGAGAACCCCCACCCTGACTTCAGTCCCTTCCGCCTTAACTCATTGTCATATACAACCGTGATTCTCATCGACTTCGCCTTGTTGTCTGTTCACCCATACGAAGCGCGTTTCGTTAAATCGGGGGTGAAGCTAAACCTTGACGGCATCCTATTGCAATGCTAGCATGATTATGGACATATGACAAGAATTCCCTTCTATGATTTCACGACAGCGATCTCAATGATAAAGGGCTACCGCGGTTTTGTTCCAAGTGCAGAACGCCAAGCATAACGATTATCTTCGAAATGGAGAAGGAGAATGAAGGTCTGCATAGTTGGTGGAGGCGGAGGAGCCAGCAATGCCGCCAATGTAGTCAGGCGTTTGAACGACGAAGCGCAAATTGACATATTCACCGACAGGTCTGAAATAGGAAACCAGCCTTGCGAAATCCCCTTCGTCCTCAAGGGTGATTTGCCCTCGTGGAATGACACTTTTGTATTCACCCGGAAGTTCTATGACCAGAGAAATGTTACTGTCCACCTCAACAACGAAGTCACCGAAATCATCAGGGCAGAAAAACGCCTGATAGCTGGGGAAAAAGGTTACAACTACGACAAATTGATTCTAGACTTAGGGGCTACTCCCGCCATCCCTCCTATCCCAGGAATAGATGGCCAGAATGAATTTGTGTTGACCACCAGCTTGAAGACCGCCAGGGTATTCCAGGAAGCCATTCCCCAACACTCAACAGCGGCCATAATGGGCACCGGCCAAATTGCTGTGGAAGTGGCTGCTGTCCTGAAGGCGAACAATTACGAGAGAATCTACCTTTTGGGCCGGTCAGAGAGCCTTCTGCGAGCCTATCTGGACCAGGATATGGCTGAAAGGGTCGAGGCAAGGATAAGGGACAAAGGAATTGACCTGATTCTTCGAGCAAGGGTGAACAGCATCGCGAGCCAAAACGGCAAAAAGATACTTTCTCTCCCCGATCAGGAATTGAAGGTAGACTTTGTCTTCTTCGCCACCGGCTCGCGCCCCAACATAGCGCTCGCCCAAAGGGCAGGGCTGGAGATAGGAGAAACAGGGGGTATTCTTGTCGACGAATACCTTCAAACCAGCGACCCAGATATCTATGCCATCGGCGATTGTACCGAGAACTGGGATGCGATTCTGGGACTGAAAAGGCTTTATCAAACAGCAACCAGCGCTGCCCGAGGAGGAAGGATAGCTGCTACCAATCTGGTCCGGGGCAATGTCCTGCCCTACCAGGGCACAACGATGCCATTCATCATGGAGGCTTCTGGCTATCAGGTAGGGACGGTGGGCTTCACTGAGAGCTACGCCCGAGAGAATTACCTGGATGTGCTCTCTAACGTGACAACCACCGCCACTCGCCGCCGCGCATTTGGAGGCAGAACCATCCATATCAAGCTCATAGCCAGTCGCCAAACCCGAGCGTTGGTAGGGGCGCAGATCATGTCAGAGGAGCTGGTCGCGGGAAAGATCGACAGACTCTCTGTCGCCATTGCTGAAAGGGTCCCAGTCGAGCGATTGGCTGTGATCGATACCTGCTACTCCCCGACGGTCGGCACGGCATACGAGCCTTTGGTAATGGCCCTTGATGAACTGAGGCTGAAGATCGATAACACAGGATAAGGGCAGGCATGACCTTCAGGGACTACTATCAGGTCCTAGGTGTGTTTATCAAAAGTTAACAAATATAAGCGGTCCGCTGAGGGAGCTTGTTGAGGTGCTCGGATAACGAGGTCAGAAAAGGGCAAGCACAGTCATTACCGCAGGTGCAGAGGCGAGCGCTCCAAAAGGACTCCTTTGTGGAGAGCCGGTGAGCTTGACAAACTCTGATCGAGTGGTATCATGATATTGATAACCTGTTAAAAGTTTGCTATTCCCCGACCTGTTCTATTACCTAGGCATTCCCCAGGCCATGGATGATCAAACTCCAGTCAGGTCACAAAAAAAGGAGGTCATCCATGAGCTACACGGACAAAACCCTTACTTGCTTGGATTGCGGCACAAGCTTCACCTTTAGCGCTTCCGAGCAAGAGTTCTTCGCTTCCAAGGGCTTCACCAATGAGCCAGGGCGTTGTCCTGACTGCCGGGCAGCCAGAAAACAACAGCGCAGTGGTGGGTACGGTGGCGGAGGCTACCGGCAGAGGCAAATGCATCCGGCCGTCTGCGCCTCGTGCGGCAAAGACTGCGAAGTACCGTTCGAGCCCCGCAACGGGCGACCGGTGTATTGCTCAGACTGCTACACCCCGGCTAGGCGGTAGAGATAACGGGAAGCAATTAGCTTCCGATCCCACCAATCGATTTGATGGGTTAGGCTGAGGATAACGGGCAGGTGGGAGTGGTGCCCAATTCCTCTTTTTTACCAATCATGTAATGTGCATCCCAACATATTCTTCGCTTTTACCACTTTTACGCGCTTACCCCTAAAGTGCTCTTGCGTTTATTTAACCCGGATCTGCCACAATAATGCGAATAGTGCGCATAGCCACAATATCGCGGCTAGTGATGACGAAGAGGCGACTGAGGCGTGGCGCCTTCCGTGAGGGCTGGGGTAATGACAGATAACCGATCGCAGTCGTTTGCAGCAGTTTTTCCATTTTATTTGAGGGAGGTTTGAGATGGGGAATGAGCGCGAGACACTTCATGATGACGATTGCAACGAGTGTATTCATCACTGGTTAATAGATGAGAGGAATTTCGGGGTTTGCAAGAAGTGCGGAGCAAGTAAGCAGTTTTACGGTTGGTGGAACGCCGCAAGCATCCAAAAGGCTTCGTGCAACAAGTCTAATAAGGTACAGCATAATGTTCCTGGCACTAAAAGCTGACGTTTCATCTACACTGAGTTATTGACGCGGAACCATTGCATTAGCACTCTGTGAACGAACCCCAGTGGCAATGAGAGAACCCCAAGAAAGGAGATACGCATGGCAAACAGAGTCACACCGATTACCAGAACAGTTCTCCCCGGTCACACACCTAGGGACGAACTCGAGCAGGCGACAGCCACAGTTGATATCGCCATCCCTGCATTCAATGAGGGGAGTTGTATTGACGGTCTGTTGAATGATGTGATCATGGCAAGGCAGGGTAACTGGTTTTAAATCCAGCATATATATGTGATATCGGATGCATCCACAGATGAAACCGATGATATCGCGAAGCAGGTTGCCACCAGAGACCAAAGGGTGAGGCTAATCAGAAAGCAAGAAAGGAAAGGCAAGCAGGATTCAATAAACCTGACCTTCTCAGTCACCAGTGCGGATGTTCTCGTCTTTATCGACGCTGACGTGAGGTTGGCGAGTGAGCAGAGCATATCGAAGCTGGTAGAGTATTTCCGTGATGGTAAGACCGCTGGTCCAGGGCGGGCTTGTCCGTCCCCGCCCTGACCTTAGCCTGAATCCAGCTAAGCAGGCAGCGTATTTTGACTGGATTCTGGTGGACAGGAGCAGAAGGCGAAAGGCAATGTCTTGGTGGAGTATCGACGGCCGCGTAATGGCCATGTCGAGAGATTTCTACCGATCGCTGTTGTTGCCCTGCGCGCTGGCTGATGCCCAGTTTATCTTCTACTCCTGTATTCAGCAGCGCCGCGGGTTTATGTGGGCTAGAGATGCTATCTTCTATTATGGGCCGCCTCAATCAATTGCAGACTTCAGTCACCAGTGGAGCCGGTACTTCTTCTACACCAACAAGGCACGTCAGTACTTCGGCAAAGACTTGATAGAGAGGGACATGAGCGATCCCGGCCTGTGGCGAACCATTATGTCTAACATTATCCGTCACCCCTTCAGCGGGCTGCTGTGGGCCCTGTGCTATGGCATTGGCAAGGTTGAGTTCATGGTCGGAGTTAATTTCGAGAAATATGAACGTGGTTTCTTCGGGACAAAGTCTGAACCGCTAAGAATCCAGGCCGTGGGATGTCAGCCGAATTGGGAGCGCGCTAGCAAATACGAACATCGGAGATATGGCAAACAAACTAGCCTGGAAACGGCTCACTCCGAAGAAAGAGCAGCGCCATAAAGGCGATTGGCTCTTGCCCGCATTGAACACATTTTCGCTGGCTCTAGACATACACCTTGGGCAGATCAACCGCCTTTGCGAATCTTACGCTTTCCCAATTCCGTGCTTTTTAGGGTTTCGGCCTTTTTCTAGCTTGCCAGTACGTTAAGCTGGAGTGTTGTATTTGCAGCAAAAGCTCTTACGAAAAAACAGCTTCGAGGAGCTCTCTTAGCTACGGAATAGCACTCAAAACTGGCCAATGGCTCGCCCTGCAACGGTTTCTCACGGAGAGGGTCAACGGTTCCAGTCCGCTATGGCCCATCACTTCGCGAATCTACAATACCCTCAGGCTGAACAAACAATTCAGGGGCAGATTTCGTTTTCAGACCGTCTTCTGCTAACATACTGTTTGGCAATTGGCAGTACACTTCATCCTAAGCCTATGAAAAAGCGGGCGACGTGATTTTGGAGATCCTACAGGGATAAGAGCATGGCGGAGTCGCAGACAACGTCGGAAAGGCTGACCAAGGCTTTTGCCCTTTGTGCATTGGCCTATGCCGTTGCCTTATGTGTTGCCATTGCTGTCGGATATGCACTCGGTGAACGCCACCCGGTTCTGATTGCCTTTGTTGCAGACATCGCAGCAACGCTGGTCATTTATGCATTTAGCCGCATATTCCGAAATGCAAGTTTCTATGATACATACTGGAGCCTCGCCCCTGTCGCAATTGCGCTCTATTGGGTATTGGGAGCGGCATCGGGGGATGCGGTACTTGCGCGTCAAATCCTCGTTCTCACTCTTGTATTCATCTGGGCGGTCCGGTTGACATACAACTGGGCTAGGCAGTGGCGGGGACTTGGGCATGAGGACTGGCGCTATGCGGATTTCAGACGGAAATCGAAGGGTTTGTTCTGGCTTGTCGAACTGTGGGGAATTGAAATGATGCCGACGATATTCGTTTTTCTCGGCTGCCTTTCACTCTACCCTGCCTTGTCCGCAGGAACAGGCACATTCGGACCACTCGATGGGTTTGCCATTGTGGTCACAGCCAGTGCAATCATCATTGAAGCAACAGCCGACCAGCAGCTAAGACGGTTTGTCAAAACAAAGCGCCAACCGGGACAAATCATGACCACAGGGCTGTGGGCATATTCAAGGCATCCGAACTATTTTGGCGAGATAATGTTCTGGTGGGGGCTCTTTCTGTTCGCACTGGCTGCCAATTCTTCCTACTGGTGGGCGATAGTTGGGCCGCTAGCGCTCACCGTGCTCTTTCTGGTTGTTAGCATTCCCTTGATGGACAGGAGGAGTCTGGATAGAAGGCCGGGATATGACGAGCATATGAAGAAGGTGTCCGCGCTCATCCCATGGTTTCCAAAGAAGTGAAAAGCCAAGCCAATACAAAGCCCCAAGCGCTAGAGTCTCTCCTTTCCTCTAGCAAACTGGCTCTCAATTCCAGTCTTCTAGTCGCATTCTGCAAGGGCAAAGGGTTGTAGGCAGTAGAAAGTCACTTTTTCGTGGTACAATATGATATACCCTAGGTGCGTTGTTAGGCAGGGAATACCGAACTGGGCGGCAGGACACAAATGAAGCAGCTACTGGGAAAAAGGTTCGAGCCCAAGAAGATCATAGATAATCCATCGGAGGAGAGCCTCCGTGCGTGGGCCTTGAAGCACGGCGGGCGCATAAGCGAGTTCGGCAACCTCTCCGTAACCACCAACGTGCGGAACAGAATGGCAAAGTTGACTGAGGTAATACTGGACCAGCCGGACCCAGAAGACGCCGATCTCATCCACAATGTCTTCGACTATCTGAAGAAAAAAGAAGTGATAGCACTGGACAGGGTCATGTGCTCAACACCGGGGTTCAAGAGGCACTGCAGGTTGTATGTCACGGCCGAGTACGCCAGGCTCCCGTTGATGTGGGGCAATACCCTGTTCCCATCTGAAGGGAAGGAGCCCGATTTCATAGCGCTTACCGTGCCGGAATGGCAAGAGAAGAAGGTGCTCGTCTTTCCTGCAGCCGGACTGACGATCATTCTGGGGAGCGACTACAAGGGCGAGAACAAGAAGGCCATGCTTCGGCAGGTCATGTATTGGGCCAAGAAGCAGGGGCATCTCGGTCTTCATGCGGCAAGCAAGGTATTACGCGTATACAGGGGCAAGGAGTTGATGGATTTTAGCTTCCTGCTGTTCGGCCTCAGCGGGACTGGCAAGACCTCCCTGTCTTGCCATTCGCACTGGCTGGGCTATCCTGAGACAGTCGTCATTCGGCAGGACGACGTCGTGATATTAAAAAAGGACGGCGCGGCGGTCGGCACTGAGGACTCATTTTACATAAAGACTGATAGCCTGGAACCTAGCTCTCAGCCCCTGCTCTACGCGGCGGCCTTGAGCCCCCGGGCCATATTGGAGAATGTGCTCGTACATCCAGAGACAGGCAAGGTCGATTTCTTCGACAGCAGCCTGACTTCCAATGGCCGTGCGATGGTCAAGAGAAGGGACATTGCATTCACCGATGAGAGCGTGGACCTGGAGAAGGTGGACTTCATCGTGTTCATCACTAGGAGACAGGACATTATGCCTCCGGTTGCTCGCCTCAGCCAGGAGTGGGCAGCAGCGGCCTTCATGCTCGGAGAGTCCGTAGAGACCTCGGCCGGCGACCCGACCGAGGCCGGAAAATCGCTCAGAGTAGTGGGCACAAACCCGTTTATCGTCGGTTCCCGGACGGAGGAGGGGAACATGTTCCTCGACATCCTCCAGGCCAATCCCGACATCCAGTGCTTCCTCTTGAACACTGGAGTTGTCGGAGGCATGGTCAGGGGTCAGAATATCTCAGTGAGAGATTCAGTGAGGATACTGGAGATGATTGCCAAAGACAAAATCAGGTGGGCGAAAGATGATTTCTGGGGATACGAGGTGCCTACCGAGATACCCGGCGTCGAAATGGACCGCTTCGACCTTAAGAATCACTATGATGACGAGCAGGTAGCTGAGCTATCAAAGAGCTTGAAGAATGAAAGATTGAACTGGCTTTCGCAGTTCCCAGGCCTGAACGTGGACATCCTCAGAGCTCTCAATCCGTAACCCCCTGCCGAACCTCATCGCTGCAAGCCCACCCAACCGCTTCCGGAGATCCGGCCAAACGAGACTGAGCTCCTGCACACCCCATGCCGTGACCTCATCGACCGATTGTAGGGCTTCCGCTGCCGACAATGCCAGTGTGTGACAAATCCGGAACGCTGCTTTGCTCGTCTCTCGAAGCCTTCGACCAGGAGGTCTGCCTCCTGCACGCGAGGATAAACAGGGATTGATATCCCAGAACAACATTTCACCTCGCAGTTGGTTTACGAACCCCAAATCGGCGAGGTTGCAGCGGATGTTAAGCCCCTTCATGCCTCCATCAGCTCTGCTCATAGCTGGCGCGAACAACTTTTTCTCAAAAAAAGGTAGGAAAAGGTAGGATTAGTCGAGTACGATTTTTTGACAAGTGCGTTCGTAACGTCTACCGTATTAGTACCATACGTCAGCGCGCGATTCGCGCTAGGCTGTTTTTCACCTGTGTATCGCGAACAGAGCAGAGAGAATGAGAGGAATCTACAGATTCCTTACAGTTTCGTCGACGCGGGCAGTACTGCCTCCCATGCCTTTGCCCGGGGCAGCGATGGGTGTCTTGCCATAACCACAGCAGTTGATATGGGAGAATTTGGCAAGAAACGATAGGCTGGCGCAACTACACATGATGCGAAGGGATGAGGACATCATGGCAGCTAAGGACGGTAAGGTAAGAGAGATTTGGGGACGGAAATTCAGAATAGCCAGAAACGGGCTAGATGAGAGAGAGGTGTTCTCCTTTGTTGGCAGCCTAATCGCTCAAAACAATGAGTACGCCAGGAAACTGGACCACCTCGATTCCCTCTTAAGATTCGCTGAGAGCCTGGTAATAGAAGCAGACAAAGAGGCGGAGAGTATCAGAATAGAAGCAGAGGAAAAAGCAAGCGAGAAGGCCAAGGAAATTATCACCCAGTCAGAGGAGCAAACCAAAGCAGAGGCGGAAAGAATCATCACCGAAGCTGAGAAGAGTTCTATGGACAGAATCTCAGCATCTGAAGAGCTCGCTCAGGATATGCTTAAAGCGGCAGAAGAGAAGGCCAGAGCGCATGCAGAGAACATTATCGCCGACGCAGAAGGCAAAGCCAAGGCGCGGGTGGGGAAGATCATCGCCGAGGCGGAAGATGCCACTCGAGAAAAAATATCAACAGCAGAACAGCTAGCTCAAGGCATCATCAAATCAGCACAAGCCAAAGCGGAGAAAACCAAGGCCCCTGCAAAGAAGGAAGCAACGAAGATAGTCTCCCAAGCAAGGCAAGAAGCCGAGGAATTGGCAAGAACGCTAACAGCAATTGCTGAGGAGCAGGCAAAAGATGTCCTCAGCAAAGCGGAGGAAAAGGCAAGAGAGATCAGGGAGACGGCGGAGAGAGAAGGGCTGGCTTCCAGACAAGCATCTGAGCAGTTCTTGGCAAGAAGCAGGAAGCAGGCAGAGAATGACATAAAAGCGAAGTTTGGAAGGATTTATGAGGAAATGCTTTCAACCTTAGACCTTGAGGGCACTAAGTAGAGAAAACGAGGGTGTAGCTATTATGTTGAGAAGAGATGGTAAGGTAAGGGAGATCTGGGGGCGACAATTCAGAGTCGTTAGGGATGGCTTGGACGAAGCAGAGGTATTCGCTTTCGTCAGCCGAATCATCGATCAGAATAGCGAACTCTCCAGCAGACTGGAACACGTGGATTCGCTCAAGAGGCTTGCAGAGAATGCCGTCATCGAGGCTACCAAACAGGCAGAGAGAATCAAGACAGAAACAACGGAAGAGACAAACAAAGAGGCTAAGGAAATTATCATCCAGGCAGAGGAGCAAACCAAAGCAGAGGCGGAAAGAATCATCGCCGAAGCTGAAGAGAGCTCGCTCGAGAAAATCGCGGCATCTGAACAGCTCGCTCAGGATATGCTCCAAGCGGCGGAGCAGAAAGCCTGGGCCCAGGCTGAGAGGATTGTCACCGAGGCAGAACAGAACGCCAGGGCCCAGGCTGAGAAGATCATCACCGAGGCAGAGGAGAAAGCCAGGGCCCAGGCTGAGAAGATTATCGCCGAGGCAGAGGAGAAAGCCAAGACGCAGGCTGAGGAGCAAACCAAAGCAGAGGCCGAAGGAATCATCGCCGAAGCTGAAAAGAGCTCGCTCGACAGAATCGCGGCAGCTGAACAGCTCGCTCAAGATATGCTCCAAGCGGCAGAAGAGAAAGCCAGGGCCGATGCTGAGAAGGTCGTCACCGAGGCAGAACAGGAAGCCAGGGCCAAGGTTGAGAAAGAAACCAAAGCAGAGGCCGAAAGAATCATCGCCGAGGCAGAACAGAAAGCCAAGGCAGAAGCCGAGAGCATCGTAGCTCAAGCGCAGCCAAGAGCCGAAGCGCTAGCACAAGAAAAGTTGTCATTAGCCGAACAAAAGGCGAAGGACATCATAAGAGCTGCGGAAGAAAAGGCGGCAGAGATCAAACGCCTTGGTGAAGAGGAAGCTCCCAGAATTGTCGCTGAAGATAAAGGGGAAGTCATAGAAGAGACAGTGCCCCTCAGGCGAGAAGCGGAGCAGCCGCTGCCGGCAAGCGGGAGGATAGCAGAAAGTGAAATAAGAGAGATTGCTAAGAGAGTTCTCGAGGAATTCCTTCTAAACCCAAAGGACACTGAAGAAACGACAACTAGACCAACGAGAGAGGAAAGCAAAGCCCCCCCCCAACCACCCAGGACCCAAGCTGCCGTACACGCACCAGCAGACACAGTAGGTGAAGAACTGCAAGGGCAGCCCTCGCTTGGTCAGGAAGAAGCAGACGAAAAGGAAAGCCCTGCGCTCTACCGGGGCACTGTAGAAGTAGCGATCCCGCCCCCGGTAGCTGTGAGCAAAATGCTGAAAGTGCATAGATGGTTGACAAGGGCTCAGCAGGTAAGTCTCCTGGATGTGGCAGGCTCAGCAGGTAGAGGCGTCATAATCAGACTGTTTTTGCGGAGTCCCACCCCACTTATTGATATGCTTGAAGACCTGCCCGAAGTACAGGCAGTCGCACCTGCCACGAAACAGGCCGACAAGACCGATCCTTCTCAACATAGGGCAGGCGAACCAGCCATCAAACGACTCGTGGTCACCATCAAAAGATGAACTGCTGACTTGTCTTTCTCCTTTTGCAGTTCAGGTCGTTTGAATCCTATACCTGAAGCCAGAACTTCGCATCAGCAAAAGCATTAAGTCCAGCCTATTGGCCATAGATATGGTTATGGCTATAGCTAAGGGGGTCCCTACTCATACCTCCAACCCCCTGCCCTGCCAGCACTGCCCCGACTGAACAGGCATCCCTCCTCAACCTCAGTGTGCTCGTTCTCGTCTTCTTCCTGCCAATAGCACCTCAGCCTTACTCTTGGGTTCTGTATGCGGTAACACCTCTTGTAGTCATCACAATATCCGGCAACCTAACTGGGAAAACGTAGGGTGTATTGCAAAGTTGCCATCCCTCCTCTTGATGCCATGCCGTGCATCAAGGCTGGCCGCGTGCCGAACGTGGTAGCCCGGACACTAATCGACACTCATAGTGCTCCAAGTACTTGTCAATAAAGATTAGGCTCGGGATTGGCAGAGACGACACGAGGCGATCGATGAGTCTCCTGTGGATAACTTGTGGACAACTTCGTGGACAACTCCCTTGACAGGTAGCGAAGGGCAAGGGATAGAATAGCGGCAAAATGAAGGTGATTCTTGAGACGGTCGGCTTGGGTATTCTTCCGAGCCCCATCGGCATCAAGAGGTCCCCTTATCATCTGTGAGCTGTCCTCAATGATCAACACCAAGACGCAAACACTTGATTGCATGATCTTGTTATGTTGTCCCAGCTTGTAACCCGATGCGAACCCCCAGAGAGCCCTAGGGCTTTGTCACAGTTGCTGGATGAAGAAACGACTGCGATCCCATTAGTCTACCCCAAGAGTGACTGCTGGAGCCGATCAGATGGCGGAGATCGATGAAGCAACAGAGCCAGATGGCCTTGGAGGAACCATGATCAGGGTAAAACCTGTATGGGGACCTGAATCTAGCAGCAAACTCGGATGGGAAGACACGAAGGAGGCCGAGCCCAGAACCATATGGGTTTGGGATCGGGACAAGCAAGCTTGGGTGGAGACAACGGAGAAGCCCACGGCAGAAGAATTCTCAACAGTGAATGGCAGTACAACCAGGGGGCCTGTCGTACCGCGGCAACCGTCTGCCACTCCAGCCTCAGTTATTCGTAAGGTCCGGTGGCCGGGGTCGGCATGGAAGGTGCTGGCCACCAGAGCCTCTGTGATACGTGTGACTGATGCGCTGGCTGTAAAAAGCAAAGCACCTGCGTCCGGGGCTGAAGCTGGCCTACGCGAACGAACAGAGAAGGAAGCCGCTAGGATTATTTCTGAAGCGAGGCAACAAGCCAAGGAATTGCCAAGAGTGATGATAAGAGCTATTGAGGAACGAGCACAGAAGGCTCTAGGCAAATCAAACGACAAGTCAAGAGAAATGAAGGCGAAGTCAGAGAGAAAAGTGCTCGTTGCCAAACAAGAAGCTCAAAAACGTTCTCCGCACAGAATCGCAGTAGTGGAGCCGCAAGGTCAAGGTATCATCAAAGCGGTGGAAGAGAAAGCTAAGGCTAGAGCAGAGAATATCGTTGCCAGCGCGGAAGAGAAGGCCAGGACGCAAGCCGAAAAGATCATCGCCCAGATGGAAGAGAAAGCTGATAAAGCAGAGAATATCGTTGCCAGCGCAGAAGAGAAGGCCATGGCGCAAGCTGAGAGGATTATCGCGCTGGTGGGAGAAAAAGCTGAGGCTAAAGCAGAGAATATCATTGCCAGAGCAGAAGAGAAGGCCGTGGCGCAAGCTGAGAGGATTATCGCGCTGGTGGAACAGAAGGCTCGGGAGCAAGCAGAGACGATTGCCGCTGAGGTAAAAGCCGCCTGTGAAGAGACAGTGGCAGCAACTGAACGTCAAGCTCAGCACATCCTCAAGGTAGCAGAAGAGAAAGCAAAAGAAATCAAGGTCCCAGCAGAGACAACAGCCAAAGCAGTGCCGGAGCAGCTCGCGCCCCGCCGACAGGGAGGCAACCAAAAGGAGAGGCCTGTGCCTAACGACGGCACTGCAGAATTGGTGATCGGCCCTCCCGTAGATTTAGGTAAAATGGAGAAACTGCTGAACCGCCTGACAAAGTCTGATCAGATCAGAGTCCTGGCTCTAGAAGGCTCAAAGGGCAAAGGTATCAGGGTCAAACTCTTTTCGCGAAACATTGCCCGACTGCCTAACATACTCGTAGCTCTGCCCGAAATAGAGAAGGTCTCAGATCTGCCGAGAAAAGTCGCCAAGATATGCCCTAGTCAATGGATATGCCCTAGTCTAGGGAGAGGAAATGAACCACCTGCCAGACGACTCCTAGTAACAATGGAGAAACGGACCACCTACATTGAGATTTGAGGCTTCCAAACGTGTGTGCCCAACGTGCGGTGCCGAGATGTTTTGAATAGGTCAGAGGCAAGGCCGATACTGCACGATCAGCACTATCAAGAAGGCTTCCTTTTTGTAACCGCCTGCGGTATAATTGCGCCAGACACATTTGCAGCAGTGGGCAGCCGTTCTAACACTGCAACGGGAGTCTGTTGATACGTCGGTGCACTGCATGCTTCTGTGTCTCGGTCGCAGGGTTGGCTATCCGTGCAACGGCCATAGCTCCAGGGGTGGCTTCGTCTGTCATCAGCATAAGAAGGGATTGTCAAACCGTATCTGTGATACCCCTAGGCAGGCGTCAATTCTGAGCATGGTCGAGAGGTATACCTGAAGCCTGAGCTTTGAGGATCGCCTTCCGCACTATGAGAGAGTTCTCTGGTGAGGACGTAGCCACCGCTTGCGGATTAGTCCCAAATGCTGTATAAATAAATAGTGCGAGTATCGGGGGTTGGCCTCGGTTAGGTGCCATGAGAGTCTTTACTAGCTATTGCGGCGAAGCTGGCAAGGCATTAGCCATAGTCCTAAGGGACAAGCTGAATGCTGAAAAGGGAATTGACGCTTGGACGTATGCCGACCCTGACTATACGATAGGAGAGCACGCCTGGGACGAAATATACAGACAAATTGTGTCCAGCGACTGGATGGTCGTGCTGAACACTGAATGCACACAAGGGAATCGCAACCAGAGGCATGAGTGGCGCCTAGCTATAGATGAAGCGGTTAAGGTCGCCGTTTTCTCCAAAGAAGGCGTTGAAACACCGGATACAGACCTCAACCGACGCAACAGAGGGTATTTCAATGAAAGCAACTTCGATGAGAGATGCGGCAAGCTGATAGCGGATCTCGAGAAGCTGGAGCAAGAAGTGGCCAGACTGGCGGAGCGAAGGTTGCAAGACGATAGAGCGATGACTGACGAACTCCTGAAGGGTATCCGCCAGAGAACAGAAGGGCTGGATTCGGAGAAGATTAGAACGTACCGAAACAGAATACTTGATGAGTACTTGGCAGGAACCTTAATAAGGCGCATAGTTGGTACTGGATTGGTTTCGGAAAATGAGACAGGCTTGATGGGTACACATGTTTGGCTGGAAGTTGACGTAGAGGAATTCAAACAAGGTGATGTGGACCATACTTTGGTTTGTGGACAAATTGCAGACGCCATAGTCGGGGGAGAACATAAGCACCTCTTGCGAGAATTGATCAAATCCTCCTCAAAGCGCACTAGGTCTTACTTCACAAAGTCGTCTCAGGCAGCCGCTTATGAAATTGCGAAGCAGTTGGACGTGCTTGTGAACAATGGCCATAGACCAGATGTGATACTGGCACCTCTGCGAATTTATTCCGAGTTCGTGCGAAGCTTTCATGAAAGAATCCGCTGGGATGAAAAAGGGGCCCAACTGGTGATAGAGAACAGCCCACCCCTGACCATATATTGGTCTCATAGAGAAACGCCTTCCGGCGAGTTTGTGATATTTGACAGAAGTGCTGTGCGGTGGCGGGTAAGGCCTGATGAAGAGGACGGGGCCTTGGCTACGGCGATAGGCGTCTCGCCGTTGTACAGAGATAGGATTAGTTTCTATGCGGAAACGCAGTTCAAAGTAGAAATACCGGACCCAGCAGCTATAACTGTATTGACGATACCCTGACAGGCTTTCGTGTCGCAATCACAACAATCGCCCAGACTGTCCGTACAGAACATCAGCTTGACCACACGCCATTCTTAACCACCATCTTAACCGTATTCGTAGTTTCTGTGTATGATTGCTGGTAGTGCACTCATTGTTGACATAACACTACATGTCGTTTCACAGTCTGAGCTGGATTCTATCACGCTGCTCCACAGAGGCGATCGGCTTTGTAGCTCCTGACATGATCATAGACCATCGACAATCTACTATTTGGTATTTCCATCTCTCCGCGACCTAGTGTCCCTCGTGATTCTTTTGCGCTTAGTTCGGCAACACAAGTCGCCAGAGCTTGAGAGGTCGCTCTTTCCAGCATTTTTGGGTGGAGCTAATGACTCTAAGAGGAGGTAAGAGATGCCTAGGATCCTGTTAAAGGACAGGCACAAGGTGCTCGGTCTCTATTTTCAAGGCCTTTCTTACGATGAAATTGCCGAACAAACGATGCTGTCAAAAGGGAGTGTAGCAAACATTGTCAGCGAGGCAAAAGAGGGGAAATTCCCGGATGTCAGGGATGTTCGTGAACAAATAGATACTCTGCGTGAACTCAGTGTTGAACTCAGAAAGAAGAATGGCACTGTTTCTCAGGCTCTTCTCGGCTTATCCTTCTTTGAGAGGCTTAGCAAATTGGGGATAGAGCCGGATATGTTGGATAGCTGGATAAAGATGTGCTATGAGATTTCCTCCCCTGACTATCCGATAGAAGAATCTATGATGGCGGCATTGCGGCTGAAAGAATTGGAGCGCGAAAGGGGGATGACCTATGAGGAATTGACTGAGGATTATGAGACGAAGACAAAGGGCTTGAGCGACATCGAAAGGAGGACTGAAGAGCTAGGAACCAGCCGTGAAAGACTTTCCAGCGAAGTTGATAGCCTGGGCAAGGAGAAGCGTTCCTTGGAGGCGAAGATAAGGGAACTCGACGATGAAAAAGGGCTTATCTCTGGGAAGGTGAAGAAATGGAGAAGAGTTACAAAAAGCTCAAACTGAGGTTTCAGCGCCTGGAAAGCAGAACTGTTGCCTTAAAGGAAGAGATAGGTGAAAGAGAAGGCACACTAAACAGGCTTCGATTACTGGGGTTTAGTGAAGCAGAATTGTTGAGGCTGAAGGATAAATTGGAAGAGCTAGCTGAAAATAGTGCTATGAAGCCGGAAGAGTTGAGGAAAAACCTGTTTCTCGATTTGGAGAGCTACACTAGTGTCTTAAACTTCAGGAGTGAAAGCCAAGAATTGCGCCAAGAGGTAAAGAGCCTGAGGACAGAGAAGGAAGGATTGGAGGAGGAAAACAAAAACTTACAGAAGGCAATAAGGGAATTGGGAAATGTATCTGATCAGGCTATACTACACGTCAAGAAGGAGGAAAGCAAGATAATTTCGAGCATGGATAACTTGCTCAGCAAAGCTAGAAGTGCACTGAACGGGTCCGTATTAGAGGCCAGATCGAGCGTCAATCAATTCCTGGAAGATATCGAAACTTCAAGACAGAAGGTAAAGAGCGAAATGAAAAGGGCTATAAGCGAGGCGGTTGAGTATGGAAAGGCGATGGGAAGGATGGAAAGGGTTGTGAGTGAAAGGGAGGAATTAGTGAGGTTGTTTGGGGTATTTAGAGATGTTTCCTCCATCCCTGCAGATATAGCAGTTGTAGCGCCACTGGTAGTTCTTGCAAAATTCCATGAGTGGGTTAAGGAAAAAGGCGATGGCCTAAGAAACAAGGAAAGAATACTTTCAAGTGTGAAAGAGATCATTGGTTTATTGAATTTGGAGGTAACTTGTGAAACCTGATGAATTCAAATGTAGGGTAAGTGCAGTCATCGAGGGGATACAGGAAGGATTTAGGAATTTTGACGTGGCACTGCGGGAGGAGAGAAGGAAGTATTGGCTCCTATTTTTAGACGCGTTTGAGAAAGAAGTAGAAGTAGCGGAAGATAAGCACAGAAGAGAGGAGTTGAACCCATACCGGGCCGGAATTAGCTTTGGAATTACGGCCTTGGGGGAGATTGTAAAGCTGGTAGCGAAAGACACGCGGGCTGGTCAGCCCCTTACTAGATTGGGCGACAATATTTCCAAAGGCAAAGATCTGGTGATCGCAGTAAGTCCTGAAGAGGGAATCCCGACGCTAAGAGATTTCGAAATGCTGGAGCTTCCCAGGGGAGAATGTGGGAAGCGAGATGAAAAGGGGAGGCTCCTACTCAACCCTTCTGAGTTTAAACGTAGAATCCAAGAGTTAAGAAGTTGCATCCTTGGTATGGAGGAGCCATTTCCGCTACCTATCGAGGTTAAGCAGGCTGCAACAGCGCTGTGGAGCCATCATAGGAGGCAAATCTGACCTACGCTGCACATTATGTTTTTGTTGCTCCGATTGCACCAAATGGACGATCGTGCAATCGTCAGCCTATGTCTTCGGGGGCGGTGCAGTGCTTCGCCCAACGTATTCTAAGCCAAGCTGTGCAAGCAAGGATGCGAG
>CAYVES010000029.1:0-19764 GCA_964449845.1 uncultured Dehalococcoidia bacterium
TACGCCTTTTCTACCTCCGGCGTCATCAATTTTCCACAACTTTTGATATTAGCTCCAGACCGCGTACAGCCTCATGTATGCCTCCAATCATGTCCAACGCCTGTTCGTGTTCTCTTGTGAGTCTTTCAATGGCAGCTAGGTTGTCTTGCATAGCTTCACCTACTTTTTAACCGCTCAACGGTGTACGTTATTACGTACTCATCGCTATTGCCAAAGTCATCAAAGTGAGGGGCTCCTTCTCCTCCGATTCAGGCCTTCCGCTGCCTCCTTATCTTCCGGATTATGATCTGGATGGTACCGCACGGCCAAGTTTCGGTGGCCCTTTTTGATGGCAGCCTTGTCAACTTGTCTCCATCTCAGCCCTCGTTTCCCCCGAACGTGACGTTCTGCAACATGATGCCCAAGATAAAGGCCGTTTCTATTTATAGCTCATTGCCAAATACCGTTTATTTGGGCACCACACGAGGGACACCTGCCGTTTTTCAGTCTAAAGTTCTCAGTACCCATATATGTCCTCTTCACCAACAACTCGTTACAATGGTAGCAATAGGTATCTGTGCCCTCAAATACGTTGCCCAAGTAAACGTAACGCAAGCCATGTTTCTTACCTATCTCCCTCGCCTTCCTTAGGGTCTCCATAGGAGTAGCATCATGGTCGGTAAACTCATAATCCGGACGAAACCTACTTATGTGCCAAGGTGTATCTTTGTCGAGTCTGGCTATGAATGCAGCTATCTGGTTAAGTTCTTCTTCCGAATCGTTCTCTCCAGGAATAACCAGTGTGGTTACCTCCACCCAGATATTCAGCTCCTTCATATAGGTTATCGAATCTAAGACGGGCTGTAAACGTGCCTTGCAGATATTCTTGTAATAGTCCCCTTTGAAGCTCTTCAAATCTACATTGGCAGCATCCAGATAGGGTTTGATTGTATCCAGAGCCTGTTTGGTCATAAAACCATTGGTCACGAGGATATTGTGTAGACCAGCCTCTTTGGCCAGTTTGGCGCTATCATAGGCATATTCGAAGAATATGGTCGGTTCAGTATACGTGTATGAAATGCTCAAGCAGTTATGCTTTTTCGCTTCCTCAACAACCTGCTCGGGCATCAGCTCGCGCCCGGGAATAATAGCCCCATTCTCTCCTGAAACCTGAGAGATCTGCCAGTTCTGGCAGAAACCACATTTGAAATTGCAGCCTATGGTGGCGATGGAAAAGGAAGTTGAACCGGGTAGAAAATGGTACAGAGGTTTCTTCTCGATTGGGTCGGTATTAGCTGCTATCGTGCGGGCATAGACCAGGGTAAACAATGTACCTTCAAGATTCTGCCGTACGCCGCAGACGCCGAATCTTGAATCTGCTATCTTACATTCATGGGCACAGAGAAAACAGTGAACCCGTTTGTTTTTAAGTTTTTCATAGAGCATGGCTTCCTTCTTCATCTCAAACGGCCCAGTGTCGTTCTCAGACTTCCCTCTCTTCAGTCAGCCAAGTCCTGCCTAGCCAGTGTCAGTTCGTAGAAACTTGCGTACGGCTAACTCAAACGCCTCTGGATTATCTCCGGGTACACTGTGGCTGGCACCGTCAATGTCGACCACCTGGCCAAATGCCAGGGTATCACCCACTCGTTTAGCTGTTCCGGGGAGGAGCATATCGCTCTCCATACCGTGCATAACGAGGGTAGGACAGATAACCTGCTCAAGGTATTCCCACAGCCACTCAGGAGAGCGCAGCTCAGTACGATGAAGAGCCCTATCGTATTTGAACTTGAGCTTGCCTTGCTCATTTTGCCGTAAAGCATGCTTGATCTGGTTTTGTACAAAGTCGTCGGAGTAGCGTGGTTCTGCCTGTTTCAGGTAGCGAATTGCCTCCTCCATTGATCCAAATGCCTCGGGCACGCTATCCCATTGCCTCAGAATGCGCTCCGCCCCGGCAGCCCTGATTTCGGGCCCGATATCAATGATCACCAGCTTGGTCACCTGGTCAGGATGGCGAGCAGCGTAAATAACAGCGTTAATACCCCCAATAGAATGTCCAACGAGCACCATTTGTTGCAGTCCAAGCTTAGCAACGAAATCATCGAGGTCAAGGGCATAGTCTCTCGGGCCATAACTTTCTGCCCAGCCGCTGTCGCCATGGCCCCGCTGATCTAGAGCCAGCACATGATAATCATTTCTCATATTAAGCGCAAAGAAGTCCCAGTAGTGGGCATTGCCACAGAGACCGTGCAGCAAGATCATTGGAACGGCATCTAGGCGATCCCAATCCAAATAGTGAAGGCTAAGGTGGTTGATTCTGATGAACTTATCCTCAGGCGGTGACGTACTTTCCATGACCTATCCCCTAGGCAGGAGCTTAGCTTATTTGAACAGTTTTCATCATATGCAGTCAGCCATTGCCTCCGGGGAGATGTTCTTCTCTAGTGCTAACTGTGTTAGCTCCAATCCCCCGGGCTTCCCGGACATATACTCATCTATCCCCTCATCGTCCACGGTCTTTCTTCCCTGAATAACATTCTCCTTAAGCAACGCAACGATGTATTCACTCATTGCCTTTCCTATTTTGAGCTGCGTCTTAGTTCATATTCTCTGTTTCAAGAATGATCAAGAAGCAAAGATCACCTCATATATTCTCTCACTAATATCCAAGGGGTCTTTGCGTTGCCAGACATTTCTTCCCACTGCTATTCCTACTGCCCCCGCTTTCATAACATCCCTCACCCTGGACAGGAATTCATCATCTGTCTTGGTGATGGGGCCACCAGACATTACTACTTTGGTTGGTGAAGCTGACTGCACTACCCATTGGAAACTCTCTACAGAACCAGTGTATTTGACCTTTACTATATCTGCCCCCAGCTCCAATCCTATCCTTGCTCCGTAAGCTACAATGGAAGGGGTTTCATCTATAACTAGTTTCTCTTTCTCTTGCTCTTCCAATGACATTTTGAAAGTCTTTGAAGCTGATTTTCTATCAAAAAGAGATTTGCCACGAGGGTACATCCATCCTATTGCAGGAATTCCTTGCCGATGGGCCTCTCTAATTATTCCAGCAAACTCCTTATGCATTTGATCTTCATATTCTGATCCTGAATAAACCGTATAACCAACTGCTGTAGCTCCCAAAGAAAGAGCGTCTTCTACTGAATAAAGCTGAGGAGAATAAGGATCTCCTTCGGTATAGAGTTCTGATTTGCCATTTAGTTTTAGAATTAAGGGAACTCCTGAATCTCGAATCTCAGAATCGTAATTCTCTGCCAGCCCGGCATGCAGTACTAGCCCAGTAAATCTTCCTTTTCGAGCTATCTCCAGAATATATTCTAGCTTTCTGCTTTCTGGATTCTCTAAGAAATCTCTTGGTCCATGCTCAAAACCCTGGTCGTAAGCTAGTATCATTGCCCTCCCTTTTGGCATTATTCTTTCCTTTAGTTCTTCTATATTCCCTTTCATTTCTCACCTCCTAGCGAAAGAATTTTTCTGCCATTTTGTAGGCATTTAGATTGACCGTTTTTATTCCGTCTGCAGCTTTTTCTAAAGGCACACTAGTAATTCTATTTCCTTTTAGAGCAGTCATCTCTCCGTATTTCTTGCTATTGATAAGTTCAGTAGCTTTTACCCCAAAAGCGGTGGCTAAACTCCGATCATAAGCTACTGGGGTGCCGCCTCTTTGGACGTGGCCTAGAAGCGTAGTCCTTGGTTCAAGCCCGGTTTTCTCTTCAATAATTCCTCCTAGAACTCTTCCCACTCCCCCCAAATTTCCATATTCAGCTATGGTTTTCCCTTCCAATTTTGTCCCCTCTGCTATCACTACAATGCTAAACCTTTTGCCACTCTCTGATCTTCTTCTTAGCATTCCGCAGAGTTTTCCCATATCTACCGCAATCTCTGGGATTAAGATTGCATCTGCTCCGGCGGCCATTCCAGCATAAGTTGCAATCCAGCCTGTATTGCGACCCATTACTTCTAAAATCATTACCCGGTGGTGGCTTTCGGCAGTTGAACGAAGTCGGTCAAGAGCCTCAGTGGCGATTTCGACGGCAGTTTGAAATCCTATCGTGTAGTCGGTTTCTTTTACATCATTATCGATGGTCTTTGGTATTCCTACTACAGAAAGACCCTTCTCAACCAATTTACTGGTTATGCTCAAAGTAGTGTTTCCCCCGATAACGACTAGCGTTTCTAAACCTGAATCCTCAAAGCTTCTAAGAATTTCTGCTGACCTACTTTCAATTTGAGAAGGATCAAATCCCGAAGTCCCCAGAATTGTTCCTCCTCTATCAATAATTCCAGAAGTCTTGACCTGATCCAATATTTGGTATTTGCCATTCATCAAACCCTCTAAACCATCAAGAAATCCTATCACTTCGTAACCCAGTTGAATTGCACTTTTGGTGACGGCTCTGATTGCAGCATTAAGCCCGGGGCAATCTCCACCTCCAGTCAGAATGCCAATCCTTTTCTTGTTTTCCACTTTCCACCGCCTCATGAACTATTTTCTTTCTCACCTAGCGGGTTCTGCAGATGCTGGAACAAGATATTCATCTGGACTTCATCTGTTCGTGTGCCGTATATACCGCAGTAACCGAGCTCAGCGAAGCTAAGTGAGCATGACTCGGGCATCGACCACCATGTACCCCTTGCCTCGCTCCAGGACCTTCACCGGGTTGAGATCCAGCTCTGCTATCTGGGGCAGGTCTTCGATCATAGCTGAGACCCTTAGCAGGAGTTCCTTGAGGGACTCTATATCGCAAGGTTCCGACCCTCGCCACCCTTCAAGAAGCTGATAGGCCTTGACCGAGCGCATCATCTCTCTGGCATCGACATCCGTCAGAGGGTGAATGCGAAACGTGACGTCCTTGAATAACTCAGCATGGATCCCGCCCATGCCGAACAGGACCAGGGGCCCAAAGGAGGGGTCCTGCGTTACACCAACGATTACCTCGGTACCCCCGGCTATCATTTCCTGGACGATAACACCCTGCATCTCATCTTCTCTTCCCAAATTTGCAAGGCGTTCTCTGATCTGGGCAAAGGCTCGCTCCACTTCCTTCTGCGACTTGAGACCAAGAACTACGCCTCCGACTTCTGTCTTGTGTGCTATTGTGTCGGAAAGAAGCTTGACAGCAACGGGGAAGCCGATTTCCCTGGCTGACCTCATCGCCTGCCTGGCAGTCCTTGCCAACTTTGTTCGCACTGCGCGAATCCCGTAGAAGTCAAGAAGTGCAGCGACGGAGTCGGCATCGAGCCACAGTGGTCGAGCCGCGCTTCGCTTCAAAGCCGATTTGACTATCCGCTCAGCCTTCTTCTTACTGATGCCCCTCAGCCTTGGTTCTATCCCCCTTGGCCTCTTCAGCCACTCGCCGTACTCACAAGCCCTGGCCAACGCAGCAGCGGCAGCCTCCGGGAAGGCAAAGCTGGGAACGCACTTCCCTCCCTCACACCCGAGATCGATGCTGGTGCCGCGGGAACCTATGAATGAAGCCAGCAGTGTCTTGCCTCCCTGGCGGAAATGCAGCGCCACATCACGGATGGCGCTGGCTACAGCTTCAGGTTCCGTAATTATCGGGGGTATAAAGATGACGATCACGCTGTCCACGTGGTCATCCTCTCCCAGCAGCCTCAGTGCCTGGCCATATTCCCCAGCGCTGGCCTCGGCCGTCATATCGATGGGGTTAGCAAGGCTGGCACCGCGTGGCAAGAACTTACTAAGCTCCGAAAGCGTATTGTCCGCCAGGGTCGGCAGTTCGAGACCTCTGGCAGCGCAGGCATCGGCAGTCATGATTGCAGGGCCCCCTCCATTGGTGAGGATAGCTACTCTTCTTCCAGGAGGTATGGGCTGGTTGGATAATAGGTTGGCTGTGTCAAAGAGCTCCTCCAGAGCATCCACACGAATTATCCCCGCCTGTCTGAACATAGCTTCGGAAGCTACCTCGGCAGTAGCCAGTGCCCCGGTATGGGACGCAGCGGCCCTGGACCCGGCTGGCGTGCGTCCGCTTTTCACCGCCACTATCGGCTTGGTAGCTGATACCCCGCGGGCTATGCGCGCAAACTTCCTCGGATTGCCAAATGATTCCAGGTAAAGGAGGATGACGTCGGTATTAGGGTCATCCTCCCAGTACTGCATCAGGTCATTGCTGGATACATCGGCCCTGTTCCCTATGCTGACAAAATCGGAGAGACCAGTGTTCAGGATATGCGCATATTCCAGAATAGCGAGCCCAAGGGCACCACTCTGGCTGCACAGAGCGATGTTGCCCGCAGGAGGAAAAACGGAGGAGAAGGTAGCATTCATATTGACCTGGGGATCGGTGTTGATGATTCCCATGCAGTTGGGACCTAGCAGGCGCATTCCGTAGTCGCGAGCTGTGCCAAGCAGCCTTCGTTGCCGCTCCAGTCCTTCGGCTCCACTTTCTGCGAAACCGGCTGATATGATCACAACGCCCTTTATCCCTTTGCGCCCGCACTGCTGCACCACCTGATGGACTGTTTCCGCTGGAACG
Organism: uncultured Dehalococcoidia bacterium; assembly: GCA_964449845.1. Classification (GTDB taxonomy): domain Bacteria; phylum Chloroflexota; class Dehalococcoidia; order SZUA-161; family SZUA-161; genus SOKG01. The sequence goes on from CAYVES010000029.1 coordinate 6,498, forward strand.
ATAACAATCGCAAGATCAACGTCCCCAGGTATGTCCAGAACGGAGGGGTATGTCTTCACTGAGGCCACCACTTCAGCGTTCGGGTTCACCGGGTAGAGGACGCCGTTAAACCCCTGGTGCAGTAGGTTGCGGAAGAGCTTGTTGCCAATGCTGCCCTGCTTTTGCGAGGCCCCGATGACAGCTATGGAACCGGGCTTGAGGAAAGCCCTCAAAGAGGCTGTGGTGGCGATTTTCTCCCGCTCGGCCGACTTTTCCTCGACTAGCGGCGTCGGAGCGATGTCCTGAACGACGCGGTAGACACCGTATTCCAGTTCCCGGTCCATACGGAACCCCATATCCTTCAGCACCGTCATCATCTTCTGGTTTTCAGCGAGCACCTCCGCTTCAAAAATGCGGATGCCCTTCTCCCGCGCTATTGCAGCCAGGTGTTCCAGCAGATGACTGCCGATGCCCTTTCCCTGGTGGGCATCCTCAACTACGAAGGCGACTTCGGCTGCATGTCTCTTGGGAAGCCGGTAATAGCGGCCCACAGCGATGATTTTCTCCTCTGTCTCCTCACCGAGAGTTGCCACCAGGGCGAAGGTGTTATCGTAGTCAACGGTGCAAAAGCGGCTCACTTGCTCTCGCGACATCTGGGTTATAACACCGTGAAACCTGAGATACACGGTATGGCGGCTCAGACGATAGAAAAGGGCGAGCAACCTATCTTCATCGTCGCGGCGGATAGGTCGGAGATGCAGAGTCGAGCCATCCCTGAGGACTACCGCTGTCTTATACTTCTCCAGACTGTTGCTAGCCGAACTTATTGCCATGAAACTCGCCTCCACCACTACCAAAAGCCGACTGGCTCAGACCAGAGCGGCCATGGGTTGACATCACAGTGAGATTAATCTGAGCCGTGCCAGCTTATGATACAGCCTCTGCGAAGTATTTGCCACAGTGCTGACCTCCGGTGTCGTCGGTGCCATAGTGCCAAGCAATGCGCAAGTCTCCAGTCCCACACCCAACTACGTACTGCCGCTGCGCAGTATTGAGAACACTAACCAGAGGCCAAGACCCCAGGCGATAGCGTAGCCGATTATCCCAATTATCGATATGTCTGCCACCAGCGGCGGCACTCTGGAAAGGACGATAAGCGATGACCCTACTACCAACGCAGCGATTATAATGGCTAACGCTATCCGATTTGCAGCATGAGCGAAGGTACTCCTTGCTGGTTCCAACCCGACGTGCTCGTATTCAATCCGAAGCCGCCCTTCCCTCAACTGGCGTATGATATCCCTGGCCGCGTAAGGCAACTCCTTTACGAGATCAATGAAATCCAGCGTGGGTAGGTAGAGTTCACGTATCTGGCGAATAGGATTAACTCGCCGTCGGAGCACTCTTTCCGCATAGGGTCTAGCGCACTCGATCATGTCGAAGTTTGCATCCAGATTGTGGGCCACATCTTCGATAGTGGCCACAGCCTTGAAGAGCCATACCAGATGCGTTTGTAGGCGCAGACGGTGGCGCACAAGAAGCCCCAACACCTCATTGAGCATAGTGCCAAAACGAACATCACCAAGCGGCAAGTAGTCATACTGCTGGGCGATGTTAGACATGTCCGCCTCGAGTTTCTCCGTATTCACCGCGCCTTGTGCCTCTACTAGACCCTCAAGGGACCTGACCATCCCCTTCTCTTCTCGACTGATTATGCCCGCAGCCAGTTTCGCCATGCTCTCGCGCTGCCGAGAAGAGATGGTGCCCATCATTCCATAGTCTAGCAAGCAAATCACGTTGTCGGGCAAAATGAAGATATTTCCAGGATGAGGGTCGGCGTGGAAAAAGCCGTGCTCGAAAGTAGACTTAAGTGCTATGTCCACGCCGCGTCGTGCGATGAGGGGTAAATCATATCCTTCAGCGACTAGCCTCTCGGTTTCTGAGACGTTTATTCCATCAATGTACTCCATCACCAGCACACGCTTTGTGCATAGTTCTCTGTAAACCTCCGGGACATGCACGGTCCCATCACCAGCAAAGTTGTGAGCAGTGCGCCTTATGTTATTGGCCTCCAATCTCAGGTCAATCTCCTTCTTAAGATTGGAGGAGAACTCCGCGACAATCCCCACTGCGTCCATTAAACGAGCCTCGTCTATGTAACGTTCCATGAGGCCAGCTATGCTGTGCATGATCTCCAGGTCCGCTTCGATCACGTCAGCTATGCCAGGCCGCAGCACTTTGACCGCCACCACCCTACCCCCCTTGAGACTCGCGCGATGGACTTGCGCAAGAGATGCTGCTGCCACTGGCTGTTCTTCGAATGAGTCGAAAACCTCCTCGATGGGCTGGCCGAGCTCAGACTGCACGACTTCACGTGCGACCTCGGAAGAGATAGGTGCTACCTGGCTCTGTAGTTTCTCGAGTTCGACCACATATTCTTGCGGCACCAGATCAGGGCGGGTGCTGAGCACCTGGCCTAGCTTGACGAAGGTCGGCCCAAGCTCTTCGAGGGCGTGTCGGAGTCGCTCCGGGACACTTAGATGATCGAACTGACGGTGGCGACGGCGAAATATGCGCCTCTCGATATTCATATACTGCCATAGGCGCAGCCTGTCAAACAAGTCGCCAAAGCCGTATTTCACGAGTACGCCCACTATATGTCGGGAGCGGCTCAGTTGCCTGTGGGCACTGCCTAGTCTGGGCACGCGTGGCATCGACACCTCTCAATTGCCCTGGTGGTGGGCTAACCTTCGATCACCTTGTCCATAAGCCAATGCTGCCGCTTGGCTGCTCGCTGGGAAAACCGAAATCACATCTCGTTTCTTAACCTATGTGCGTGATTGTGGTAGTTGGGATCGCCGACGAATCAGTGACCTATGGTAGCTCCCCATAGCGCTAGCCGTAGCTAGCCTTGCGCTGCCTACCCCAAAGCGTGCAACACCGAGCTTGGGCTTGACGTGAGTCTGCTTAGCGTGGCCTAGTCAGAAAAAGTTCATCTACCGCTGCATAATTGGCCACGTCACTAGGATGCCGAGTTTTTCTGTCTCGGAGACACCTTTGGTCATTGGGCAGGCCGCAATTCAAAGAGTTTTTGCGACCTCCCTGAATAGGTATGTCTACAATCCTCTTCAGTGGCTGGCTACGTGTGCCGGGAAGCGGAGCGGGAAGCCGGTTCAGTGCCAAATTCACTTGGCCTTTTTCCGAGCCTCAGTCTCTGTCTGACCCTTCGCTTTTATCTGGATTCTGGAAGGCTTTGCCTCTTTGGCCTTGGGCACACTTACCTCCAGAATCCCATCCTCGTAGGCAGCCTCAATCCCTTTCACATCCACAGGTGCTGGCATGGTTATCGACCGGGAGAAGCTGCCATAGCAAACCTCGCACCGGTGGTACTCCTCCTCCTTCACTTCCTTGGAAACCTTGCGCTCACCTTTTATTGTCAGGGTGTCACCTGTCATGGAGATATCTATGTCGTCCTCCTTCACCCCGGGCACCTCTGTCCGGACAACAAACTTATCATCCTTCTCATACAGCTCCACAGGGGGTGACCAAGACATCTCCTCCGCTGGCAGCCGCCGCCACGTTCGGAAAGGCCAACCGGCGAGAATCTCATCCATGTAGCGCTCCGCCTCATCCAGCATTCTGGAAGGCCCCCGCGCCCTCAGTGCTGATGGTCTCCATCTTTCCAGTACCATGAGTCCCTCCTTTGTGATTCTTTGTTAGCAAAGGCGAGCCTTTAGCTCCGCTCCCCGGCCTTGGACATCTTTGCCCTGCCATTGCTCTCAAGAGGCTAATAATGATAAGCATGAGGGATGAAGAAGTCAATGCATCAAGGGGCAAAAAGGTGAAGAATTTATGACATTTCAGGGCACACGCTGTCTAACGTCTGTCTGACCTGAAGTATTCAATCATCGGAACAAGCATGCAAAACACCTTCTGCTGTTGCAGGCTCCCTCGCAAGACTCCGGCAACAGGCTACGACACCGACCAGGGGCACAACCTACCCTACAGGCATTCGAGAAGGCAGCCGCTCCGAAGATCGCCTGACTGATTGTATGTCTGGAGCGCAAATACTGCCTGCCGTCGCCCAGTCAAAAGCTCAGCGATTTGGAGGGGAGGGGTGGAAGTCTTTGCTTGGTGATGATGGAGTGGCGCGATAGGTCGGATTAGATATTGACAAAGGTTGATCATAGTGATATAAAGGCCCCGCGGCAGCTTCGTTTCAGAAGTTTCCTGTAGTATTGTGCTGACCCGGTCCAAATTGCTCCCTCGAGAGAGGGACCTTCGTTGCGGGTGTTCCACCCGTCTTCATTGTTCCGCAGAGATGCTCGCTAGGTCAAGCTTGGGCGAGCCAACTAACACCAGTGACAGGCCCATGACCATGATAGGCCAGTCGTAACCCACTTCTTCATCTTTTCAACGGGGTGGGAAGAGAGTTGAGTGACTGCCTGCATCGGCCTTGGCCGGACATAGCGGGGCACGTGGCAAAGAGTGTCAAATAAATCCGAAAGGGAGGTAAACCAATGTCCACCTATGTTATGCTCACGACTCTCACTGACGAAGGGAGGAAAACTGTAAAGGAGAACCCAGAGAGGATCAAGGAGGTCAACAAGGAAGTGGAAGCTATGGGTGCAAAGATACTGTCCCAATATGCTGTCCTGGGTCCATATGATTTCGTCAATATTGTGGATGCTCCAAGCAACGAGGTCATATCCAGGGTAGCGATCGAATTGGGTGCCAGGGGCACGCTTCAGACTATGACTATGGCAGCCATGGACTTGGATGATTTCATCAAAGGTGTGAAGCGTTAGCCCTATTCCACCTAGGTTCTTCGGAAAGACTGCGGCAGGCCTCTGACGACAATGCATGTATGGGCAACAGTTCCCGCACCCAAAGGGCCAAGATACGCTGTGGCGAAGGGAAAGAAGGCTGGGTGTCCTGCGGCGCGCCTATCAGGGAACAGCCACCGATGCTTCACTCCAGGAGCTATCGAGGGCAGATAGGGGGGAGTTGAACACGCCTTGGAGCAGGCGACCAGGAGGCGACGGATGGCGTTCATCACGTTCATCACACCGTACAAGCCCGTAATCTGTGGAGTTGCGGGCTACGCCGGCTACGTCACCGGAGAAAGCCCGCCCGGCAGGTGGGATGTGCTGTCATTCAGTTTGAGAGACTATGGAGTTCCCATGAGACATGACGAAGCTCCATTCAACGATCCCGTTCGGTACCGTATCCCTGGTCGTGAGGATTTCTCTGCCAGTTCCATTTTGGAGGGCCTGAGACCAAAGGAAGACCAAGTCCTCTGGTTTCAACATGAATTCGGTATCTGGAGAGACAGCACTCGATTTATCAACATGCTCAGGGATATAGAAATGCCAAAGGTGGTTACCCCCCACTCACTGCACTTTCAAAGCAGTAAGACGCCTTATGGACTGCGTATGCAGGAGTGCTCCTTCCTGCATGGTCTGCTACCATACGCGGACGCGATCACGGTGTTTAGCAATGGTGGGTACAAGGCAGTCACTCGTACCTTCCCGGAGTATGCTGACAAGGTGCATGTGCTAAGGCATGGTGCTCATCTTTATCCCAGATTTGCCAGGATGAGCAAACTGGAAGCCAAGGCAAGGATTCATGATTATCTAGTAGGTGAGTCTGGTCTGGACAAGGCAATCAAGGACAATCTGACGCAGCAACGTGTGTTCCTCGACCCGGACACAGTTGTAATAGGCGGAACTGGATTCATCACTGCCTACAAAGGTATAGAGCTCCTTTATCGTGCCCAGAATGCGCTGCAGCAGCAGCTGCCTCGAGAAAAGATTGCGGCCGTTTATGCTGGCTTTCTGCGTGAAGCCGATAGCAGTATCGATAGCAAGTGTGCCGCAGAATTGAGGTCCAGGTATAACGGCGCAAGACAGGTCTTTCTAGAGACCTATCTACCCAAAGACATGCTCCCCGTACTACTAAGAGCCTTGGATGTCTATTTCTACTGGCCAAGCGACTGCACTCAAAGCGGGATTGTAGCGCATGCCTTGGGTGCCGGGGCTACGATTGCCTGCCGGGACATGGAGGGTGTCGGCGAAACCGCGAAAATGGCTGGCGGGCTGACTAGTGCAGACTTTGCACAACTAATTGCCGGGATCAGGGAGTTGATACTCAATCCCGTGCTCAGAAACCGATTATCGGAGAAAGCCCTGAGATATGCCGAGGAGTTCTCGTGGAGAAATCAGGCGTTGAAGCACTTTGAGCTGGCGGAGCAACTCCAACGTTCCAGGCCAGTGCCGCGTTTGGTTACAAATACGCCTATTTCCCTCAGTGCTTAGCCAACTGGTTAACTAACTCCTAAGCCATCTGGAGATAGCCCTTGCCCTGAAGCCCTGAAGTATTGATGTGGTCATTCTTGCCAGCGTTGTGCGTCTTCTCAGGAGGTGACTTGTGCAGGCAGGAGCAGTCTCTTGTTCTTTAGAGTAACGTTCTGGTGATTCCCGATTTCAACCTTACTACGGCACTTTATGCAGTAAACCTGTGGCATGCTTTTCTGCCTCCTCCTTCGTAACATTTGTGTAGAGACTATCACATGGCTGACTAGTAGTCATAGGTTCCTTAAACAATTCAAGATTGTTACCTACCAGCACATTGTGGTCAAATGTTCACTGGAGGGATGCCTGCGATTGCCCAGGTGTGGTGGGGCGGGAACAGCCCAGTGATGTGCAGTCCTGCTATTCAACCCCTACTGGGTCGAGCATCCAATAGAGTTTGAACCAGGGCGGGCCTGTCGGTTGCCAGACCAGTGCCCGGCCGAGGCATAGGTCCTGGCTCGCCAAAGCCCAGAACTGGAACATGGCGAACGGATCCAAAAGGTAGCCTTTGCCCCAGAGGAAGTCGCCCGACGTTGTCATTTCGCTGGCCTGGACCACACCAGAGTCATAACCATCGGGGGCAAGGAACTGGAAGGTCTCCTCGGTCGTGTTCACCCTGAGTTCGGTGCCCCTTGTGGGGTCTTCAAAGGTGTAGGGCCAGGGTGTAGGCGTGGGCGTAGGCGTGGGCGTGGGCGTCGGTGTGGGGGTTGGAGTGGGCGTAGGCGTAGGGGTCGGCGTGGGCGTAGGTGTAGGCGTGGGCGTAGGGGTTGGCGTTGGTGTAGGTGCGCAAACGAGCTTGAATTGTGCGGTGGCACTCTTGTCGTCGTCCATGTGGATGGAGATGGGGTTATCGGTACGCCAGCCCTCCGTCGCAAATGCAAAATCAAATTTCGGCATAATCTTTTCAACAGAGCTTATCCCGCGACGGTAGGGCGAGTCCGTCTGACCCAGCCAACCATAGCGGTTGTCGGGGGTCGGAGAATCACGATCGCTCCAGACATAGATGTAGTAAGAGCTGTCCGGTATCAGCGAGACCGCGTGATGAATCTCGATCGAGTTCCACCCATACACAACGTCAACCTTGGCAACGGTAGTCTCCCAGAGTACATTCCCGTCTCCGTCTTTGACCGCAGTGCGCAGGTTTCCTGGATTGCCAGTTATCGCAATGTAGAGATGGAGCCTTGTCAGCGAGGTGAGGGTAGGTTTGAACTCCTGCCATAGAATAACGTCGTCATCAAACATGAAGCCATAATTTGTCCCTTCCTGCACCTGATCTGGGGCAAATCCCGCATTGGCACCCCAGTGGTTGAATTCCCAGCAGGGGTCAGTCTCGATGGCAGTAACGGCGACGTCAGTGCCGCAGTCATAGGTGTGAGTGCCCGGGGATGGGCTGGTGGTTCCGGTGCCAGTTACATTAGTGATAAGGTCAAATTGCTTCTTGGTGAAGTGGGCGGTGACACTCTGGTGCTGGTGGCCGTCCATAGGGATGGTGACCGTGGGAGAGGTGCCGCTGGCAGCGCCACTCCAGTGGCTGAACTCCCAGCAGGGGTTAGTCTCGATGGCTTTGACGTTGATGTCGGTGCAGCAGTCATAGGTGTGAGTGCCCGGTGATGGGATGGTGGTTCCGCTGCCATCCACGGCAATGGTGAGGTCGCAGCTATCTGTGATGGCGAAGTTTTGGTAGCTCCCATCGAAGGCGACGCAGTAATCGTCGGCGGTCCAACCGCGGAGCACCACTCTTACCCTGTCGCCGGGCTCATTGGGCACCGACCAATCATATGTGTTAACGCCTTCGCTTGAAGGCACCCCGATGGCAAAATCATTCCAATGTAATCCCCCATCTGTTGAATAGAATAGGTCGACCTTCGCCATCTGCGTGCCTGACTGATGCCACTGTATGGGGTAGGTTCCGCAGCTAGTGAGGGTCTCACCGCCATCGGGTTGCAGTATGACCAGGTTCTGATCACCATCCGCGCCACCGGGTACTGCCGTGTCAACAAGGACGGCGTCAGCAGTTGACCCGTTATCGTATTTGTTATAGTACCAGAGGCTTGCATACACTGGGCCCCAGGTGTCATAACAGATGACGTACTTGTCATCGGTCCATCCCCAGGCGCAGAGGGAGTGAGCTACATCGCCGGAAGCCACGCTCCATACAAAGGGACGATTGGCATTGACCTCGCTTACGACCTTGCTCCAGGCCCAGTCGTTATCTGAATCTCCCCGGGTCTGACTGGTGCTGAAGGAGTAACCGCTTCTGATGTTGGTCACGCGCATCATACCCGGGCCGATGTTAGAGGCCTTGGTTCCCCCGCCCACATCAGTCTTCATATCGATCCGCAGTTCTTCCAGTATGTTGGGGACATTCCTGAGGGAACCCGTGCCGTCGGAATACATGGTGAGCTCCAGCCAGTGGTCTATCAGCCTTCCGAACCCCGCGACGGACATACCGTAATCATAGTTATCGTAATAGCCTAAGACCATGGATGCTGAAGTAGGCGAGCACCCCCGACACCACTGTACGTCCTGAGGGATCAACTCGGGATAGCCCACCGTGTGGTCAGACGACTCCCAATCGCCAGCGGCAAAGGCCTCGGCCTCCAACCGCTGCCATTCCTCATCCATCGCGGACTGGACCATCGGATCCGGGACCACCTTATTCCCCCTATAAACGAGCACCTCGTCTGCTGGTTCTATGTCCAGTGACTGGGCGCGCATCAGGATGGTGCCACTGCCAGAGGCAAATTCAAACCATTGTCCATGCCCCATACCCAGGAAATAGCTCCTGGTGAGCACGACATTTGAGCTTCCCAGAGTCTCCTCGGCTTTCTCCAGCGCTAAGTCTCCCATCGTATAATAGTGAGGGAGGTAGCCCCAGCACACTGGTATGGGAAAGCGATCGTATCTGGCGGAGACGACAACCGTCCCGTATTCACCGACCCCGAAGCTCTTTTCCTGGCCCAACCGCTTAGCGCGCTTCTCAGCCGAAGCAGCTAACATCTCCTCTACTTCTTCAGGGGATGTGATCTGCTGGAGTGCTCCAGCGTCTGGGCCCCTCGTTACCGAGTCTTGCATTTCCTGCTCAACAATCTGGTAGATGGCCGACCTCTCGGCTTCACTCATGGCCTCGAGACCTTCTTCTGCCAGCCGCCTGCCTTCCTTTACGCCTTGCAAGACCTCCTCATAGGTGGGAAAGACCTCTCTAGCCATGGCGAAGGGAAACATGTAGGCGACGATGTCGCCGTCATCGTCAGCGCAGGGCAATGGCTCACCAAGTGCGCCTGGCCCCCACAGCCCCTGTGCCTTCTTCAGCGCGATCTGCCCCACCAGATCGAAGGGAACGATGTTTTCTACCTCCAGGTTTGCTGTGGGAGGCCCGAGCCGGACTTCTGCAGTGTGGGACGCTGGCTGTGCTGGTATATGCTCAGACATAACCACACTTGGCATCGCCGCAGCAAGAAGCGCCACCACCATAACCGCTGCCAATATCCACTGTACCATTGCTTTCGCAGGCTTACCCCATCTCTTCCTGAAATGTTTCATCGTTCCCCCCTTTTGTTGTGAGCTCCTGTGCTCGAAGAAGGTGTCGCCATAAGGTTTGGCTTGCTGGCGGCTATGACGCAGCCGCAATCTTCAGAAGAATCAATCGGCGGGACGCGTCACAGGGGAATCTCACAACTTCGTCACAGGCTGATCAAATACTGCCTGCGACCGTCGCACCGCTTCCTGGCCGCATTTAACCACCCGCTGTCGCATTTGTCAACTGGCTTCTCTTTACTTATCCTCCTAGATTATGACATATTCCCCCATTCTACCTGCATAATCACACATCTTACCTAATCCTACTTCGCTTCCTGTCCAATCCAGACACTTACCGGTGGTTGGTATCAACAAGGTCCATGGGTACTTAAGCGCAAATACGCGAGCCGGGCAAGCGGTGGAACATGGCGTCGACAGTATCCAGAGATTACCGTCAGGTGCCTGCCGAGCACAGCTCAGCGCTGTTGTTTGTGGAGTCAACTCTTGCCTTGTCCGCAGCTGTCAGAGAGTTTGGACTAAAGAATCTGGACTTCTGTTCAGTCGCATGCAGCGGTAGTTGCAGCCTGAAGCTCGCTGATGACCGATGGGAGGGGTCTCCAAAAGGGGAATACTGCTTTGTCCATTGAACAAGACATCGTGTTTCTGGGCTAGCCAGACACTACATATTGTGCTTTGATGAGCCAAACACAACTTTTCGACACCCAACCACGTGCTCCTGCTCCCCATAGTCAACAAACTCGAAATCAAATCCGCAAGTTACTCTCATAGTCTTCAAATCCTCCGAAGGATAGACCTTTATCCCTAGTTTGACGATGATGTCAAGCTTGTCCTCAAAGCTGGCGTCCTCCAAATTCCTGTCCCGGAACCCTTTCAACTGGCGCTTCGCAGCTTCGAGGTCAGCAGTACTGACAGAGGAGGTTTGCATCTCTTTCTCGATCCTCTTTGTCTCCTGCAGTGCCCTGGTAATAGCGGTTTTGTGCTCACCAATCCGCCGCTTGGCCTCATCCAAGGTGTAGATCCCACCCTCGAAGCCCTCTTGAATTTTCACAATCTTGCTTTCTGCCTGACTGATTTTGTACTGGTGTAGCCTGAGGAGCTTTGTCACATTCTCGTCCTGGGACTGCTCCGAAGCTAGCTGTTGTTCCAGCCACACATCATCGTTAAGCAGGGCATATACACAATCCCATACCGAATCGTCCCAGTTTCCGGGGACGAACTTGTTATAGCTGCACGGATTCTCAGCCCAGGGGCGGTAGTACTTGGAACAGTAGTAGTAGATGCGCTGCTGACGGGCATGTCGTCTCACCACCATCGGTCTGCCGCAACGCGGACAATAGATGCGGTTGCGAAGCAAAGCCTTGATACCCTGGCCCTGCTTACCTCTGCCTCTTCCTCTTGCGGCTAGTGCAGCGTTAGCCTTTTGCCAGAGTTCCTCGCTGACCAGGGCCGGAACCTTAAAGGTGACCCACTCGTCCCTGGGCTTGGGCCTTAACAGAGTTCTCTTGATCTCAGCGGTGATGTCTTCCAGTGGCCTGTCTGGGTTCGGGACTCTGGCATTGACGTTGTACGCGTGGTTGCACGTGTAGCAGTTATGGTGCACAATGTTACCCACCCCGGAAGGTGACCACTTGCCGCCTTCCGGCGCTGAGATAGCCATTTCGTTCAGCTTGTTCGCAACCCAGTAAAGAGTACGTCCCTCGGTGCCAACCCAGGAAAAAATCTGGGCCACGACCCATGCGGGACTTCCTGGAACCGGTGTCCCGTCGGCCACAAGCTCGTTCACCTCCCACCAGGCCTTCTTAACGTGGGCCCTGCCATCTGTAGTTATCTCAGCGTCTCGGCGGTAGCGGTAGCCATAGGCGGCGCGGCTCGCTGGAACCATGCCCTTGAGCACTCTGCCGATATTTCCAGCTCGAGCGCTCTCCCTGTTCGTTTTGACCCGCAGCCAGTTTGCTTGAGCCATGAGTTGGCGGCCAGCAGTGCTTGCCCAGTCCATCCCACCTGGGGCATCACCGAAGAGGAACTTCACCCCGTAGTAGGCGCACTCCCTCTCGAAATAGAGCTGGTGAAGCGGATCGGCTGATAGGCGGCCCTGGTGAGTGAAGATGACTCCTGCTATCCGGCGCTTCCCGATCAGTTCTTTTCGCAGATATGCCATGTGCTTCCTATCGAGATACTCACTGCTCTCGTGGTCGACCATTACGTATTCCCTGGGCACTACTACGCCCTGATCCTTTGCCATGCGAGCACAGGTTAGCAGGTACTCTGGTATCCGGTTATTCTGAGCTTGTTCCTCCAAGCTCTGGCGTACGTAGGCCGCCCACCAGCTAGCCTTCGTGAGGTCACAGCCCTCCACACCGAATCCCTCCTCGTAGCCTGCCGCTTTTGCTGCCACCCGTACAAAGTTGCTTAACTCTCCCTGGCTCGCTACATGCACCTCCTGTTGTGCCATGGCTCACCTCCCTCTAAACAGCCATTGTCTGATTTCGTCCAGTGCTCGTGAGGAGACGCTCTCTTCGTCATCTCCCGACTCGATAACCAGTGTAGGTTCACTAGCAATGCGTTTGAATAGTCGCTTGAATGCTCTTTCAACTGACCTCTGCACTCTTTTCTCCATTTCTTTGTCACGATCAGTGCTCATCACTGCCTCCCTTCATTGTCCTGCGATACCGGCTACCCTTGCCTCCTCACCCAGCACTCTACCGGCGATTGCTGGAAGAGACTAGGCTTTCGTCCAGAGAATAGCGCCCGTCACCTAGATATCGAAAATAGCTCCGCCGTGCGGTGGAATGGCGGTACGAGGGATGGTTAGGCGCACAGCTGATCATGTGAGCTCCCCAACTGTTTCTCTTTAGATTCAATTCCGGATACTTCTCAAGCGCCGTGTGGTACAGTTCTGCGCCGCTGAACTCGTTGGTTCCCATTTCCTGAACGAAACTCCTTGCGGTCTCCAGCATGATGTCGAATAGTGTTGTGCCTGGTTCCAGCACGAGCCTCTTTGCTGCTTTCTCCTCCGGCTCAAGCCTCGTGGTTGTTGTTGTCTCATTGACTGTGATTGTTAGGGAATCACCGTCGATCCAGATGGTCCCAGTGACCGGGATACTGAAGGCTACCTGTCGCATCGGTCATCCTCCGCGAATGTTTATGTATACTACATTACCAAATTACCGATGTCGTGTCAAGCCTATCCTCGGCAAACATGCGATTACATGTATCCTACACAGAGAAAATTATGTTTTCACGTGCCACCTCTTCTCAAGGCAGACTTTGCACCTGCACGTGAAGAAACACATCCATCCAGGTCCGTGTGGCACGTGCAATCGTGATTCTTCGACTCCCGCCAAGCACAGAATGGAAGCGCTATCGATGTATCCAAGAGACTATGATCGTAGTCT
>CAYVES010000030.1:0-19035 GCA_964449845.1 uncultured Dehalococcoidia bacterium
CTCAGCTAAGCGTATCTATTAGCCTCTGTATAGGAACCGCCAGCTGGTCTTCCTGAACATGGGGTGAGTAGCAGCTATCAATCTGAACCAGTTTTATAAGCGGCATTTTATTAGCTATGGCAACGGCAAGTTTATCGATTGTCCCGGATACTATCTCCTCAGAGATAAGCTGAGCCCCTACCAATGTCTGGTCTTTGCTATCAGCAATGAGTTTATACCAGGCGGTCTTGCCTTCCCTTGGCTTTCTCAGAAAGGGGGTATTAACCATAATAGACGTTGTTTCTATGCCTTTCCCTTTGGCCTCTCTTTCAATGAAACCTACCGAACCCACCTCATGATCAAATATCTTGGTAACAAAAGGCATGACTGTTCCCTCAAAGGAAATTTTATTGCCCAGGACTGTATTTCTTCCTGCTATATACCCCGTGCGAATTGAATTGGTAGCTAATTGATGGCGCCGCTTGGAACCTGTAATCATATCCCAATTCTCCATGCAATCCCCGACGGCATAAATATCAGGATTGCTTGTCTGAAGGTATTGGTTTACAACTATGCTTCCTGTTTCCCCTATCTCAAGGCCCGCCTTTTGAGCTAACTCTACATTGGGCTCCGCTCCTGTGCCCAGGAATATGAAATCCACTTCTATCTCCCGATCGGAAAGGATCACACGCTTTTTACTGTTCTCGCTGCTTATGCCTTTAATCTCGGCAGGCATAATCAACTCTACCCCTTTATCCACGAGCTCCTGCCTCAACTTCTCAGCCATATCCTCGTCGAGATGTGCGCGCATAATGTCTCTTCTAACCAACACGTATACTTTAGTATAGTCCCTTCTTTTTAGAGCCGCGGCTACCTCCAGTGCAATAAAACCTCCTCCGAGGATAGCCGCGCTATTACTAAGTGTAATAATGTTTGCCAGGGCTTTGCCGTCCGCTATATCGGTGCTCAAGGCAAATTCCCTTTTACCATCCAATCCTGGAAAAGGGGGGATAGATGGAGTAGCGCCTAAGGCTAGAACCAATTTGTCATAGCTATACTTTTCTCCCCCGGCGACAATTTTCCTTTCATCCCTCAAGATACCAGTGACTTTCGTGCTTAAATGGAGGTTTATATTTCTCTTCTGGTAAAAAGGCTGGGCGCGAAGTCCGCGTGATAATTCCTCCCAACTGCCGATAGCTCCGCTGAGCACTAAAGGCATTTCACACGGCGGGCATCCAAGCTCCTCTCTTTTGCTAAAGATGTCGATTTGCGCCTCGCTATCCAAACGGCGGATTTGTAGTGCTGCTATTGCCCCCGCATCTCCGGCGCCAATAATGCAGACTTTCATTACTCCCTCCTCCAAGCATCCTTATAGCTGGGATTTTACATTTCAACTCGCAGTGAGTAAATCCTCATGCTCATGGCTGCTGTCAGCAATGATACACCCGTGGCGTCTGCTCTGGCAACTCCTCCCGGAGCCGCATTGGCTGCCCAAAGCGTCCTTGTTCAACGCTTCAGCACCACGAATTCATCTTCTCCTCATCTCAGCCCGAGGGCGTGAACCTGGTGAGAGGTGGGGTCTCGATCGGGCACATAGGCCGGGGTATCTGCCAGGCCTATTCTACGCCCTGGGGTCTCACGTGCGTTTCTGAGACTTGACAGATAATCTTTTGTGGTACACAATGGTAATGCAGCCCTAGAAATTAGAAGTCAGACCAGAATGACACAAGCAGAAAAGGCAAAGAAGGTTTGTGAGGGCCTGCCCAGGTTCGATTGTGGCCTTTGCGGGTCTGGTAATTCTGGTTAACTTGCTAGAGCAGTGACTGAGGGTAGGAGGTAATGAAATGCCAATCTACGAGTATCAATGTACTCAGTGTGGGGAGACATTTGAGAAAAGACAATCTTTTGGTGAAGATGGTTCAAAGTTGAACTGTCCCAAATGCCACACTGGAAATCCCCGAAAGCTCCTTTCCTCTTTCTTTACCGGAGGAAGCTCAGGGGGACTTGACGTGCCCAGCTGCCCTACCTGCAATACGGGCACCTGCAACCTCCCTCCAATGTAAAGAAAAGCTCGCACCTTAAGAATAGTAAAGGCTCATCCAGTCAAAGCGGCCCGCAAAGCCGGGCCGCTTCCTTTTTCACATCAACCCCTTGGAGGCTACTGTCTGGCAGGTTCTCCTCTGTTTCGGTTGGTATGCCCATTTCTAGCCCTTCGGCCAACGCCTCACCACCTTTGAGCCTGTAGGTGGCCTACGAGACAATAACGTGCCGCCGTCAGCCGTTCTGGTCACGTACTGCCTGCCTCCCCTCTTACTTAGCATCCCAGCCATGCTCGGCGTCTTCGCAATCTTCGCCCTGGGCAGCCCAATCGACGCGATCCTCGGCAGAAAGCGATACTAGGCCTTCCCTCGGGCCTGAAGTGACTTTATGACGCGACTGCCCCTCGCCTCAACATCTGGTCGCGGACCCCACGCTGGAGTGCGGAACCCTAGCAAGGGGTTGCAAGAGAGGCTGCCGAGAGTTAGCATAGTACTTGGGTTTAAGAGGTCCTTATTTGATACGACTTGGCTCCATGGCGAAGTGGCAGTCGATTTGGCACTCGCTGAACCGCAGGTCAAAATGTAAAGACCAGACTTCATGCCCTCAGAATAAGGAGGGAAGGCGTGCTTCTGAGCATTGAATTTCAGGCAAGAGACCAAGTCTTAGAGAAGAGCAAAGCCATTGAGAAGTGCTTCAAATGCGCGACTTGCGCCCTTGTATGCCCTGTCACTCTATACGGAGAAGGCTACAATCCGAGGGAGACCTTTGTATACGACGTTCTCGGCTCGGAGAAGCCAGCAGCCAATCAAAACATTTGGAGTTGTGCCATTTGCCACAAATGCTATGAAGTATGCCCCCAAGATGTGAACCTACCCAAGGTATTCGAATCTCTAAAGGAAATGGCTTTTGAAGACGGGCTGGCTCCACCGAGTCTTGTAGCAGTGGTAGAGTCGGTGATTCACACTGGGCTGTCATTTCCTTTGACCGATACTTGCAAAACAATGCGAGCCCAGCTTGATCTCCCTGCCCTTGCTCCCAAAGGTGTCGACGACTTGGGGGAAATCGCCAAAAATACAGGATTGGAAGAGAAACTCAGTAGGCTAAAGGAGAAAAATCCCGGTGACCACGGGTAATAGCTATGCCTTTTTCCGGGGATGTCTTATCCCTACAAGATACCCTCATTTAGAGTGGGTTGCCAGATTTATATTACCTCAGTTGGGCATCCATCTGCTGGATGTTGAGGAATTCACCTGCTGCGCCGACCCGATTCAATTTAGGAGCGCCGATCAGTTAACTTCGCTGGCAATAGCAGCTAGAAACATCTCCTTAGCTGAAGAGAAGGGTCTCGATATAATCTGCTTGTGCAACGGATGCTTTAACAGCCTTGCCACAGCTAACTACTTGTTAAAAAGAGAGCCGGAACTGAGAGAAAGGGTGAATCGGATAATAGTTGATTCCGGCCATCAGTTTGAGGGCGATATTGAGATTAAGCATTTTCTGCAAGCGATTATAGATGATGTCGGAATTGAAAAACTCAAAAGCTTCGTGAAAGCTCCCCTGGATGGCTTGAAGGTAGCCACCCATACCGGATGCCACCTTACCAGCCCCCAAGATATATTGCATTTTGACGACCCAATAGATCCTTCACTGCTTGATGCCCTCGTCGCCGCTCTCGGGGCGGAGCCGGTCGATTATGACCTTAAGGCGCTTTGCTGTGGTGTGGGGTTCAGCCTTTCAGGCCAGATGGCAGCTTCCTCTGGGTTGCTAAAGGGAAAGCTGGAAAATATCAGGGAATGGGGAGCCGATTGTATCGCCGTGGGATGTCCTTTTTGTTTTCAGCAATTCGATCTGGGGCAGATAGCAGCTTCCAGGAAATATAAGTTCGATTTCAAGCTACCGGTGCTTTATTATCTTCAAATTCTCGGCCTTGCCATGGGCTACACCCTTGAGGAGATGCACTACGGCGTCCACAGGATAAAAGATGAGGATTTCGAGCATAAGCTGAAGAGGGGATAACGGGAACCATGCCAAGAGTGCTCACCACTTGCATATACTGTGGGGTTGGCTGCAACCTTTACCTAAAGGTAAGAAATGGCAGGGTTGTCGGGGTTTTGCCCAGTAGAGGCGGACCCGGCGAAGGGAAGTTATGCATAAAGGGCTGGAGCGCCCATGAGTTCATTCACAGTCCCCAGCGCTTGACAAAACCATTGATAAGGGATGGCGAAGGTTTCAAGGATGTTGGCTGGGAGGAGGCAGTAGAGCTTGTCGCTGGAAGGTTTTCGGCCATAAAAGAGAAGTATGGTGCTGGCAGCCTAGCGGTCCTATCTTCGGCAAAGTGCACCAACGAAGAGAATTACGTCCTGCAGAAATTTACCCGAGCTGTTTTGGGCACTAACAACATTGATCACAGCGCTCGCTTGTGCCATGCCAGCACCGTGGTTGGCCTCGGCGCTGCGTTTGGTGCCGGGGCAATGACAAACTCAATTGAGGATATTGAGGATGCCGAAGTTCTTCTTGTAATAGGCTCGAACACCACTGAACAGCATCCATTGATTGGGAGGCGAATACTGAGGGCGATTAGAGATAGAGGAGCAAAGCTGATTGTCGCAGACCCCCGATCGATTGATCTAGCTGAATTCGCTGAGAGCCACCTGCAACTTAAGCCGGGCACAGACGTTGCCCTCATTAATGGGATGATGAACGTCATTCTGAGCGAGGGTTTGCAGGACACTGATTTTATTGAGCAGCGGACTAAGAACTTTGAGGCAGTGAAAAAGCTGGTCAAAATGTATTCCCCCGAGTATGTGGAAAAGATAACTGGGGTTCCCGCTGAAAAGATAAGCGAGGCGGCGCGCCTCTACGCCAGAGCGGACAGAGCATCGATAATCTACTCCATGGGAATAACCCAGCATACTACAGGCACTGATAACGTGCTCTCACTCGCCAATTTAGCGATGATGACCGGCAATGTTGGGAAGAGGGGCACGGGAGTAAATCCACTGAGAGGTCATAATAATGTTCAGGGTGCCTGCGATGTCGGTGCTTTACCAGACGTCTTCCCTGGATATCAGAGAGTAACTGACCGCCAAGCGAGAGACAAGATGCAAAGAGCCTGGAACGTAGCTGAACTGGATGATAAACCCGGCTTGACGCAACCTGAAATGTTGAACTCTGCTTACAACGGTGACCTTAAAGCGGTGTATATCGTTGGGGAGAATCCGATGCTCTCACATCCCGATATCAACCATGTGCGGGAATCGCTGAGAAATCTGGAATTCCTTGTGGTGCAGGATATATTTTTGAGCGAAACGGCCAAACTGGCCGATGTCATCCTTCCCGCGGCAAGCTTTGCCGAAAAAGATGGCACTTTTACCTCCACCGAGAGAAGGGTGCAAAGGATACGCAAGGCGATTGAACCTATTGGAGATAGTAAGGAGGATTGGAGGATCACCGGCGCGCTGGCGAAGAAGATGGGGTATGAAGGACTGATTTATGGTTCCGCCGAGGAGATAGCTGATGAGATTGCAAGCATTACTCCGATCTATGGAGGCATATCCTGGGATAGGCTGAATGATGGTGGGTTACAGCAGCCTTGTTGGGACAAGAGCCACCCAGGCACCCAAATTTTGCATGAGGGAGAGTTTTCCGGCGGGCTAGGAAACTTCGTGCCGGTGGACTTTCAACCGCCAGCAGAGGAAACCGATGAGGACTATCCAATGATACTAACAACGGGGAGGCTATTATTTCACTTCCATACCGGCACTATGAGCAGGAAATCTGCAACGCTTAACATGCAGGTTTCTGAGGGCTATGTTGAGATAAATCCCGAAGACGCAAAAAGGCTGGGAATAGGCGAAGGGGAACGAGTAAGAGTTAAATCAAGACGGGGGGAGATCGAGAGCAAGGCCTCGCCAACACCTGTAGTGCCTCAGGGAACTATTTTCATCCCATTTCATTTCGTAGAGGGCCCCGCAAACGTTCTCACCAACCCTGCTCTTGACCCAAAATCCAAGATATCCGAGTTAAAAGTTTGCGCTGTGAGGGTTGAAAGAATTGAATCAGGTGGCGTCTGATAAATTAAGGCTTCCTCCTTGGCTGAGAAGAACTGTTCCTCATGGAGAGGAAGTGAGAAAGGTTCAGGGGGTCGTTCGCCGTTGGGGCCTGCACACCATCTGTGAGAGTGGCTCTTGCCCCAATCGTCAGGAGTGCTTTTCTCAGGGGAGGGTCACCTTCATGATCTTGGGGGATATCTGCACCAGGAACTGCGCGTTCTGTGGAGTGACAACGGGAAGGCCCCTGCCCCCCGACCCTGATGAGCCAGAGCGACTCTGCGCGGCGGTGAAGGAACTGGGGCTGAAATACGTAGTTATCACCTCCGTCACCCGTGACGACCTTCCCGACGGGGGCGCGGCGCAATTCGTCCAGGCCATAGAGGCTCTTCATCGCGACAACTTGAATGTAGAGATTGAGGTTCTCATTCCCGATTTCCGGGGGTCACTATCTGCGTTGGGGAGAGTAGTGGCTGCTCGGCCCACTGTGCTAAATCACAACGTGGAAACGGTTCCCCGGCTCTATCGGGAGGTTCGGCCTCAGGCGAAGTACCGTCGCTCCTTAGAAGTTTTGAAGATAGCGAAATCTTCGGATAGGAGGCTTCTGACCAAATCGGGGCTTATATTAGGATTGGGGGAGAGGGAGGATGAGGTAGTAGCAGTCATGGAGGATTTAAGGGAAGCTGGCTGCGATTTTATCACCTTGGGGCAATACCTAAGACCCTCTCTGAGACATCATGAGGTGATAAGATATGTAACTCCTGGAGAATTTGAACAATACAAGGTCACTGGGCAGGAGATGGGCTTCTTGGGGGTGGCGTCAGGGCCACTGGTGCGAAGCTCCTTTGGCGCTGAGGATATGTGGCAAAGCCAAGAAAGCGAAATTTATAGAATGAAAGCGTAGTTAAGGAGGGAAAGCATGAACCCGAAAGAACTTAAGTATGCCAAAGATCATATGTGGGTAAGCTGGAATGAGAGTGAAGGCACGGCCACTGTGGGCATTACCGACTATGCCCAATCTCAACTGGGGGATATAGTTTTCTTTGATCTCCCAGAGGAGGGCACCAACCTCAGTCAATTTGAGAAGATGGGGGAGGTGGAATCGACAAAGGCCGTATCTGACCTCTTATCACCGGTGAGCGGCGAAGTGGTTAAGATAAACCCGACTCTCTTAGATAGTCCGGAGTTGGCAAACAAAGCCCCATACGGGGACGGGTGGCTGGTGAAGCTGAAGTTTGATCACATCTCTGATCTGGAGAACCTGATGACCAGTGAGCAGTATGAGCAATTCGTAGCACAAGAGAGCGGTGGAGGGAAGCTACCTCCAAGATCATAGACCTCATCTACCAAAATCCGGTATGAATTTCTGGGAGGTAGAAATGAGATCAGAAGAGCCAGAGATAGAGATTAAGCCAATAAAGGACATCGGTTATTTAGAGAAGTTAATCGATGAAGGACATATTGTTAAGGGCCCAAGGCAGGAGCCATCCAAAGATTTAATCGCGTTTAAAGCATTCCTTAGAAAAGGACATGAATTTGCTCCCGAAGATTGGTTATCAAGCAATGGATATCAATTTGTGGAACCCTCCACTTTCACAAAAGGCTTTAGATTAGCTTATAAGCTAATTGAGGAGTTTCCAGATGAGCGTTTCAGATCGAGTTACAGTCTATTAACGGGGGATAAAGAGATACCCTTATATTTAAAAGTAGAAGTTAAGATGGAACATGAATAACAGCGAGGTGCCGGTAGCAAGGCTTTGTTTTGTGTATGATTTAGGAACCATCGGACATGAGGATTCTGTGCAAATTCAGCAAAGGTTGGTAAACATAGTCTCCCAGGGCCTTTTTGATGTGCTGTTACTTCTCCAACATCCCCCATGCTTAACTACAGGACGCTTCAGAGGAGGGAAAGATATAGTTGCTTCCTCAGATACTCTGGCCAGAGAAGGTATTTCTATTTTCCACACAGATCGAGGAGGAGGCGTGACCTACCACGGGCCAGGTCAGCTTATAGGATACC
The DNA here is from genome assembly GCA_964449845.1 of uncultured Dehalococcoidia bacterium. Lineage (GTDB taxonomy): Bacteria > Chloroflexota > Dehalococcoidia > SZUA-161 > SZUA-161 > SOKG01. Next base: position 8,089 of record CAYVES010000030.1, read on the forward strand.
CCATTTTAAACTTGAGGGAGAATAAGCTCACTATTCCTCAATACATCTGGAAGCTCGAGGAAGTTATCCTTAAGACATTGTTAGATTTAGACATCTATGGAAGGCGCATGCCCAAGCATCCTGGTGTTTGGGTAGGCGGGGCGAAAATCTGCTCCATCGGCTTGCGGATTATCCAAGATGTCGCTATGCATGGCTTTGCTCTCAATGTTAATCCTAAACTTCACAACTTTGAATTCATCCATCCCTGTGGCATTGCTGGCCAAAAGATGACCTCTATCTCTAAGTTGATCGGTTATGAAGTAGAAGTCAAAGACGTTAAGGAAAATCTACTTCAAGCCTTTTCCCAGGTATTCAGCCTCAAAATCAAGGCGGGAAGCGGGATTGAGATGCTTGACCGTTATGGTGCCTTGAATAGCCAAAATCCAGCCCGCGCCTTTACAACTCTTTAGCTCTGCAGAAATTCCCTGCTGACTGGACTCAGAAGCCGGGGGTTGCCCAGCCACTTCTAAACTTCGCCCTTCAGAAGGCTCTTCGTAAAGCCAGACAAGTCATGGGTATATCGAGAGATCGAAAAGAATTAGAAAGCGGAAATTCAAAATTAAGCAGTCGATCCTCATATTTGGTATAGTTATGTCGGATATATGCTCGCGCTGCTAGTATTGCTTTTTCTTCAAGGGACAATTTCCTGGTTCGTCCTACTCGCTCACTGCCTACCTGTGTCGCGTGCTCAGCAACGCCCTTTGCGATGTCACGAGCCAACTTCTCGTGCTTAGGCGCAAAACCGAGATACTCGTAGACAGCTTCTTCAAATCGCGGCTTTTAGCAAACCAGACTTAGGATCATGTGCCTTCGGGCGTGGGGGCTCAAATCCCCCCTTCCCCACTCAAACAAAGAAGAGATGGCAAGCTAATATGCTTTCGACTGGAACGAATCCAGACGGATGTTAGGAATACTGCTGGTATTCAGCCTGCTCGGCGCTATTTACCCTGGGGTGCGCGCCAGAACATCCTGGACCGTAATACCCTCAAAGGAAGCACCATCGGTCTCCCGTGGAATCTTGCCTGTGGGGCAAAGGCCAAAGCACTCCCGGCAATCCATGCACACTCCCGTCGAGACCACTTCATCAATGAATGCCACACGCCTGTTTACGCCTCTGCCAACAAACGTTATGGCATTAGCCCCTTTGACCTCTGCGCAGTAGCGAACACAGAGTCCACAGAGTATACACTGGGTTACTTCAGATTTGAACCTTGGCTTCTCTACGCCGTACTGGCTTGCGAGCTCCGACAGAACCGGGGCAGAGGCAAGCATTAGCTCCAGGAGCATTTTGCGAATCTTGATAACCTTAGGCGAATCTGTCTTTACAACTAGCCCGTCCTCCACGTTGTATACGCAAGAAGTGACCAGCCTCGTCTTCCCGTTTTTCGATATTTCCACGGTGCAAAGCCTGCAAGCGCCGTAAGGAGCCAGCTTCTCATGGTAACAAAGGGTCGGGATATGAATCCCGGCGGCTCGAGCTGCTTCGAGGATTGTCATTCCCTCTTCAGCTTCAACATCTTTGCCATCAATGTTCAAGCGCACTTTCTTCATTCCCGCTTTCCTTTCGTGCGCACCACCTCGGTACCCAAGGGAGGTGCTGCCGGTACCGGCTCGCCAGAGATTTTCACCACGGCGGAGAAGCGTGTGGGACAAACCTCAAAGCAAGTATTGCATTTAGTGCACTTCTCCTGATCAATGATATGAACAAGGTTCTTGCCGCCGCTGATTGCTTCCACCGGGCATTCTCTGAGACAGATTCCACAAGCTGAGCACTTATCGGGATCAATATAGTATGAGATGAGGGCTTTACAGACCCCAGCAGGGCAACGCTTCTGCTCAATATGCGCTTCATACTCATCCCGGAAGTACCTAATAGTGCTAAGCACCGGGTTAGGCGCTGTTTGCCCCAGGGCACATAAGGAGGCATCTCGCACTACCTCGGATATCTCCTCCAGGAGCTCGATGTCGTCGGCCTCGCCTTCACCCCCGCAGATTCTATCCAGTATAGTCACCATCTGCTCAAGACCCGCGCGGCATGGTATGCACTTGCCGCAGGACTCATCGGCAAGGAAGTTGGTGAAGTACCTGGCCACGTCCACCATACAGGTATCCTCATCCATTACAATCATGCCGCCTGATCCCATCATGGAACCCGCTTTTGTAAGCTCATCGAAATCCACAGTAAGATCGATAAGGCTTTCCGGGAGACACCCTCCAGAGGGGCCGCCTGTCTGAACCGCTTTGAATTTCTTACCCTGACGAATCCCACCACCTATGGTGTAGATGATTTCTCTAAGGCTCATCCCCATAGGCACTTCCACCAGCCCGGTATTATTCACCTTGCCTACAAGTGAGAATATCTTCGTTCCCTTGCTGCCTTCGGTCCCTATGCTTGTAAACCAGTCAGAGCCGTTATTGATTATCAGGGGTACGTTGGCCCAGGTCTCCACATTGTTGAGATTGGTCGGCCTTTCCCATATACCGCTCACAGCGGTACGGATATACTTTGGCCTCGGCTCCCCCACCACCCCCTCAATGGCGGTCATCAGGGCGCTGGACTCACCGGAAACGAAAGCTCCGGCGCCGCGATGTATGGCAACATCGAAATCGAAGCCGGAGCCGAGTATATTTTTGCCTAGTAGACCGTAACCCCGCGCCTGACTCAGGGCAAGGGTTAGATTACTCACCGCAAGGGGATACTCCTGACGTACGTAAACATACCCCTCATGGGAGCCAATGGCATAGGCGCCGATTATGAGCCCCTCCAGCACGCTGTGCGGATTGCCCTCGAGCAGGCTCCTGTCCATAAAGGCGCCTGGGTCACCTTCATCCGCATTGACGACGACGTATTTGGTATCTCCCGGGGCATCGCGAGTTGTCTCCCACTTCACTCCGGCAGGGAAGCCTCCGCCACCCCTCCCCCTCAGGTTGGCCCGCTTTACCGTCTCCAGCACTTCCTCAGGGCTCATCTCAAAAAGAACCCTAGCTAGGGCAGAATAACCTCCGAGTGCAATGTAATCGTCGATATTCTTTGGATCAATAAGTCTGTTACTGCCGAATACAATCCGTCTCTGGTGTTTGTAGAAGGGTATCTCCCCCTCGTGCGCTACCCTTTTCCCGCTGTCGTCTTGATACAGCAATCGATCAACTAACCGCTCGTCCGCCAAGCTCGCAGAGACAACCTCAGGAACATCCTCTGGCTTTACCCCAAGATAGCAGACCTCTGCCGGGAAGATGACAACGATAGGGCCCCTCTCACAAAAGCCATGGCAGCCAGTCCGCCGGACATCCACCTTAGTTTTGAGGCCATTCCTTGAGAGCTCGCTGATAATCGCCTGGTAGACCTTATCAGAGCCGAGGGCGCTGCAGCCCGTACCCGAGCAGAGGGTAATGCAGGGCTTGTTCGGGTCCCTTTTCGACAATATCTGCGCTCTCTTTTTTTCTAAGTCGGCAGCCGACTTCAGTCGAGCCATGATCGCTTCCTTTCGTTGGCTAATCGCAGGAATTTATAATCCTCTCGACTTCCTTCGGGGTCGGATTGCCATGATATTCGCCGTCAACCACAATCACCGGTCCCAAAGCGCAGCAGCCAAGACAGTTTACCGTTTGCAGAGTGAATTTCTGGTCGGGGCTGGTTTCCCCAGGGTTAATGCTCAGTGCGCTTGCTACCCTGTCCAGGAGGCGAGGTGCACCGCGAACGTGACAAGCAGTACCCATACACACGGACACCTGATGACGACCTTGAGGAGTCAAACTGAAGGCTTTATAGAAGGTTGCGATTCTGTAAGCCCGACCTATGGGAACGCCTAGGTTCTTTGAAACCGACATCAAGACATCCCTGGGAAGCCAGCGGTTTTCCCGTTGAATCTCCAGAAGTATCTGGATCAAGGCAGCTTTATTACCTTTGTATTTCTCTACGATCCTGTCCGTATCGCCTGCTTCTTGAGCAGCCTGTCCAATCGTCTCCACCATTTGAGAGACCTGACTCACTGGTATACCCAACTCATCGCTAATGCGAGTCAAGACGCTCTCTGGGACGCCCTCGCTGCCCGTAATCGTTTTAGTAGGGGTGGCTTTGCCACCCCTACTCTTTTCCTTAACAAATGATTTCTCAGCAGATTGAGTTGTTGCCTTGCCTCTGGCCATCTCCTTCTCCTCGCCTAACTCTATCAACTAGTTTAATTCATTTGGACTTCGGATTCAAGGCAGCATCGGCTCCCGGACAGCCGACCTGTTGGATAGAGCGAATTCATGTGTTAGAATACAGTAGCCTTCTATTCCCCGGTTTGCTGATACCGTCGAAGGAGAAAGACTATGTCTCAGGTGTTCTTCTTCAGCTACGCGGAAGCTGCCAATCCTTTGAAAGGCTTGCAGCGTCTCGTCGCCAAATCGAAATTTGAAGAGATGATACCAAGGGGTAAGTCCGTTGCGATAAAGCTGCATATGGGAGAGCTAGGAAACATAAGATACATAAGGCCTGTTTTCGTACGCAAGGTAGTTGACATTGTCAGGAGCAGAGGTGGCAAACCCTTTCTATTTGATACTGTTGCCTCTTACCCAGGAGAAAGAGAGACCAAGGAAAAGTACCTGAATACAGCTTGCAAGAATGGTTTTGTTGAGTCCAGTATGGATGCGCCTGTGGTGATAACAGACGATGAGGATGACCTGCAAACGATACCAATCAGAAACCGCATCGACGACTGCCAGCTTATAGAGGTGAGAGCACCTTCCTTACCACTCAAGTCAGATTGCATGATAGTCCTATCGCACGTAAAAGGCCATGACCTTGCAGGTTTCGGTGGTGCTATAAAGAATCTCGGAATGGGCTGCGTATCTACGGAAACCAAGCGAGCACAGCACTCAGTAAACATGCCCCAATTCAATGAAGAGAGCAACTGCGACGGCTGTGGCGAATGTGCTGACGCATGTCCCACGGGCGCAATCACAATAGTGAACGGAAAGCCGGAGAGAGCCGTGGCGGAATGCATATCATGTGGCACCTGTTTTTCCGTTTGTCCTTCAGACTGCTGGGGTTGGCCTCCTGGAGCAAAAGAGAAGCTTCAAGTTTCCCTGGCTCACGCGGCTACGGCTGTACTGTCAGCATACCAAGGAAAGATCGCTTTTGTGAACTTCATCCAGGATGTCGTCCCATTCTGCGACTGCGTTGCAGCGTCAGGAGAGCCTGTTGTTCAAGATGTCGGCATCGCATTCTCGTTCGATCCAGTGGCCATTGATAAGGCATCGCTCGATCTAATTGATAAGGCTCCCATTATCCCTGGTTCTACTCTAGCGAAGCCGCCTGACCTCCTGGGTAAGATGCACCATACAAGTAGCTTGGTACAGCTAGAAACGGCAGAGGAACTAAAGATGGGCACCCTGACATACGAGTTGGTTTCAGTGTAGCTGGACAAGCATGCTGTCCAAAAAGGTAGCGTTGCCACTCCTGTGGCAACGAGCGCTTCGTCGTGACAGGAGTCACGACGCTACTGTGGGATACGGCTTTGGAACTGGTGTCGGAAGGATTTGGCCTTCCTAGTAGATTATCTCCTCGTCGATCAGGCGCGCCATCTCTCTACTGGACATCCCCAAGAGTTCACCAAAGACGTACTCGTTGTGCTCGCCGATCAGCGGCGACGACCTGGTAACTCTGGCCGGTGTTTCCGAGAAGCGCCACGGGGGTCCCACAACGACCTGTTTCCCCATCACCAGATGCTCCACCTCCACAGCCAGATTCCGCTCCTTGAAGTGGGCATCGCTGAGAATCTCCTCATTGCTAAGCGAAGGCATGGCGGCAACGCCAGCCTTTTGCAGAATCTCAGTCACTTCGTAATGGGTGTAATTAATAGTCCACTCCCCAACTAGCCTATCGAGTTCTTCTTGGTTCTTCCAGCGGCTATAGGCGTCGGAGAATCTTTCATCACTTGCCCACTCCGGATTCCCTATGGCCGCACAGAAAGCATGCCACTCTTCTTCGGTGGAAACCGCAATGCTAACCCACTTGTCATCACCATGGCAACGATAGCAATTGTGGGGCGCCATGATCCTATCCTGGTTTCCTCTTCGGGACTGTATCCTGCCATTCATGATGTAGTCCATGAGCGCGTCGCCGGTGAAAACCGCCAGGCTCTCCACGGAAGACAGGTCTATGTGCTGCCCCTGGCCAGTGTACTGCCGATGGCACAAGGCAGCGAGAACGGAGAAGGTACCGGTGGTAGCACTCATGAGATCGACTGAACCTGTCATCGGGTTCGGCGGACCATCGCTGTAGCCTGTTAAGTGGGCTAACCCACTGTAGCATGCGAAGCCGGGAGCGTAGCCTCCGTAACTTCTCATGGGTCCCTCAGCTCCATAGGACGAGGAAGAGAGCATGATGATGTCGGGCTTGACCTCTTTCAGCACCTCATAGCCCAGCCCTAACCTATCCAAAGAGCCGGGGCGCATGTTTTGGGTCACCACGTCGCTAATCTGGATTATCCTTTTCGCCAGTTCGACTGCTTCGGGCTTCTTCAGGTTGAGCCTCACCGATAGCTTGTTGAGGTTAATGCTGTTGAAAACCGCAGAGCTATCCACTCCTTCGAAAGCATGCGCTGTTAGGGTTAAGGTCATTATTCGAGATGGGTCGGTATGAGCCATACTCTCGATCTTGATGACCTCTGCACCCAGATATGCTAGCAAACAAGTGGCATAGGCCCCAGCCCACAACCAGCAGAAATCAGCCACCCTCACTCCTTCTAAAGCAAACCTGCTCATCCGAGGAACCTCGCTTCCTATATGATCCCCGATTCCTTCAGCCTCACCAAATCTTCCTTGTCGTAACCCAGCCGCCCACAGTAGACAGGCTCGTTATGCTGGCCGAGGAGAGGTGCTGCACGCTCCGCCCGCCAAGGGGTCTTGGAGAACTTGTAGGGTGCTGTGGGATACTTCAGCCTGCCTGCCTCAGGATGATCGATCTCGGAGAAAAAGCCCCGATGATCCAGTTGAGGTGACTTCACCGCCTCCTCTGCGGTATTGACCGGGGCGGCCGATATAGCCTTGGCCTGGAGTTGGTGGAAGAGATCCTCTTTTTTGGATTGCCGTAGCCATTCCTCCACGCGCGGATTTATCTCACCACCATATATATGGCGCTCCAACCAGGTATTGAACCTCTCATCCTCGGCCCATGATGGATTTCCCATGCACTCCTTCAGGTCCCCCCACTCGCGGTCGCTTAGCACCGATGCCATAATATAGCCGTCCTGGCATTTCATCGGTGTCGGCATTAGGATAGGGCGATACGCCCTGCTGCGTCTTATCTCAAGATTGGCGAACATAGCTATGTCCAGCCCGACCATGGTCATCAGCACATCTTGCTTTGAGACATCTACGTGTTGCCCAATGCCAGTGGCCACCATGCTATAAGCTGCAGCCAGTGTTGCCAGAGAGGCACTTAGGCCGCAAATGCAGTCCCCTACCAAGCCACCTCCTCTAAGCGGTTCACGATCAAGGTCATGGGACTGGATCGGCATGAGGTAGCCTTCGCCACCAGCGTGGACGGAATTGAGCTCATAGGCCTTGTAATCCCGGTAAGGGCCTGTCTGCCCAAAAGGAGTGATGGATGTCATGACAAGGCGGGGATTGATGCCTTTGAGCTCCTCATAGGTCAATTCGAGCTCTTTCATCACCAGCGGAGGGGTATCTTCTACGAAGATGTCCGTTTGCTCAATCAACTCCTTCAGGATGTTTCGCCCAGCACTTGTCCCCACATCGAGGGTTATGCCCAGTTTATTGGTATTGAGATAGAGATAGAGCCCGCTCCGCTCTGGATGGGGGATGTCCTCCAGAAAAGGACCTCTCCGTCTCGCTTCATCTCCAACGCCAGGGGGCTCGATCTTTGTCACCTCAGCACCAAGGTCAGCTAACAGCTTGGTGCAATACGGGCCAGATACGAGATTACACAACTCCAGGACTTTCAGACGGCTTAGGCCTTGCTCAGGCATGATCCTACTCTCTCTTCTCCAAAGCAAAATTTTGCGAGAACCAACAAGATTTGGCTCTCGCTAACCTGCCAGCTAGCTATCGTGGCACATTTCAATTATAGCATATTCCAGATGTCCTGGACAAGATGATGTTCTGCCAGTACAGCCAGGAGCATGGAGAGGGAGGATGAGGTTGCTGCTCTCATATACCAATTCTACGAAGCTACCCCATGGCAGCACCAAGGCTTTGGTTGCCCTGCCACTGAATGACTTTGCTGGACCATACCTCGTCTATCGCTGCCTCCAGAGTTGCCTGCTTTGGCTCACGAACGTTCACCGATGATGTCAAAATGCGATCGTCGATTGCTCCCAGAAATCGGCACTGTTTGCGGAAGGAGAGTAAAGTGTGACGTTCGCCACCGTAAACCACGTAGTCCAATTGCCCGATATAAGGTTCCAAATGCTCCCGCACACGGCTACAAACACGAGCGAAAAAACTCTCTATTTGCTTCTCACGGCCTCGCTCAAATCTCCGCTGAGAAGACCCGCCTTTTCTGTGGCGCGAGTGAATATGACCTGTTCCCACTTTGCTGGATAGCAGTTTCCCTCCCCGAAACACGCCTATGGCGTAGGAGCCCAAACGCAGCAGTATCAGTGCAACAATGAATTCCCTCTGGAGCAGTGAACGCAGAGGTTCTACATCGTAGCCACTGCAGAATAGCCTTTCTGTAATGGGAAACGGCGGTAGCACCAAGTACTGGCCTTGCTCGCCCCTAAAAAGAACCGCTCCCGTCGTTGAACGGGAAACCACCTTAGAAACGTCCGCCAAGACGTCTTGTCCAACTGGGGCAATGGCAAGCATTTTCTCGATTTCAGGCACAGGCTCGCCGGACGGCATGTATAGAGATGTCGCCCAACCAGGGGCATGTTCCAGCTCATCGAGCAGACGAAGCAGCTTCAGCCTGTTGAGCTTGCGGCGACTGGAGTCTAACATGAACTTGACCGTAGGTGGGTTTCGTTTCACTTCACCCACCCTACATCTACATCATTAACCCCCTCCCACCAAGGCAGAGGGAACACCAATTCTCTCTCCCCTCGCGGGAGAGAGTTAGAGAGAGGGGGACTGCCCGGGTAGGTTGCCCGACGTCGGGCAACCTACCCGTGGGCGCCTGCCCTCACAATGCAACCAGAGGCTTACAGCTTCACCACGGTAACTCCGTCCCCGCCCTCACCACGTTCCCCGGGGCGGAAGGACTTGACCAGAGGGTGAGAAGCGAGCATATCTCGCACGATCTGGCGAACCGTACCGGTTCCAAAACCGTGGATGATGCGAACCTGGCTCAAACTGGCAAGAGAAGCATCGTTGAGGTACCTGTCCAACTCGGGAGCTACCTCATCAGCTCGCTTACCGCGGAGGTCAAGCTCTAGGGAGGGCACCCTCGTACTGAGTTTCCGCCTCACTTTTGGTGCTTCGGGTAGCACATTCCCCGCAGGTGGCTTTAACTTCTCGGCATCATCCAAACTCATCCTCAGTTTGGTATGTCCAACCTGAACATCGATCTGACCATCCTCCTCTCTTACTGCGAGAACAGTTGCCCACATGCCTATGTCCGTTAGCCACACTCTGTCGCTTATGCCGATTTCGCTGGCCTCGGCTTGTCCCCCGATCAGATCGCTGCGGCTGGCCTTGATCTTCGAACTCATGCTCTTCAGTTGCTCACGCATTGCTGCCAATGCCTTCTCGGCTCGTTCTATGTTCTCCTGTGATGTCGCCTTCTTCAGTTCTGAGCTTGCTCGGCGGACCTCTCTTTGCAGTTGAGCCGTTTCCTCAGCGAGCCTGTCCCTTTCCTCGCGAAGCATGTTCCGTTCCTGCTGTTGCAACCTCTGTACTTCATTCTCCCAATGACTCCTCAACCCTTCTGCTGCCTCCTTCTCCTTTTCCAACCCGTTACGCAGATTTTCGATTCTGTGTTTTTCGCTCACCAAGTCTGCCAGCAGCATTTCGATATCCTGAGTGCCTTTCGCCATCATCTCCCTAGCAGAATCAATTATCTCAGGGGAAAGACCCAACTGCGAAGCTATAGCCAAGGCGTTACTTCCCCCAGGAATGCCCATCGTCAGGTGATATGTCGGTGCCAGGGTAACGCGATCAAAATCCAATGAAGCGTTTCGCAGGCCGGGAGTTGTGTGAGCGAAAACCTTGAGCTCGCTGTAATGCGTAGTTGCCACAACCATTGTTCCCCTTGGCAGGAAATGAAGCAAGATTGCTCGTGCTAGCGCAGCTCCTTCGTTGGGATCCGTGCTGATACCCAGTTCATCGAGAAGCACCAAGCCCTTTTCAGTAGAAGATCGGAGGATGCGAACAATATTGCCCATGTGCCAGCTAAAAGTGGAGAGGGTTTGCTCAATGCTTTGCTCGTCCCCGATATCAGCGAAGACACCGTCGAAGATGGGGATATAGCTTTCCTCCGAAGCGGGGATAGGCATACCCGCCTGAGCCATCAGAGTCAGAAGTCCGATCGTCTTGAGAGCTACGGTCTTGCCTCCGGTATTTGGTCCAGTGATAACCAGTATTGAGTAGTCGCTCCCTATCTCTACCGACAAAGGTATTGCCTTACCCGTGAGCAGGGGGTGCCTGGCATTGACGAGCCTGAGTACGCCCCCCTTTGAGTCAACCTTGGCTTCATTGCTCCCTTCATCGGGTCCAATGACAGGCTCTGTGGCATTTGCTTTCTCCGCATACCTGGCTTTCGCTAACTCCAGATCGAGCTCTGCAATTGAGCTCACGTTCTGCGATATTTCGCTTTCGTTCGCTCCAACTCCGGCACTGAGAGCCTTGAGAATCCTCTCCACTTCAAGCTTTTCTTCGACTGTAAGCTGGCGCAGATCATTGCCTAGCTCTACGGTTGACCAGGGCTCGACGAATACTGTAGCTCCTGTGTTGGAGACATCG
>CAYVES010000030.1:19045-19696 GCA_964449845.1 uncultured Dehalococcoidia bacterium
TGAGCTCTTTTCGAAATTCAGCCTTGAGAGGGATAACATATCGGCCTTCCCTCTCAGCAATAAATGCCTCTTGAACGCATCTACGCCCTCTAGGCGACTTGATTATTGATTCCAGGCGATCAAGCAACTGTTGATGTGTCTCTTTCAACTGACGTCTAAGGGTAGCCAGTCTTGTCGAAGCGGAGTCCAGCAGCTCACCCGTTGGGGAGATGCTTCGCCCGATCTCCTCCTCTAACGAAGTCAGTTCAACAATCTGATGTGCAATATCCCAGAGCAGGGGAAGTTCCTTCGCAAGCTTCCCCAGATTGGTGCGCAAGTTCCGCGCGGCAGCCAAAGTCTCTTGAATATCGACAAGCTGTTGTGGTTCAAGAACCTTGCCTCTAGCCGCCATCCGGGCGGGTTCCCGAACATCAAGAGCACCTCGGATCGAGAAGTCCGGCTGTAACGAAAGGAGACGGCGCGCTTCGGCTGATTGCCTCAATAACCGAGAGATCAGAGCAGGGTCCGACGACGGCTGCAGGTTCAAAGCCAGATGCCGACTTGCCGAGAATGAAGCATAGCCAGCGAGTATCTGCCTGACTTTGGCGAATTCCAGCACCTCCACGCTTTTTTCGTCCACTACTTGTTACCTCCGTAGATGGGGGCCACCAT
>CAYVES010000031.1:0-19410 GCA_964449845.1 uncultured Dehalococcoidia bacterium
TGAGCCCAGCGCAGTATTTTGCGAAGACTTCCACCGTCCCTTTGACTCCCTGGGCGCCCGTTGGCTGTATGGGCATTCCCTCGACGTCTTTGAAGGGAGAATGGATAACTCCTATTGGATTGTATTTGATCTCCGTCAAGGTTCGCTCTCCCCGCACAATCGTGCAAAATCAGACGCTTAACATACCAAGAAGCTTTCCCCCCAACCGTTCAAGCCGCCTCTCAACATCTCTGTCCTTCGATACCTGCTTTGGTGTTTTTGCCAACGCAGTAACGTGGCCCACCCATCGCATACCGCAGACAGACGAGTAGGTCCTCAAGTTCTCGACTGCCTTCCCGATGTTTTCTTCTGCCACCGCTACGCCGACAATCGGCTTCAGTTCGAGTCTCGGCCAGATGGGGCATGTTCTGTCCATGAAGTTCTTGAGTAGCCCGGAGAGCATCTCAAAGTAGACCGGAGTGCCAAAAGCCAGAGCATCGGCTTCAATCAGCTTGGGGTAAATCTGCTGCATGTCGTCCTGAATGCTGCAGACGCCTTTTCGCTCCTTGCCACCTACCTCACACGTCAAGCAACCATCGCACCCTTTGATGTCTTTCTCCCTGAGCAAGATCAGCTCAGTATCTGCGCCAGCTTTGGCGATATCTTCCAGTAGCTTTCTCAGCATCCACTCCGAGTTGCCCTTTCTGGGAGAACCGCAGATGCCGACCACTTTCATGCTGGTCACTCGCTCCATCCATGTGGGAGAAACCCGGGGGGCTTACCCGTCCTGGGTGTAAGCGGCTGGATTGCTCCCGAGCCTCTCGCCGCTCAAAACGGGAATGCCCGCAGCAGCTTGGATTATACTTGAATAGCGAGGTGGTCCACAAGCTTTTGTTTTTCTTATGTGGTTGTCCCACGGCAGAGCCGAGATGCCAAGTTCCTGAGCTTTCGGCTACATTCTAGTATGGCCTGGGACGTTATTCTAGGGGGAGTGTAGAAAAGGGAGGTTAAGGTAAGTCCAGAGTATTGACTGTGGCTACAGATCATGTTATAAGAAACGCTACTACGATATTTGTTCCGTCTCATATACTGCTCTCCCCGTTATTGGGAGACCTCATTGTGACCGTTGGTCGTCCGTTAACAATGCTTGTTCTGCCGTGGGTGCTGGTTTGTTCGTTTTCGCTGAGGACTTCGGCAGAAGGGAGGGGGGTGATAGCTTAGTGGTGAACTAGTTGAGCGCAGGTACTTGTCGCCAGCATCGCCATGGGCAGCTTGGTCGCCCTTGCGGACAGGGACGCGGGCGGTGATGAAGAACGGCCACGGTTGTTTGTGGTGGAGTTCCCGCTCCTCCGTCTTCACCATTGTGATTAAAAGACTCGCCAATTGGAGTCCCTTCGAGCGGTATAGCGCTCCCAAAGGTCTTGTAATGGATTGCACCACGCGATGAACGTATTTGTGTAAGTTTAATGTAAGGCGCTTTTAATCCTCGCTTCATACTTGTAACATGATTTTAAGCTGTTGGGTGTATACTTGTCATGCTGCTGCGCTGAGGGCAGGGATAGCTACGAGCGGGGAGTAACCAGGAATTGTGATCAAATAGCTGCCTCAGAGCGGGCAAAGTAGCTGACTAAGGGAGTGACAAGACAAGTATCATCCCAGAGATCTGGAAATGGGCAACAAGCGGCGGAGCGGGCCATCGCCCCCTGGGTGACACCCACGGAAGTCTTGCACAGGCCCGAAGAAGCTCGCCAACCACAACCGAGAAGAATCGGAGATTGGCGAGAGTTGCGCCCAGGGCTATAATCTGTGATGATCGTAGGCAATGCGCCGCGAGGTAAGATAGTCTGCCAGTGTCAAAGTGTAGATATGATGCTGATACTGCAGCTCGGTGCTGCGCGGGAAAGGAGACGACATGAAAAAGAAGCAAAGGCTCGGGTTCGTAGGTATTGCCCTGGCAACACTCGTTCTGCTCTCAGCCGCCCTAGCTACCCCTCTGTTTGGTCTGGGCGTATCAGCGGCTGTCAAGGAGCCACCTTCACAATCGCCCCAGTTGGACTCGAAAGTCCAATCCGATTACGCCATCATGAGGCCTTCTCTGGAGACCCGCCAGAGGTGGATCGAACGCTACGAAATGGCTCCCACAGCCTACATCAGTGATAAGATTGTACTGCAGCTTCAAGGGGCCCCAGGAGACTCTGTTAGCCTCTTGGATCACCTGGAATACACTCCAACGGAGCGTGACCAGGGATGGTGCGGCAACTGCTGGGCATGGGCCGGCACGGGGGTTATGGAGATCGCCCTCGATGTTCAGAGTGGAGTGAAAGACCGGCTCTCGATGCAATACATAAACTCCTGCGAATCGTCAGTGATCGGCAAGAGTTGTTGTGACGGAGGCTGGTTGTATGACGTGGCGGATTTCTACTCTATCACAGGAAAAGCCGTCCCCTGGTCCAACACCAATGCTCAGTGGCAAGATGGCGATGGATCATGCGACACCAGTTGCGCGTCTATTTCCACCGACCCCAGCTATCTCGTTGCCTCTATTCAGGAAGAGACAGTCCCCACTCAGGGGCTGGGAGAAGCTGCAGCTATTGACAATATCAAGAATGTCCTTCACCAGGACAAAGCGGTGTGGTTCGCCTTCTTTATGCCTCGCCAGGCTCACTGGGACAGTTTCTTCGATTTCTGGGATTACGATCCAGAGAGTGCCATCTGGAACCCGGACTATTCCTGTGGTACGACATGGAAGGCTGGTGGTGGTGGCCATGCCGTCCTGTGTGTGGGATACAACGATGAAGCGGGGACGGAAAACGACTACTGGATTATGTTGAATAGCTGGGGCACCGCTTCGGGCAATCGTCCCAACGGCCTTTTCCGCGTCGACATGCATATGGACTATGACTGCATTCACTGGGATCCTTTTCCCATTTCGTATTACAGCTTCTATTGGCAGACTCTCGACATAAGCATCGGCCCCCCTTCGTGGACCTACATCTTTGAAGACCCCAGTAGGGACACTGAGCTCAGGGTCGATACCGACCAGGAGCTTTTCCAGTTCCTTGCCCCTGACGGCTATGATTCAGGCGTGGTTCCTGCCACCGAAATGACCATCTCCGGTGATTTCCTCTCAGGCAGTGGCTACGCTTCACAGCCGTTCGCAGCGTTCCGGTTCGCTGCTCTGTTAAGCGAGGACTTGTGTATCGGCTGGGCGGTTGTTTGGCAGCCAACAGGGCCGCCGTGGTTGGAGATGTATGGGATTTACGACCCATCAGGGGTTGAGTGAGAGCCCAAGGTAAGAAGGTAGCAGAGCCTGCAATGACCAGGCTCTGCACGAATGTCGGAGATGACAGGCTCTCTGGGTGTACCACCCAGAGAGCCTGTTTTGAGGCACGGCCCAGTCAGGGCATGCGGTTCACTTGCTGGTCCCTCCAGTGAGTTGCACAAACTCCTCCATCGGAATCGCCGTCCCGGTCTCAGTCTGGCCGCCACCTGCGGGTGCGAAAGACAGGGGCATACCTGCAGCAGTTTTCTCGTCGGGTGCCTCGTAGATGAACATCAAGTCGTAGCGCCCGAGGAGAGCATAAGCGCCAATGGTGTTGATTCCCACTTGCGCCGCCATCTCTCTCCCTTCCGCATAACGCTTCCCGAGGTCACCCACGGTTTTCAGGATATGGGAATTTGGTGGCCGGATAATCAAGGCGTGCATAGGAAAGGCGTGGTTAAGCTGGTTCCTCAGCAATCGGCTGAACCTCAGAGACTATGGGTATCTCTACCACGAAAGTCGCGCCTTCGGCAGGGTTGCTCCTGGCATATAAACGGCCACCATGTTCTTCAACGATGCCGTAGCAAATGCTAAGACCTAGCCCTGTTCCTTTTCCCACGTCTTTGGTGGTGAAGAATGGGTCAAATACCCTCTTGAGGTTCTCCTCTGAAATGCCTGGCCCATCGTCGGCGAAGGTTATTTGGATCATTTCGCCGACCTTTTGCGTCTTGACGGAAAGCTTTCCTCTGCTGTGGGCTTCTGTCATGGCCTGCTCTGCGTTGATGATGATGTTCACGAAAACCTGCTGCATCTGGTGGAAGTCAGCCATGGTCTTTGGAAGGTCAGACTCAAGATCGAGAAGCATATCGATGTTGTTGACCCTCATCCGGTAGGCGTGGAATTCCAGACTGCTGGCAAGGACATCGTTGATGGAGATGGGGCGTTTCTCAGGGCTATGCCTGCGGGCGAAGGAAAGCAGATTGCCGGTGATTCCGGTGGCGCGTTGCGCCTCTCCGTAGATAGTTCTGACATCGCTCTGGGCGGTCTCATCGAGGTCATCTCTGGCATTCAGAAGCTGGGCGTGTACCTGGATTGCAGTCAGGGGGTTATTCAACTCATGGGCAATGCCCGCTGCCAGCTCGCCAACTGCAGCCAACCGCCCTGCAAGTTGAAGCTGCTGCTCCATCCTCTGTCTCTCCTCCTCCGCCTGCTTACGCTCAGTAATGTCGCGAAGAGATGCGAGGTGAGCAGTTTGACCCTCCCACTCTATCTCCACCGTGCGCATTTCGGCGACAGATGCTTCCTTATCTCCACGTGTGATATGAAGCTCTGTCGTTTCCCCTACCACTATGGGGAAGCCGAAGAGCCTACCCACAAGCTCCTCTGTCTTGTGACCGAGAAGTGCTTCCGCAGCCGGGTTGACGAAGCGCACAATGCCAGTACTGTCCACTATAACCATGGCATCGGCATTGCTGTTTATGATATTTCGCAGGTGCTCCTGCTCTTGCTGCTCCCGTGCCTGTTGCAGCTCTTTCTGCAGTCTGTGTCGCTCAACAGCGTATCGCGTAAGGCGCACCAGCAGGTCAGTATTAAGCTGCCACTTGACGATATAATCCTGCGCGCCTTCTCGCAATGCTCTGATTCCCAGGGCTGCATCGTCAAGGATGGTAAGCACCACGACCGGTACATCAGGTGCTTCTTCATGCATTCGCATATACGTGTCAAGCCCCTGGCTGTCCGGCAGTGACAGATCCAGCAGTACTAGGTCGATCCCTCCCTGGGCAAGGCGCTCCAGCCCTGTTGAGAGGCGGTCGGCACACTCCAGCTTGAACGAACCGCTCCCGATCACCGCAAACGTCTCCCGGATCAGTCGGGTATCGCCGGGGTTGTCCTCAATCAGCAGCACTGTAATGCACTTGTCATCTATTTCTGATATGGCCATTTCACACTCGCTTACGGTCTCAATCCCACCATCGCTACTAAGTGCCTAATTCGAAATTCGAAATAAGGACATCGACAGTCCACATTCCTTCTGGCTCGTTACTCAGGTAATTTCACGATAGTCAGCCAGAATTCTTCGATGGCCTTCACAACCCTGACAAACTGCTCCAGGTCAACTGGCTTGGTAATGTAGCAGTTCGCATTGAAGTTGTAGGCTCGAAGAACATCCTCCTCAGCTCGGGATGTGGTCAGCACTACCACAGGGATGCGTTTCAGATCGTTATCTGTCTTGATTTCCGAAAGCACCTCACGACCGTCTTTCTTTGGCAGATTCAGGTCCAGCAGGATGATGTCGGGACGGGGCACGCGGGCATAGTCGCCTTCCCGCCGCAGCCAGGCTAATGCAGCCAGCCCATCCTCTACTACGTGTAGCCTGTTGCGTACTTTGTCTTCCTTGAGAGCTTCTCTCGTCAGACGCACATCGCCGGGGTTGTCTTCCACCAGCAGGATCTCAATCGGCCTGCCGAGCATTGATGTAGTCATGATTCCTTACCTCCTGCAACTGGTATTGTAAAGTAGAATGTTGAACCTTTTCCAAGTTCAGATTGTACCCAAATGCGGCCGCCGTGACGTTCCACAATCCTCTTGCACATGGCCAGACCGATGCCAGTACCAGCATACTCCGCCCTGCCATGCAGGCGCTGAAAGATAAGAAAGATTCGCTCGTGGTATTCAGGATCAATGCCGATGCCGTTATCGCGCACGGAGAGGCCCCACTCATGTCCCTCTTGCTTTGCTGAGATATGAATACGCGGTCGCTCCTCTCCATGGAACTTAATGGCATTGCTGATGAGGTTCTGGAATAACTGAACCAGTTGCATACCATCGGCCATAACTGTCGGCAGGGGATCGTGGGTTAGCACCACATCGTGATCTTCAATGGTCAACTGTACATTGGTGAGGGCACCATGAAGGGCAGCCTCGCAGTCGGTCACTTCGAACGGACTGCCACGTGTACCCACACGTGAAAAGGCCAGCAGGTCATTTATGAGCATCTGCATTCTACTGGCACCATCCACCACGTAGGCGATATACTCGCTGCTATCGGCGTCGAGCTTTCCTTCGAGGCGCCGTGCTAATAGCTGCACGAAGCTCGTAACCATGCGCAGCGGCTCTTGCAGGTCATGTGAGGCGACATAGGCGAACTGCTCCAATTCGGCATTGGAACGTGCCAGGTCCTGCATGGTCTGCTGTAACTTTGCCTCCGCGTTCTTGCGTTCTGTAATATCCCTGATAACCACAGAAGCAGCAGGCTTGCCTTCATAACTTACGAGCCTAGCTCCAAACTCCACTGGGCGCGCTGCGCCATCTTTGCTCGTCAGCACTGTTTCATACTGTGGTGGAACAGCCTCGCCACGTCTTCTCCTTGCATGCGCCTCAGTCAATTCACTGATTATCTCAGAAGGTAAGAGTTCCAGAATGCTCTTGCCAATGACCTCTTCCTGAGTGTATCCAAACATCTCAGCAATTCTTGCGTTGGCGAAAACGATCGTAGAGCCCTGAATCACACAGTAGCCGTCGTTCATTTCCTCGACGAAAGACCTGAATTTCTCCTCTGACTCCCGGAGCGCTTCCTCCACCTTCCTGAGTTTTGTGATCTCAATCTGTAATTCTTTATTGGTTTTTACAAGATCTGAAGTCCGTTTTCTGACCTGCTTCTCCACCTCCTCGTGGACTTCTTTCAAGACTTCTTCTACTGGCATGCGTTTAATCCGTGTCGCTTCTGGTTCACCGACACGTTGCTGCAATTTTGCCATCTCCTCTGGGAGCTGACGTTTTGTCTTCTGTTCACCTTTCATGATTTGTACCTCGTCGCTTGTTGCCGGCGTGTAGGCTGGTAGCTGCGCCGCTGTGCTTCGGCACGTCACATTCTCAGAAGGCAATCCGCTGAGTCGCACCTGAACGCATACAAGTGTACGCACATGGGGTTAAGAACCGATTAAGGATGTATAAGGAGGGATTACGAAGAGGTTACAAGTAGATTACAATCTAGGTCAGAACGACCAGTGCACGTACGCCTACCCTGACCTTCATTTCCTTGCAATAACCTTGTGCCTGTCTGCCACAGTGCTCCTCACCCCTTGAGAGGTGAGGACTGTAAGTGGATAAGTGATGTATGAGGCGCGGCAACAGGAACCTTCACACCCATTCCGCACTCCCAGACCGAGAGTGTGAAGTCGCTTGGACTAAATCTGGCGGGCGACGCGCGAGCCGCCGTGTATCGCCCCCATTATCTTGCCCAGTCTTGTGCAGTCCCCAACGGCGTATAGCTCCGGCACTGCACCTTTCAGCTTTTCCTCAAGCTCATTGTTGGACGTGAAGCCCACGGCAAGGACTACGGTATCAGCCTCTATGACTTTCTTGTTCCCAGTCATATCAATGACGGCCACGCCCCTGTGTGTGACCTCTGTGGCCGTCGTGGCAATCGCCATCTCGACTCCAAGCTCAGCGAGCTTGTTCAACAGATAGAAGCGACTGAACAGGTTGACATTACTTGCTATGGCATACGTCATCTCAACCAAGGTTACCTTCTTCCCCTGCTCAGCCAGGAACCAGGCAAGCTCGCTTCCGACCTGCCCACCGCCAATAATGGCCACCTTCTCACCGACCTCCATTTTCCCCAGCAGTATCTCGGTGGCGGTGGCAACGTTTCCTCCCACGACCCCGGAAATATCCGGAATGAGATGAGTGGCGCCTGTTGCCAGGATCACCACGTCCGGCTTCAGGTCCCTGACCAACCCGGGAGTGACCTCCCTGCCAAGCTCGGTATTCACCCTTAGCTTTTCGATCTGATTCTTGAGATACCTCACCAGCTCCTTGATTGGTTGCTTGAACCGGGGTGCCGAAGCTGCTATCAGTTGCCCTCCCAGCTCATTCTCCCTCTCAAACAGGGTCACATCATGGCCCCTCAGCGCGGCCACTCTCGCCGCCTCCATGCCCGCGGGACCGCCGCCCACGACGACCACTCGCTTAACCTTCTCCGCCAGCTTAACCTCGTATTCCCTCTCCCTTCCCAAAGCTGCATTGATCTGGCAACCTATGTGCCACAAATGCGAAAGGCCGCCAACACAACCCTCACCGCAATACAGGCAAGGGCGGATATCGTCGAACCTTCCCTCCGCTGCCTTCTTCGGCAGCTCCGGGTCGGCAAGCAGGGGCCTGCCCACAGCGACCAGGTCCGCCCTCCCCTCCTTGACGACCTCTTCGGCAAGAGCAGGGTCGCCGAGCCTACCCGAGACAATAACTGGTATGTCAACAACCTTTTTGATTGCCTCCGCAAGGTATACCCTACAGCCTGGTGACATGTCGTATATGGGGTAAATCCAGGCGTGCCACGCCGGTGGCGATTCGTAGATACCCGACGTTATATCGAGGGCATCCACGCTGGCTGCTTCCAACCGCCGCGCAATCTGCTTGCTATCCTCCAGAGTAAGCCCCCCCTCGATGTATTCATCTGCACACATCCTGAACAGAATGGGGAAATCGGGCCCTATCGCTGCCCTTATCCCCTCCACAATCCTGAGCGGGAATTTCATCCTGCCCTCGAAATCTCCGCCGTACTCATCTGTGCGCTTGTTGGTGTGGGGGGACATAAACTGGGTGATCAAGTATCCGTGGGCGCCGTGGAGCTCCACAGCATCGAACTCAGCCGCGTTTGCTCTCTGTGCGGCCAAGACGAATTTGTTGACCAATTCCTCGATCTCCTCGATAGTCAAGGCTCTAGGCATGTCACCGCCGGTAGGCAAACAGGGAATTGCGGAAGGCGCTACAAGCTCTTGCCCTTCAGTGCACACTGCCACCGAGTTCTGCCTGCCCGCATGATGTAGTTGCGCGGCGAGCTTTGTGCCATATTGATGGACCGCATCCGTCAGATCGTGCAGGCCATCGACATATTTCCATTCGTCTATCCTCAGGGGACTCGTACCTGCTTTACCCACAGGCCAATCTATGCACATGGCATCCGTTATTATCAAACCGACCCCACCCCTGGCTCTTTCCACGTAGTAGTCTATCAACCTGTCGCTCACCCCACCGAGCTCCGTTCCAAGGTGGGAGTTTATGGGAGCCATCACTATCCTGTTCTTGAGTTCAAGCTTCCCTATCCTGGCTGGCTCAAACAGCTTCTCTAACTTAGCCATCGCTATCACCTTTATATTTGTTCAACAGGCTGTCCAAAAAGCGTGGTTTAAAGGAGCGAAGCAATCTCGTGGCCCTTTCCTTCCACCTTGTCACCGGGATTGCTTCGGCACTTCCTGCCTCGCAATGACAAGGGTGAGGTTTTTTAGACAGCTTCTCAAGCCTTGCTAACATTCCCGTATACACTTCTTGAGATAATCTACGCATCTGCGCAATTCTTCTTCGGGGTTTCCTGGAATTGCGCACTCTAACGCCATGTAGCCTTCATATCCTATTTCCTTCAGAGCAGCGAAGGCGGACCTGAAGTCGATGTTCCCATAGCCGGGCAATAACCTACCGCTATCCGAAAGGTGGACGTGGCTGATGTATTCTCCCGCCCTCCTTATGCTCTCAGCGATGTCTCTTTCCTCGATACTCATCTGGAATAGGTCGGCCATTACCTTTATGTTAGGGCTACCCACCTCTTTGCAGATTGCGATTGCCTCATCCAGCGTATGGAAGAACCTGGTCTCATATCTATTTAGCGGCTCCAGCACCAGGGTCGCCCCCAAATCCTCAGCAAGTTTCACGGCCTCGTGCAGGAGCTCAAGCAGCAATTCCCTTTCGGCATCGCCGACAGGCGGGACTGGGAAGATGGGTGGGGGCAATTGAGGGGCATACTCCGGCACCAGAATGCTGACAGCGCCGAGGGCCGCTGCCAGCCCCAGACTTCCCTTTATCGCGTCAGATTTGGCTTGCTTGGCCTCATGGCTGTCCAAAGGTCGGTAAAACGCTTCATTGACCACCATCACCGAAGAGGGTTTGACCTTGCTCCCGGAAGCGATTTCTCTTATTCCCTGTGCCTGTTGCTCCAGGTCGCCGGCGCCCGTCCAAATCTCTATTCCTTCGAAGCCGTACCTCTCCAGGTTGTCGAACTTGTCTCTCAGCGTTATTCCCGGGGCTATTGCATCGACGCACGATAGTTTCATCTCACCTTACTCCTGAGTTCTGATGGAACAGGCTGCCTTCGCATCTTCCAGAGGGCTCAGTCCAGGGGGATGCCCGCCAGGTGCTTGGCGATATTCTTCCTTGTCTCGAGATCGTAGTAGCCCAGTGTGGCGATGTTCTCCATCACCGGCGATCCGCCGCCGTGCAGACCCGCGATCTGCAGCAGCCCGGCCAATCCCGAGCATATGGCATCGCTGAGCGCGCGGAAGCAGCGATGCTGGTTCTCTGCAGATATCCTGGGGTTCCTCATCATGTACTTGTCCAGCAGGGGCCCTAGCTTCTCATGGTAGAAGTCGCCCTCCATGGGCAGCGTCGCTGGCAGCCCTCCGGCGAGGTCAGCTACGATCTCGTACTCGTGATAGATGTTCAGCCCGGCATGACGGCGCCCCACGTTGCAATAGACCGGATCGGGGACGTAGGTCCCCGCTGGTGACCGCTCTGCCGTCACCGCCGCAGCCACCCCGGCAGCATAGACCAGCTCGGCAACGGCGATCATATCGGCGAGCTTGTACCTCACGTGCTGCACTCCCTCTATGCCGTTGTACTCTGCCACCAGGGCTGCCATCCCCATCATCACATCCGATGTCGCCGGCTTACACCCTGTGTAGCTGTGGCGGTGGAATAGGGCAAACAGTAGGGCTAGCCTACCGCCAAACTCCCTCTCCCCACAAAGGAAAACCCTTTCCCAGGGAACGAAGACGTCATCGAAGATGGTAAAAGACTCCACATCACCGAAGGTCGAAAT
Source organism: uncultured Dehalococcoidia bacterium (assembly GCA_964449845.1). GTDB lineage: Bacteria > Chloroflexota > Dehalococcoidia > SZUA-161 > SZUA-161 > SOKG01. The sequence continues at coordinate 11,112 of CAYVES010000031.1, forward strand.
GGGCGCATGAAGCTTTTTCCTGGGACGGGCCATGGCGGGACGGCACGATAGATAAACACCGTCGGTGTCGGCTGGGATGGCGAAGGAGACTGCCCAGTCCCCCTCCTCTTCCGTGAGAAACCTGGTGGGCGTAACGATGATCTCATCGCAATAGGGCGCTACGGTGTTGTGGGCCTTGGCCCCGCGCACGATGATCCCGTCTTCCCTCTTCTCAATCACGCGCAGATAGAGGTCTGGGTCGACCTGCTCGTGGGGTCGCTTTCTGCGGTCCCCCTTGACATCGGTCTGGGCGCAATTGGCGCAGATGTCATTCTCTTGGAAATAGGCCAGGTATCTCAGGAACCGTTGATGGTATTCCGTGCCCATGGCTTTATCCGTGTCGTAGGTAATCACCGAGAGGGCGTTCATGGCGTCGATGCCCATGCAGCGCTGGATACAGCCCCCCGTCTTCTGGCAGTATAGCCTGGTCATCTTCTGCTTATCGAGCAGGTCTTCAACGCTCTGCTGGATGTGGCAGAAGCGGTTTATCCGCTGCCCGCTCAGGTGAGAGGTGGCCGTCATTACCCCCTCATACTGTGGGTCGTGAGGCAGATCATAGGTCAGAGAGATGACATTGATGGCCGGAGCAATGCGGGGGTCATCCCGGCCAACGAGTTCTCCGTCCATGTAAACGTTGCGCTTCATAGAAAACAGTCTCTCGCGGTACTCTTGAGATGTCATCATTGTCGTCCTCCTTTACTGGGATTCGCTGAATCCGTTGAAGCTGTTGGATTCTAGCACTTAACGAGGCAACTATCAAGCCCGGGGCCTTGTCAGGGGTTGTTGTGCCGTCTGGTGCCGCCCTCTGTCGTGGAGTTCGTTAGCAAAACTTTAGCGAAACCAAGGGGGCAACAGCGCTAGCCAGACTTATCCATCAAGTTCGCTATTCATGGATGAATGCTTGGGGCTGCGGTCAATCCTCCAGTATGGCGACAACGCGGCTCCAGCCGGCGCTTCCACCGGTGAGTTTTACTGGAAAGCAGGCCACCTTGAAACCGAAGGGGTGTGGAAGCTGGTCCAGATTGGCCAGCTTCTCCATGTGACAGTATTCCTTATCTATGCCGGCATAGTGTGCGCCCCATAGTACGCCCCTGTCACCTGTGCGGGAAAACTCTTCCTTTATCGCCCAGAAAGGGCGGTCCCACCCCCAGGCATCAATCCCCATAACTCTGACGCCCTGGTCTATTAGCCAAAGGGTGGAGTCCCTGGTCATGCCGCAGCCAGCATCAAAGTACTCTGGGTTTCCCCACAATTTGTCTGCGCCAGTTTGTATCATTACAATGTCCCAGGGTTTAATTTCATAGTTGATTCTTCCCAGGGCTTGCAGAAGGTCATCAACGGTGACGCCGGAGCCACGAAGCTTATGTCTCATGTCCAGTACCACACCGTCACCGAAGAACCATTCGAGCGGCATCTCATCGATCGTCCTGGCTCCTTTCTTTTCGCAGACGGGAGAATAGTGCCACGGTGCGTCAACGTGAGTTCCAGCGTGGGCAATCAACGTCACCGTATCATTGGCCCAGCCTAATCCCGCAGGCAAATCATCCTCACTGCAACCAAAGAACATTTTCATTAGCTCGACGCTTTGCCTATGTTCCTCGTGGCGGACGTTCACCGGTATGGGTTCGCTGGGGCTGGCTTCTGTGGGTACGCTCAAATCCAGTATTCTGACCATCTTCTAACCTGGGAGTAATACTACTTACTATAGGAGCAACCGGTTAACAAGCCCTTGGGGCCCAGATAGCGGCTTATGTACGACTTGAACCTGCGGCCTTCTGTGTGCAAAAGCGAGTCAAGCGGCGCTTCCAAGGGTAGCGTCCTGGCTGGGCATCATCTTAGAAGTCCTTCCCTTTCCAGTCCTTGGGCAACGTCGTTTAGCTTCAGTTCCTCCAGTTTAGCCCTTGTCTGGAGGCCGGTGGGGACATCCCAACCCCGGATACGGTAGAACTCGTCCTTCATTTTCTCAAACTCTTCGCGGTGAACAACCATTCCTTTCCTGGAGAAGACTTCACCATCCTTGCCCGGGACTATGCAATCGGGGTTGCCGAAGTCTCCCCTTGTCGGGGTGGTGAAGTTGAATTCATCTATGGAGTCATATTCTCTCCCCTTGTGTCCCTCTCTAGCAAGGATGGCCCTCTGCAGGTTGAGGATTCTCTCCCCAATTTGGTATAGCCCTCTCTCGTCTACCTCTCTTCCTGTCACTGCAGCACAAATCTGGCTGTCGAGGGTGGGATCGCCAACATAGTCGGGAGAGGCTTCTGTAAAGAATATAGGCCAGGCAAGGTCACATAGGATAAGGCTCTCCTTGGCATACTCGCGGTCTTCAATCCTGGTCGCGGCCAGCGCTTTCCCCTCATACGTGGAGAAGTCAGCCGCTAACTCGCTACCGAGGAATCGCCTGGCCATTGCACGTATAACCTCAGAGGTCACGGGAATCTCCTTCATACCCATGACGCGGGCAGCCCAAAACATAACCGGAACGCTGATCTCGTGGAGTTGCTGGATGGGGAATCGCGGCTCTACGGCGTAGAAAATGCCGGTAGTAATATATAACCTGGGACCGTAGAGCTCGTTGTCGCCGGTCCTGGTCATGTAGTCCTTGATCAATTTCTGAGCCTCGCTGCCCAGGCTTTCAGCCGCTTTGTGGGTGCCTCCGGCAAGCGTATCGCCGAACCCCTCCCGGTGGGATATTTTCCGCGCCAATGTCTCGATGAACTCATAGCTCCCAATTTGGGAGAGAGGTATGCCTGTTTGCTCATCTGTCAAGAGCCCTGCCTTATGACATCTGCTCAGCCACATGATCATGGTCTCCACGGCACGGGTATCGAGCCCATAGTCGTCGCAGGTCTCAGTGGCCTTAAAAGCAACGTCAGCAACCTCTCCATAATAGCGTTGGGCACGAGTTTGATAGAACAATGCCGCCTGGCACATGAATTTCCTCTGAGCACCATCCGGCTTCTCGTATGTCGCCCGAACGCATCCCGTGGCACAGCCGTGGCATAGGCTTGTCTTCAGCCTGTCTGCGGGCGTCAGCATTCCCATTTGTTGCATTGACTCGGTGAATCTGGGGCTCATCTCACGTATCCTGCTCCTGAGCTGCAAAACCCTCTCCCGGTCGGCTACGTCAAACTTCTTATCACCTCTAACCGCAATGGCTTTCAGGTTCTTGGAGCCCATTACTCCTGCCAGTCCACCTGTGCCAACCGAGTTTTCAGCCGCCAGGAAGGTGGCAAAAGTCACCATGTTGTCGCCTGCCGGACCAACGGTCAGCACGCGGACGGATTCCCCTAGCTCCCGCTTTATCTCTTTCTCGCAGTAGAACGCGCTCTTGCCTTTGAGATGGGCTGCGTCCCTGATCTCCACCTTGTCGCCGTCAATCCAGAGATACACCGGCTCATCTGCCTTTCCATGGACCACCACGCCGTCATAGCCAGCGAATTTGAGGTGAGCGCCCCAGGAGCCGCCCAAATTACAGTAGGAAAACTGATTGGTGGCGGCGGATTTCCCGCAAATCTGGAATCGACTGGCAAAGCCAGGCACGCCGCAGACGGGACCGGTCATGAAGATCAGCCTGTTCTCCGGGTCAAAGGCATTGATCTGCGGAGGCACCTCGTCCCAGTAAACCTTTGCCGCTATTCCCCTCCCTCCGAGGAAGAGGTCGGCATAATCCGCTGTAGGTGTATGGGTAGTCCTTCCCGAGGAGAGGTCTACCCTCAATACCTTTCCGGCATACCCACGTTGTCTCATTACCTTGGATCCGCCTTCCTGCTCTAGGATTCGAAAATGACCGCGTCGGGCATTTGCCCCCTCATGAGGCTGATGAAATTTCCTGTGTCTATCGGGCTTCAAGGAACGATGGTAGACCTGGAAACCAGCCCCTTGTCCTGATTCTCAAAGGCCTCGTTGATTTCCTCGAGTGGGTAGGAACGGGCGAGAATCTTGTCGAAGGGGTATTTGTCCTTGGCCCGGCTCAGGAAGTCAAGGGCTTTCTTCAAGGCACTGGCGGGATACAACATGACACCCACTATGCTCTTGTTATCCATCACGAGCTTGGACGGTTCAGCCTCATAGGTCATTCCAAAACTGATGTTGCCGATCTCCAGGTAGCGCCCGCCGTTGCCGAGCATGTCTATGCCTTCAGGAACCACATGGGGGAAGCCCACGAGTTCGGCGACGACATCCGCTCCCCAGCCTCCGGTCAGTTCCTTTACCTTCAGCCAGCGTTCCGTCGGGGTCTTAACCTCCCTGAAGTCGATCAACTCATCGGCGCCAAAGGCTTTGGCCAGCTTCAGGCGCTCGTCGATGCCATCAATGACGATGACCTTTTCCGCCCCCATGTCTTTAGCCACCGCGGTAGCATAGATGCCCAATCCTCCTGCCCCCTGGATGACGATGGTCTCCCCGAAGCTGAACCCCACTCTCTCCAGGCCGTAGATAACCTGTGAGAGGGCGCAGTTGGCGGGGGCTGCCATGTCGTCTGTGACGTCGTCAGGCACCTTGAAAACCGTGTAATTGGGAGGCAGATAGTGGTAGTCGGCATAGGTGCCGCGGAAGTGAGGAGGCTCCTCGCAGGGGCTTACCACGGCGAGGGGAGCAATAGGGCACGCGGCGTCCTGTCCCTTTAAGCACGCCCGGCAGCGCCCACAGGGGCGGAAATAACGGTGAACCACCCGATCCCCTACAGCCAGGGGCTGGCCCGCCGAGTCGGTGAGAACGCCCTCACCCAGCTTGGCAACGGTACCAGTCATCTCGTGCCCCAGGATCGCCGGCAGAGGTGCTCCCAGGGCGGTGAGGTTAAGATCCCCACGCCACTGGTGAAGGTCCGAGCCACATATGTTAGTCCTTGACACCTTGATCAGGATGGCCCCCGGCTCGGGTTCAGGCACCGGATACTCTCTGATCTCCATGGGTTGGCCAAATCCTGTATAGACTGCTGCTCTTCCTTTGTCAGCCATTGAATACCCCCTTCCTGCTCTCAAAGAGCGATTAGCCGAGATTTCCCAGATCAGCCAAGGCTGAACAGACAAAGCACCCCACTCGCGAGAGATAAGAACTTATAGAGATAAGTTTCCTCTCTACGACCTTGACGCTCACGTTTGCCTCCTTGACCACCTCCTATCGCAGGAACAAGGACTTGATGGGGCTTTCGAACTGGGTTCCACATATAGGACAGCGAAATAGAAGCCTTGTGAACCCCTGCCCGACTCTCTCTTGCCTGTAGACGGGACTGGCTTCCCTATCATCTGGGCAACGGGCGTAAATGAATCGCCGGTAGCCGGTCTCATTAGCGACAAACAATTGGCCTGTCTCGAGTGCTTTCCTGATACGTTTCGTTTCCCCGCTCGCCACCATAAGCATACCTCCGTAAGACGTCTGTCCTATTTTCTGCGTGACACTATTGCCACCGGTAACCCTGTGCTCGGCTTATATCCTGCAGGCACTATTCTACATAGATAGCTCCATTAGGGCAACAAGGCGGTCAGGTGCACAGGACGCCCTTCTCCCGTGACGCCCCGATCCGTTTAGGCTATTGGAAGACATAGGTTGTCCCCACGCTATTGAGGAGGAACTGCTCAGGCATCTCCTTGGCGAATTGATTGATAGCAGTCCACCCGGTGCAATGCATGGGCACGACGAAGTCAGGGCCGATTGTCCTCATCTCCTCAATAGTTGGCGCAATGATCGGCTCAAAAAGCGGCCCGGTGAGATGAAACCCACCCAGGACTGCGTGAACCTTGCTCGTGAGGGCAACTTTCTGGAGATGCTTGACTGTATTGATTATCCCAGCGTGAGAACATCCGCCAATGATTACCAGCCCCCTGCCCTTCACTTTGACCGCCAGCCCTTGGTCATCAGAAAAAGGGTCCACAATCCATTGGTCATCGATTCTCGCTTCAGCCCAAGGAAAACCTTTCTCAAAATCGGTTACTCGCTCCACCTCCCCTGAAACCAGGATGAGGTCTGAGGCCAACAGAGAAGCCTCCTTGGCTTTGTGAAGCGCCACTCCGGTGTCCTTCACGGACACCTCATCTAACCTGGGAAGGTCCGCCGGGCCGATGCCGGGAACATTGATGCGGCGCTGAAGAAAAGCGTCCGGGTGGAGAACAAGGGGTATTCCTTTGTTGGCCTTTTCTAGGAATGCCATAAGACCTCCAAAATGGTCGAAATGGCCGTGGCTCAGAACCACAGCCTCAACTCTGCTCAAGTCCACTCCTAGAACGTCCACATTGTGAAGGAGGCTGATGTCTGAGATGCCCGCGTCCATTAGCACCGCGTGTTCCTCTGAGCCCGCGCTTACTTTGAGAAGACACGATAATCCGTGTTCTGCCAATAGAGGCATGGCATGAGGAGGGATGAGTGGTCGCTGCAGGACGTCTGTGCTCTGAAACAAGAGCACGTCAGTGTAATTGTCCACCAGGACGGTGACTTCCAGTTTGTCTGCTTCTCGCAAATTCAATCTACTCATTGTTTGAGCCTCCCTTCGGCTGTTTCAACCAGATTTGGGCATTCCTATCCATCGAGGGGTTCTATTCATGTATTCACGATAGGCGTCGCCATACTTCTCAAGGCAAGACCGCTCCTCAGGGATTGCAAGGACAAATGAGAGAATTGTATATACAATCGAAAATAGTAGAAAAACCCATGAAGCCGAAGCTATACCCACCCCGATAAACATGACTAACTGGGTGATATACATGGGATGTCTTGAGTAGCGGTACAGCCCCTTGGTAAGCGGCTCACTATCAATCGGGGTGGTAGCAAAGCTCACGATAACTGCGGTGTAGGTAATCAGTCCTACCATAGAAATGGGGAAACCTACGTAGAACCATATCGTCCCTAAGCGCAAAGGCAGGAAAACAGAGTATATAACGGCGAGAAGCCAGAGTATCCAGACGACGGGGTAGAGCTTCCTCTCAGTCTCGCCATGTGGCCTTTCCATCTCTTGCACCAGGCCTCTATGAATCAGCATCATTAAGGGCATAGGCAAGAAGTGATAAAGCATGAAAATCCAGGCGTTCCATACACCTATTTCAAAAGCTGGTATGAGCGACATGATTTACTCCCTATGGTTCCGTTTCCTGCTTCAATTGCTACTGTTTGACCCCGCATGCCATCATTTGCTTGGGCATCATCAATCCTTTTGTGTAAGTGATGGAAACCTCTAAGAATCCGGCTTCTTTCATCATGGTTCGTACGTCATCTTCTGTCCAGAGCCACATCCCATACTTCTCGACATCCTTCGAATGATCTTTTCCATCTTCAGCGTTCCACTCTATACTGACGACCACTCTTCCTCCAGGACGCAGCACTCGATGCATTTCCTTCAGCGACTCCAGGGGCTTGGGAAAGCCAACGAAAGAACCCATTGTCGTAGCAACGCTGAACCTGTTATCCTCCCAGGGAAGCTGTGATGCTTCACCCTCAACGAACTCTGCGGTTCCTGCCTTGATTCGGTCTCGATGTTTTCTCCTTGCCATTCTGACCGATAACTCGGAGAGGTCTAAGCCAGCAATGCTATGGACATGCGAGGCGTATTTCTTCAGGAAGTAACCATTGCCGCAACCAACGTCAAGAAGGTCATCTTCTGGCTTAAGCTCCAGGATTTTGGCCGTATTTCTATATATGGATTTGTGTCCAATATTCATGCCAATGAACGTAAACCTTCCAGCGAATCCCCTGGGCAGCATCGGTTGTGGGAGTTTTGTCTTTTCAACGTTCATCTTCTCAACTCCTTAGCGTTCTCTCTCATACCTGTCTGTGGCAACTGCGGCTCCATTTTACGCCAGTAGTTCTGCTGGAGCAAGCCAGAAAGGAGGCAAATCGGCACAGTGAACAACCCCGGTTTCGTAATAGTTCTGTTGAGGGCATGTCTGGGTCAAGGGGAGGACGCTATCACTTGTTGGAAGTCGTTGCCAAAACTGTTATAATTCTTCGCACTCATGTCAACGGAGGTTGTTTTGGACTTCCCGTGACAGCATTTGTGCATGACACCGGCTTCAGCAACTAGCCACCTTGAGATAATTGAGGAGAAAGAAGTGGCAAAGAATGTTCTTCGGACTAAGTTATGTGACATGCTCGATATCGAATATCCCATCATCCTGGCTGGTATGGGTGGCGCCTCTGGCCCCACCCTTGCGGCTGCGGTATCAAACGCAGGTGGATTGGGCGTTTTGGGCGCAGCCGCCCTGAACCCTGACCAACTGCGTGACTGGATCGAAAAGACGAGGAGCCTCACTGACAAGCCCTTCGGTGTGGACCT
>CAYVES010000032.1:0-19254 GCA_964449845.1 uncultured Dehalococcoidia bacterium
TTTGTGGCATCACCCTTAGTAGGATATCCAAATGTGACGTTCAATTCCACACCGGTTACATAGGATATCCCGTACTCACGGGCAAGAGCGATTGCTCTTTCCTGGCAGTCTATAGAATCGTGGTCAGTTGTCGAGATTAACTCGATGTCTCTTTTTTTTGCTTCCTTGAAGACCTCTTCGAGCGATAGGTTGCCATCGGAGCAGGTCTTGGTATGGATGTGCAAATCTATTTTCATTCTTGTTTCTTATTTTCCCAGCACTTTCTTGAATATATGTTCATCGATGCCAGCTTGCCGCAACATCTCGTGGAAGGTTCCTCGAGGGATCTCCCTTTTGCCTTTATGGCTAATTCTTACCTGAAGGATGGTGCCGTTCTGTAAAATCCTTTCCCATGTCTCGTGTTTTCTACTTCTGATAAGTTCAAAGCCAAGTTTCTGCAGCACATAGCGCATATCGTTATATGTGTAAATGGCCATATCGCACACCGATGAGTTCCATAATCTCCCATTCGTCTCGGCACATTATGATCCTATCTACGTATGGCTTGTGGTGCGCTCTGTTGGGACTACTCAGGTATATCTCCTGCCGTGCTCTAAAATCTTCAGCATACTCCTTTATCTGCTCAACCATAGCCTTGAAAGCTTCCTCTTTTGTATCCATTTCAGTAACGAGGTCCAATTCGGGGCACTTCGCCATATATCTGCCGTTATCTTTAATAATCAGAACGGTTAAAAGCGAAACGCTTGTAATCGCATTTGAGGAGCCCTGTTTAGATGTTTCGGCTTTTCTCATAGTATTTCTCTTGTCCAGTTCTTGGCGTCGGAGCAAATCCTTTCTCTTCGGAACTAATGTTTCTTACGATACGGACTGACGGCTTCCTTTGCCAAATCGAGAGCCTTCTTAACAAGCGCAACCGCACGCACCAATTCTTGTTTTACTCATCTTTATCTCTTATCCACCCCGATAATGTCCCAATCCTCTGGCGGGTCGTACTGAGTATCGACTATCAGGTGAACGATGTCAAGGTTGGGGTTCAACTGCTTGATGTCATCCAGATCAACCTTTTCAAACTTCCTCTCGTTGTTGATATAGGCCTGCTCGGTCAGTGCATTCGATTCGTAGTCATCCTCGGTACGTCTCAGTATCCGTGCGATGGCTACCTCTCTCGGGCAGTGAGTTTGCAGGATGACAAGCGTCTGATTGTGCTTGGCTGCTATCGCAGCGGCACGCCTTCTCAATGCTTGCGTGACGAAGGTAGCGTCGATTATTGCGCCGTTGCCCTTGTCGAGACCCTCGTCAGCCCAGCGGAAGGTCTCGTCATAGACCAGCATCCGTTTATCCATGTTCGAGGCGACCTTTTCGTCGAATATATCCTCATCCTTCAACACTTCTCTTCTAACCAGGTCGCTTCGAACAATGGGGTAGCCCTTGATCTTCGACACCTCCTCACTCGTCTCGGTCTTCCATGTGCCGGGGAGGCCACAGGTGATAAGCAGGATACCAGGTCCCAGCTCGGCCTCTATGAATTTGGCAAACGGCTCTTTCAAGTTACCACCTCCCCACTCTGGGACTTGCCACCACATTCTCCCATCAGTATCCTCCGCTCGCTGTGGATGTTAACATCCACAAGGAGCATATATTTTGCATATTCGTCATCATACATCATATATACGATTCTGCAAGCTCGAAGTACCTCCTGGCAACGGCAAGCGTCCTTGTCTTCTCCTCCTCCGAGATATGGGGGTCATTGAGCTTGAAGCCTTCCACCTTTCCCCGGACATAGGCCCGGTAGCACTTGTAGAAATCGAGAAGAGCAGGCAATTCCTCATCACCACACGCCTTCACGTAAGCATCCACGAAGTGCTTCGATAGGTCGGGGCGCCGGTGAAAGTCCAGGTCCATAGCCAAAAAGGCAACCTCACTGGCGACGTCGATGTACCTGAACCTGTCATTGAATTCGATGCAGTCGTAAATGCAAAGGCCGTTGCCGAAGCAGATGTGGGCAGCGTGGAGATCGCCGTGGCAATCCCTTATCCTGCCCTCTGTTACCCTTTTGGCAAATAGCTCTGCGTTTTCTTTGAGGAAGGAATAGTTGTACTTCTTCAGCTTTTCATATTGCTCCGGGGTGATGGTGCGGTTGACATAATCCTCAGTCTGGACGAAATTTTCCTCAGTATTCTGTGTCACGGTGTCGAGGCCGCCGATGGTAGCAAGTTGCTTGTTGATTTCCGCCTGGCGGTGAAATTCGGCTAGCCTCTCAGCCACCCTCTCCACCATCTCAGGGGTCACCTGGTTAGTTTGAAGCAGCCTGTCCATCATCCGTTGGTGGGGAAGGGTGCGCATCTTCACCGCGTATTCGACCTCTGTGCCGTTGCCCTCTACCGAGAAGTTATTTCCACCCAGGGTTATAGCCACGACTCCCAGGTAGGTATCGGGGCAAAGGCGCCTGTTCAGCGTCACCTCCTGATGACAGTAGAAGCGCCTTTTGTCTAAAGTCGTGAAGTCGAGGAAGCCGAAGTCCACAGGTTTCTTCACCTTATAGACATAGTCGCCGGCAAGGAAGACGGCAGATATCTGAGTCTGCACCAGCTCGACTTCCTGGGGACTGTGGGGATATGCCTCGGGGGTCGAAAGCGCCTGTAATAGCGCCGATAGCTCTGGCATCGTAGGCCTGCCCCTCCCTGAAGCTGAGATCGCTTATCTTGTCTAGCCGCCTTCTTCCGCTGCCTTCAGCGCTTTTCTTTTCTCTTCTAACTTCTTACCTTTGCGGCGGTGCTTGAGTTGTGCCACTCGCTTCTTCTTGTTCACGTTACCTCGCCCTACATTTGTGGAGAGAAGGTTACCGCCACCATCTCACCCGCGGAGAACTTATCTCCGGGAAGCACCTTATGCCCTAGCTTGACCCTCATTCCGATTAGGTCCATGGTTGCCTCATCAGGGTCGACGTCTACAATGTTGCCCATCAGCCACGGTCCCTCGTCCAGTTCCGCCATGCCCACTATATAGGGGGCTTCAAATCCCTCCGGAGGCACCCTTATGACGGTAAAGGTCTGGATTTGCCCCCTGCCGCTGAGCTCAACAACTTCCAGGTCCTCGCTGGTGCATTCCATACAGACCTTTTTCGGGGGCACGGTGTAAGCCCCGCATTTGTTGCACTTCAGACCCAATAGCTTGTTTTCTTTGAGAGCCTCTGTGAACATCTTAGCGGTTAGTTTGTATTCCATCTCATACCTCATGAAGCTCATATTCTGAAGATCATGTCGCAGACCATGCAAAGGTCTGCACCGAGCGTATCTGTCATTCCTACCTTTGCCCCTTCCACCTGCCTTTCCCCACATTCGCCCCTCAACTGCTTCGCTATCTCATAGACCTGGGCAGCACCTGTAGCACCTATAGGGTGTCCTCTTGCTTTGAGCCCGCCGGAGGGGTTTATTGGTATCCTGCCGCCGATCTGGGTTTCGCCTGCTTCCACCCCTTTGCTCCCTTCCCCGAAGTCAAAAAAGCCGAGGCTTTCGGTGGCTGCTATCTCGGCTATGGTGAAGCAGTCGTGAAGTTCACAGACGTCTATATCCTTGGGGCTAAGGCCAGCCATATCATAAGCCTGCTTTGCTGATGCCTCTCTTGCCTTAATCCTGGTAATATCCTTCTGGTTGGGGAGTGGCGGCGCGGAGCACTGCCCTACGCCGGCAAGGTAAATCGGCTTAGCAATCAGTTTCTTCGCTTTCTCCGCCGGGGCTAGAACGACCGCTGCGGCTCCATCGGAGAAGGGACAGCAATCGTAGAGTTGCAGCGGCTCAGCAACCTTGATGCTTTTATACACATCCTGGATGGTTATCTCCTTTCGAAAGTGGGCCTTAGGATGGAACGTGCCGTTATGGTGATTCTTGATGGCAACCAGGGCCATCTGTTCCTTGAGCTTCTCCAGGGGAATACCATATTTCTTGGCGTAAAGATGCGCCATCATGGCGAAGACTCCGGGGAAGGTGATTCCGGTGGGGACTTCGTAACGGCTATCGCTGCCCATAGCGAAGGTCCGTGTGGCATAGGGGGTGCCCATTGCCAGCGCCTTCTCGGTACCTCCAGCGAGAACGATGTCATAGAACCCCGAGGCAACCCATATATAGGCATCCCTGATCGCCACCGAGCCTGAGGCACAGGCACCCTCGAATCGGGTGGTGGGGATGTAGGGTACCCCTATATCAGCAGCGGCGAAGGCCGATATGGTCACCTGACCTTCCTCAAAGCCACAGAATACGTTGCCCAAGAATAGCGCCTGCATATCCTTGGGCTCAAGGTTTGATTCGGTGATGGCCTCCATTGCCGCCTCGGAGAACAACTCGACGTTGGTTTTCTCTGAAGGGCCAAATTTAGTCATCCCTACCCCAACTACTGCTACTTCTCTCATCTATCGCTCCTTGTTTTCATGGTATCCTCCAAAAATCTCCGGACAAGTCCCTCTCCCTTGAAGGGAGAGGGTAGGTGAGGGTGAACTCCCCCTCCCCTTAATCCCCTCCCGCCAGGGGAGGGGAATTAGAAGCAATTCTGCCGTTAACTATTTGATCGCTGCTTACCGAGCTTTGAAGGCCAGGTAGCATTTCTTGCCTTCCCCTTGCTCCAGAAACTCCACGGTGAGAGGGGTGCCGACCTTGATATTCTCCGGTTTCTTGGGGTCAAGCCCCCGTATTCGGCCGCTTACTTTTGGCCCCTCGTCCAGTTCTACGACTCCGACGAGGTAAGGATTACTTCTATCATAGCCTTCCTCTAGCGTATAACTGGGGCCCACCGCGATAGCAGTGAAAGCGGCGAGTTTACCATCACCCTTCATCTCCACCCATTCCATATCATTTCCATAGCACTTGGTACAGATGGGGTGGGGCGGTAGATATAATACGCGGCATTTTCTGCACCTCGAAGCCATGAGCTTCTTCTCGGCGAGGAATTGATAGAAGGAGGCGCTGTTAACTTCTCTTTCCTCAGTCAAGGGATTACCTCCTCTGATAAATATGAACTACGCAGGTTCCGCCGGTGGCGCCGACGTTATGGGTCAAAGCGAGGCGGATGTCTTTTCCTGGAACCTGCCTCGGACCTGCTTCGCCTCGCATCTGGCTCCATATTTCCACCGCCTGCCCTGCTCCTGAGGCTCCCACGGGATGCCCCTTGGATTTGAGTCCCCCGGAGGTATTGATGGGTTTGGCCCCATCAAGAGCCGTGAGGCCTTGCTCGGTTGCCTTGAACGCTTCTCCAGGCTCAAAGAATCCCAGGTCTTCGATAGCCATGAGCTCGGCAATAGTGAAGCAATCATGGACCTCGGCGATTTGAATGTCTTCGGGTTTCACTCCCGCCATATCGTAGGCCTCTCCTGCTGCCGTTCTTGCTGCCAGGATGGATGTTAGGTTTTCCCTTTCATGCAGGGCGTGGTCGCTGCCTTGACCAGTACCAATGATGTATATGGGGTCATTGGAGAAACTCTTGGCTAGGTCCTCGGCAACGAGGAGAAGACAGGCAGCTCCGTCGGTAATGGGTGAGCAGTCAAACAGCCTCATTGGCCAGGCAACCACGGGATTGGCCTTAGGGTCTTTGAGAAAGTCAAGCTCGTCACGCCAGCCGGGTACCGGTTCCCCTTTTTGTTTTGCCTTTTCAATCCTGGAGTTCATGAGGTCTCTGATGGACTTGTTGAACTGAGCCTTTGGGTTTAGGGCTCCATTGTTGTGGTTCTTAATGCCCACTTTCATAAAATGTTCCACGCTAGCGCCATACTTCGCCATATAGGAGGTAGCCATAGCAGCATATAGCCCGGGGAAGGTGAAGCCGCAACCAGCCTCATAGATAGCGTCGCTGGCAGCGGCCAGCGTATCGGTTACCCTTTCCGTGGGTAGGTTGGTCATTTTTTCAACGCCGCTGACGAGGACGATATCGTAGAGCCCTGAGGCTATAGCGATTACTCCTTCCCTTATAGCAACACCGCTGGCGGCGCAGGCATCCTCTACCCTGGTGGCTGGCTTGGGGACCAGTCCTACCCAATCAGCCATAATAGGAGCAACGTGCCCTTGCCCCTCGAAGAGGTCACTGGAGAAGTTACCCACATAGAGGGCTTCGATGTCTTTGGTTTCCATCCCCTTATCTACTGAGTTGGTCATCGCATTGAATGCTTCAACGAATAACTCCCGGCTACTCTTGTCAGCGAATGCGCCGAATTTTGACATCCCGGCCCCCACCAAAGCTACCCCTCTTCGCAGTCTTGGTGCCCTGCGGCTCATGGTTCCTCCTTCAAAAAGTTCCCAACTTGTTGCTCTCTAGGTGGCTGCTCATCATCGAGTCATGAAAATCGGTATGCCGATGCCGTTCGTGGTGAGCCTGGGCCGTAGGACGGCCGACCTGTCGGCCTCGAACCATGAACGGCCCTTCGACAGGCTCAGGGCGAACGGACTAGACTCTGTCTTCGGAACAATCATAAAAGCCTTGTCAGTTTTGCTCACAATGCCTCTTCCTGAACCCTGCTGAGACCTTGGCCGTCAACTCCAGTGCCCTTTCCGCTGCCTCGGTTGATATAGACCCCAGCCCGCAGGATGGGGTGATCAAGCATTGTGATCGCATCGTATCATACCTGATGCCCTTCTTCGACAGCAGTGCCATCGTCTCCTCCAAGCGGTCAAGGAGGCTGGCTTCGGTCTCCTTGGCTAAAGATGGCTCGTCGTTGGGCACTATTCCCCAGGCGATGACCCCTCCCCGGCTGAGAAAATCTCCTACCTCTGACGGATAGAGGCTCAGGGTCTCTCCGTAGTTGTAGGCATCGAAGCTCAGAATGTCAATCGAGGTCTCGAGCAAAACCGACCAGTCGGTGTTGCCACAGCAATGAATAGCTTTGAGCCCGGTTATGCCTCCCAGGACCTCCTCAAGAAGGGTTGCCACTTGCTCGCGGGGGAAAGAGACAAACGCTGAGCCTAGCGAGGCGAGGTAAGGCTCATCGATGCAGATGATGGTATTGGGGAAAACGGCGCCAAGTGCTTTCTCCTGCCAGGCTGCCTTGAGCCTGAGGTGCTTGGCCAGAGCATCGGCGAGCACATCATCGTAGAGCAGCGGACGCTGGTCCTGGTCGGTGACAGTCAACCCGAAGCTTATGGGTCCGGTCACCTGCCCCTTGACTGCCCTTTCACCATCTTTGCCGACCATATCGAGGAAAACGTAAAAGCCTTCTGCGTATTCGTGACCTACAGAGCTATGGTTCGTACTGCCCTCTAGATAGGCTGCGTAGAGTTGCTCCAAGGGCCTGCTCAGCTCCTGGGAGCGGTCGACCCAGATACGTTCCTCCTCCAGCACTACCCCGGGGAAGCCCTCGCTGAACTGGGCATACATGTTCTCCGGAAAGGACCTCTTGGGCAGTTGTGGCCATGCGGGGATCTCGGGGAGGTGGGTCAAGACTGAAGAGCACGCTTCTCGAGGGTCAACATGTGGCATGCTACCTATTGCGGTAGCCAGTCCGTTTAGCTCGAACCTTCCTTTGCTCATTCCAGGTATTTTCCTATCAGCAGAGCCAGCTCCTCCTTTTTCTTAGGGGGAATCAGTTCCCTGGATGTAATGATAGCATCTTTGAGCGCAGTAGCGCAACCGCATTCCCTGTGTTGGGGCAGTTGCCCGATGGCTTTCTTTATTACCTCCTTTGCTGCATCCACGGTCCGCATCAGGTTTGAGATCACCATATCGATGGTAACGGACTCGTGTACTTCATGCCAGCAATCGTAGTCGGTGACGCAGGCGATGGTGGCGTAGCATATCTCAGCTTCCCGCGCCAACTTGGCTTCGGGCAGGGCAGTCATGCCGATGACGCTCGCTCCCCAGGAGCGATAGAGGTTAGACTCTGCCCTGGTGGAGAAGAAAGGCCCCTCCATCGCCAGGTAGGTACCGCCGGGGTGTACCCTGGGCACGTGAGTGCCTACATGATAATATGCTGCCTGATAAAGGAGCTGGCTCAGCGTTGGGCAGAAGGGGTCGGCAAAGGTACAATGTACCACGATGCCCTCTCCAAAGAAGGTGTTTACCCTGCTCCTGGTGCGGTCGATAATCTGGTCAGGGATAACGATGTCAAGTGGCTGGACATCCTCTTTCAAGCTGCCAACGGCGCTAACCGAGATTATCCATTCCACCCCCAGCGATTTCAAAGCCCAGATGTTGGCCCGTACCGGAAGCTCCGTGGGCAAGATGCGGTGCCCCCGGCCATGCCTGGGGAGGAAGGCAAGCCTTGTTCCCTCAAGCGTGCCCAGTACGATGGCGTCGCTGGGGTCGCCGAAGGGCGTCTTGACCCTGACCTCCTCCACATCGCCGAGCCCATCTATTTCATAAAGCCCGCTGCCCCCGATTACTCCTAGCTTTGCCTCTGCCATTTACAACCCCCTCCCTCTAGCTCCCTCCCGCCAGGGGAGGGAGAACTAAATTGTAGTTTCGTGCAGCAATCTTCCAAGGATTCCTCTCCCTTGAAGGGAGAGGTTAGAGCCTGTCCTGAGCCCTGGCCTTGGCCAGGCCCAAGGCTTGGCGAAGGATGAGGGTGAAACTTCATCTTATAGCCTCTCCTATCCTTTCCAGTATGCCCTCTATGTTCATCAGTAGCGTCGTGACTCCTGTCGCGACGCCGAACATCATATATTATCCGTAGCGTCCTCACTCCTGTGAGGACGATTATTTGGCGTCGCCATTCCCATGGCGACGCTACCTGGGACGGGGCGCTTTGTTTCCGGCATTTATGGTCTTCCTTTCTTACTCTCCCCGGGGAGGGCATACCGCTGCAATTTCACCCAGCCTTCCAGTTTTTCAACAGTACTCAATTCTTCTTCCAGTTGCTCCGATCTTTCTAGCAAAGCAACGGCCAGTCGGCGAACCAATCCTCCGAACTCGTCAAGGTCATCAAACGAAACATCTCCTTTACGACCATGCACTATGCCGCTCCGCTTTCCGTAATAGTCTCTAACCTTCTCGTCTATATTCAACCTCTCCTTTTGGTCTTTCCCTAGAACGAAAGCTGCTCTCTCGGCAAGCATGGCAGTAATCCCGCGAACTTGTAAGTGCTCGTCTTTTGGCTCTCCACCTATCATCGCTTCCAAGGCGAAGGCAATCTTGACGAACTTGGCGTTATTCCTATCAGGCTTTGTTGACTCCCCCAGCCATTGAACGCCATTCAGTAGTTTGCTCTCCATCGGGCTGCGTTGGCCTTTTCGCATGATGCCGCTAATCGACCGCCATGTGCGTTCTTCTAGCTTTGACAATTCTTTCGTGAGCTCGAGAAGTCCAGGCCCAAGGCCGCTTGGAGTAGAAAGCAGGCTGACAGGTTCGCGACCATTTATGAGCATCGGGATGGCTGCGGTTGAGACGGTAATGCCAAGTATTCCTATCTGCCAAGTCTCGCTGCGCCGTCCGAATCGGCCGCACAAGGCTCTTAAGACGTTGAGCACTTGGTTTACCTGACTACGCGCGTACGAGGTATATCTCTGCAAATCGCCCGGCGCTCGAACGCGCGCAGCTACTTGGATGTCATGTTCAGCTGCCGGCCACAGTAACGGTCTATCCCTCCACTTTGCAACCCCTTCCTGCTGGATTGTCACGAACGTTACGTTACCCAACTCAACCGGGTCTCCTTTGAGCTGGAGGTTTACTATTGGAACATCCACGTTCTGCCAAGTTTCGAATTCTATTAGCCTGTTGAGGTGGTTCTTTGCCTCAATAAGAAGGGACTCATTCTTAAGATGCTCTGATTGATACATTTGGCTTGTCTGCCACGCAAGGAATTCATAAGCAAGTTTCCTCTGTATCTCGAACTCGGAAAGCATGTCGGGGTTCAGTTTAAGGACGCCTTGAACCACTGAATCAAATATTGCGAGCCCGTCTTGATAGGGATAAGGTGGCTTGAAGACCGAGCGTGGTGACTCCTTGCTCCACCATTGCCAGTCGCTGGCGGGTCCATCTCGCCTTAGTATTCTTACTAGCTCAACAAGCCTTTGCGCTAGCTTCCCTAGTTCTCGTTCTCTAGGGTCTTGCTTTGCGGTCACGGGCGTTTTCCTCTTCAATCAGCCTGTATTGTTCTCGATAGCTAGTTTCCCCAGCCTCTCCACATAGGGCTCCCTGATCACGCCTTTCTCGGTGATTATGGCGGATACGTAATTGTGCGGTGTGACGTCGAATGCAGGATTGGCCGCTCTCACGCCCTCGGGGGCGACCCTTAACCCTTGAATGCTGGTGACCTCGTCGGGGCTTCGCTCCTCTATAGGGATTTCCACGCCGGATGACAGCGACAAGTCGATGGTGCTCACTGGTGCAGCGACATAGAAGGGGATGGCGTTCTCCATGGCTAGCACCGCCAGGGTATAGGTGCCGATCTTGTTGGCCACATCTCCGTTGGCCGCTATGCGGTCGGCGCCAACGATGACGCCGTCTATCTCGCCCTTGTTCATGAAGTGGCCGGCCATATTGTCGGTGATCAGCGTCACCGGGATATTCTCCTTGAGCAACTCCCACGTGGTGAGCCTTGCTCCCTGGAGCAACGGGCGGGTCTCGGTGGCATATACCATTACCCTCTTGCCCTGCTCGCTGGCCCTCTTGATTACCCCCAGCGCTGTACCGTATGCTGCTGTGGCCAGTGACCCGGCGTTGCAGTGGGTCAGCACAGTGAAGCCGTCTTGAATTAGCTCTGCTCCGAACTCACTGAGGCGGCGATTGGCCTCGTCGTTCTCAGCCTCTATGCGCTGTGCCTCGGCGAGGAGGTCCGCCTTTATCTGCGATACTTCTTCGCCGCTTTGAGCTACCTGGTCCATCCTCTCCAGCGCCCAGAAGAGGTTGACCGCTGTGGGGCGGGATGAGGAGAGGGTTTCGCCTACAGGGCGCAGCTCGGCCAGGAACTCGTCCTTGGAGTCTGTTTTGATAGTTTGTGCTCCCAGGGCCAGGCCATAGGCGGCGGCGACGCCGATGTCAGGTGCCCCCCGAATGCGCAGCCCTCTTATGGCGTCGGCTACCTCACGATAGTCATCCAGCTCAAGAAAGACCTCCTCGTGAGGCAGCCTGGTCTGATCGATGACCCTTATCCTGTCCCCGAGCCACTCGATGATCTTAAAGGCTTTCATTATTCTCCAACGAAGCCCATTTACTTTTTCGGCATCTCTTTGATGCTTTTGAACAGATCGAGGAGCTTCCTGCTATAAGGGAACTCCGCCTGATAGAGGACATCACAGGGTAAATTCTCACATCTGAGGCAGTAATCCACCTTGTTCTTTATGGCACACTCAAGCACCGGACAGGATATTCCCATCCCCTTGAGCCACTCCACCATCTCTGGAGCCTTGGCATCTGTCCCGGGAGCGCATCCGTGGCAGATTCCCTTCTCCAATGCCCCGCACACTTCGCAAGCTATACCGCATGCTCCTGGCATTGTCTTTCATCTCCTTTCTTTTATTCAAGTAGTCTGAATTTCACCACATCCACCAACCCCTTATCGGTCAGCCTGAGCTCGGGTATCACCGGCAGGGCGAGAAAGGAGATGATGGCGAAGGGGGAGGGCAACACGCAGCCCAAAGCCGAAGCTGCTCTTTCTAGCTCTTCCAGCTTGGCTACCACCGTCTCAAGCGGCTCCTCGGAGAGCAAGCCAGCGATGGGCAGGGCCAAAGAGCCCCGAATTCGCCCTCCCGCAGCCACCACCAGCCCGCCCTGGAGTCTCTCAATCTCTTTGATTGCAGCGAATATGTCCTGGTCGTTGGTGCCAACCACGACGACGTTGTGGGAGTCATGGGCAATCGAGGAGCCAAGCGCCCCGTCCTTGAGGCCGAAGCCCTTGACAAATCCCAGTCCTATGTTGCCGCTGGCCTTGTGCCTTTCCACCACGACCAGTTTCAGAATATCCCGCTCGGTGTCGGGCACGACGAATCGCCCCTCTGTTTTCGCCTCTGCATCAATTCTCTTGGTGATTATCTGCCCGGGGACGATCTCGATAACCGGGAGCGACTTCTTCGCTGCTGGTATCTTGAGCGCTTCGATGGCGAAAGGCTTGATATTGACAGTACGGGTAATCTCGGGGTCAGTGCGCCGTGTAGCGGAGAAAAGCGCCTCCCCATCCTTGGCTACCAACCTTCCCCGGTAAAAGACCATATCTACGCTTAGCTTTAATAGGTCGTCAATCACGATGAGATTGGCTATGTATCCCGGTGCCACCGCACCTGCTCGATACAGCCTGAAGTACTCGGCGGTATTGATGGTTGCCATCTGCAGGGCGCGGATGGGGTCGAGCCCTCTTGATATCGCCTTCCTGACCGCTGCGTCGATGTCACCTTCTCTGAGCAGGTCAGCGCAGGTACGGTCATCGACCACGAAAAAGCATCTCTTATAAGTCTTATCGTTAACGAGCGGCAGCAACTCATCGAGGTTTTTCTCCGATGAACCCTCCCTGATCATTAGATGCATCCCCCGCCTCAGCTTCTCTCTGCCTTCCTTAAAGGTGGTTGACTCGTGGTCGGAGTCAATGCCCGCTGCCAGGTAGGCATTCAAATCTCTACCGCTGAGACCGGGAGCGTGGCCATCTACCAGTCTGCCTTTAGCAAGCCTGATCTTCTCTACCACCTCTTGACGACAGCTCAAAACCCCGGGGAAATTCATCACCTCGCCCAGGCCAATCACGTTTTTCCATCTCAGGGCAGTTTGGATTTCTTTCGCTCCAAGCTCAGCTCCCGATGTCTCGAGATGTGTGGCGGGTACACAGGAAGGCGCCATGAAGTAGAAGTCTAGAGGAAGGGGCCGGGCGCAGTCCATCAGGTATCTGATTCCTTTGAGACCGGTGACGTTGGCGATCTCGTGGAGGTCAGTTACAACAGAGGAAACCCCTCGAGGCACCACTGCCCTGGCATACTCGGCAGGGTGGAGCAGTGAGCTCTCAATGTGCACATGCCCGTCGATCAGCCCCGGAGCCAGGTATCTGCCCTCAAGGTCTATAACCTTCTTCGCCCGATGATAGTCACCGATTCCAGCTATGTACCCCTGGTAGATGGCGACGTTGCCATCCTCGATCTCAGCGGTGAAGGTGTTTACTATCTTGGCATTGGCAAGCAGGAGGTCGGCTGGGGTATCGCCTCTGGCTGTTGCTATCAATTCTTCCAGGCTCATTCTTGATCCTCCAGGACGCAGAGGTCAGGCAGGTGGCGGAACTCCTCATCGAGGTCTAGCCCGTAGCCGACAACGAAGGCGTCGGGAACCGTGAAGCCCACATAGTCGATGGGAACCTCCGTCACTCTCCTCGAGGGCTTGTCGAACAGGGTGCACAGCTTGAGTGATGCGGGCTTTCGACGACCAAGATAGTCGAGGAGGAAACGCACTGTGAGTCCGCTATCCACGATGTCCTCAATCACCAGGACATGCCTATCACTTAGCCTACCCCTTATCGGGGTCTTGACTCCGTGTACCTGTTTGATTGTGCCCGAGGTCTCTCTGCCAGCACCGTAGCTCGACAACTTGATGAAATCGATCTCGAGGGGTATGTTCAGTTTACGTATCAGATCGGACATGAAAACGAAGCTGCCCTTGAGTATGCCGATGATGAGGGGGTGTTTGTCCTGGTAGTCTCTCCTGAGCTCGTCGGCGAGCTCGGCGACCTTCCTTTCAATTTCTTCTTTGGGGATAAGAATCCTGAGCTTGTTCAAGAGCGCTCCTCTGTTAGATTTTGCCCACCGCTACGAGGTAAAGCACACTCTCCTCCCTGCCATTGACTCCCACCACATGGTTGAAGTCCGTGTCGTAGAAAGCGCCGATGGCGCAAGCACCTAACCCCATTGAAGTGGCCACAAGGCAGGTGTTTTGGGCTATGTGCCCTGCCTCGAGGAGGACATAGCGCTGGCCTCGATCTCGATATCGGCGCTGGGTGCGCTGGAAGATGGCAGAGAGCACTAGAACTGCGTTGGCCTGCACTATCATCTGCTCGCCCAGTGCGGCCAGAGCCATCTCATGACGGAAATCACCCTCGCGGATCAGTTCCAACTCGTGTGAGGCGACCAAATAGCGGTAGATTCCCCTGGTCAAACCCTCGACGTTGTTTATCGCGGGATAGACCTCTATGGGGTAGGTAGCCCCTGCCGAGGGAGCAGCTCTGAATCCAGTGCGCTTGTCAGTGATGCCACTTGAGTAGTAAAGAATGTGCGATAGCTCAGCCAAAGACATCGTTTTCCCCGAGAAACTTCGCTTAGATCTCCTCTCTGCAATAGCTTTCTCCACACTGAGCCCGTTATAGGCCAGCTCTCGGGTGAGTTGGATCTTCTTCATTACCGACTGATTATAAACATGGTTGGCATTGCCTGGCAAGCAAGTGCACTCGTTTATATGCTGTATTGTGTCGCCTAACCCATGTTGGTCAACATGTGTCGTCTTCTTCGCCGCGAGAGGCCCCAGGTCGTATGTGATCATATGCAATTGTACGTAGA
Organism: uncultured Dehalococcoidia bacterium; assembly: GCA_964449845.1. Taxonomy (GTDB): domain Bacteria; phylum Chloroflexota; class Dehalococcoidia; order SZUA-161; family SZUA-161; genus SOKG01. The sequence goes on from CAYVES010000032.1 coordinate 14,436, forward strand.
TAGGATTAAGAGAGTGTTACAGAAGTAACGTGGAAATTACGGAGAGCTTACAAGCAGATTACAATGAGGTCAACAACGCATCTATATGATATTAACTCGATGATATTGGCTCGCTAGGCACAAGGCTTATTCTCAAATAGCCCTTTTTTCCTATTCCATTTTTCAGTGATTCGTGATAGCATATCCTGACTTAAGACTACTTACTCGTCAGACATGCTGGCTTCTGGCTCTTGCAAATGTTTTGGAAAGTGGTTAAAATCCGCAAGGTTAGGGACTTGCTAAGGCTGAAGTTGAGGTAGATATGGTATTCTATCAGTTGAGTGAGAAAGCGAAGCTAAGGCGGCATCGTACCAATGAGGCTATAGCTTTGGCGATGCAAAGCCGATGGGACGAGGCGGTTTCTGTCAACAAGAGCATAATCGAGGTTTTCCCTGATGATGCAGATGCCTACAATCGATTGGGCAAGGCGTTAACGCAGCTGGGAAGATATGCTGAGGCTAGGGAGGCTTACGGCCGTGCTCTTGGGATTGAGCCCAACAATGTTATTGCCAAGAAAAACCTCGATCGTTTGGCTCATCTCAAAGAGGTAGATAGTGGGCCAAGAAACGGGAGGCGGGTCAGCTCCCACCTTTTTATTGAGGAGACGGGTAAGGCAGATGTAACCGATCTTCATCAGCTCGCTCCCCGGGAGGTGCTGGCGAAAATAGCCGCTGGCGATCCAGTTCACCTCGAAGCCAAGGGGCAAAGCTTAACGGTGGAAAGCGTAGATGGTGAGTATATTGGTGAAATCGAGCCCAAGCTGGGGCTTCGCCTTATCAAGCTAATGGAAGGCGGCAATAAGTATGCTGCGGCTGTCGCTAGCATATCAGAAGGCAAGGGCAAGGTGATGATCAAAGAGGTCTTCCAGCATCCCAGCCAGGCAGGGCGTCCTTCTTTCCCGGCGCGAGCTGCTGACGGCTTCAGGCCCTATGTTAAAGATAGCATGCTGAGGTATGAGCGGGATGACGACGAGGAAGGCCTTGAAGAGGAGTACCCTGGCGAATTGGAAAAGGAGGAGCCGCCGTGTGAGGAAGTCACCTCTCTCGAAGAGATGGTTGCTCTTGCACACGAGGGGGATGAAGGAGAGGAGCTTGAATTAGAGGACAGATAGGGAAGATCATTGTGTGTCAAAGGGGGAAAGCCGAGGCAATTGCCTCGGCTTTCCCCCTTTGACGAACGTAATGCGGCGTGATACACTGTTGTCAGGGTAGCGGGCCGAGCTACGAACCAGAACATTCTTGGAGGATCGGGCATGGAGACGGGAACGGTCAAGTTAGTCAAAATTGAAGACGAGATGAAAAGCTCTTATCTTGACTACGCCATGAGCGTTATCGTGTCTCGTGCCCTGCCCGATGTCCGGGATGGCCTAAAGCCGGTGCAGCGTCGAATACTCTACGCTCTGGACGATATGGGTCTGCATCATGATAGTTCCTACAAGAAGAGCGCCCGTATCGTTGGCGAGGTGCTGGGCAAGTATCATCCCCATGGAGATACTGCGGTCTATGACGCGATGGTGCGTATGGCTCAAGACTTCTCCATGAGGTATACGCTGGTTGATGGACAAGGTAATTTCGGCAGTGTAGATAATGACCCCCCGGCGGCGATGAGGTACACCGAGGCTCGACTCTCGCGCATAGCTGCTGAAATGCTAGCTGATATCGAAAAGAATACTGTTGATTTCACGCCAAACTTCGACGGTAGCCTTAAGGAGCCCATGGTTCTTCCCGCCAGGCTGCCTGATCTGCTTCTTAACGGTGCCTCTGGCATCGCTGTGGGCATGGCGACCAACATTCCTCCCCACAACCTCGGCGAGCTCTGTGATGGCATCTCTTGCCTTATCGATAATCCAGAGGCCACTATCGATGACCTCCTCAAGCTGATCCCAGGGCCAGATTTCCCCACGGGTGGCATCCTAGAGGGGCTGGAGGGGATAAGGAGCGCCTATGCAACTGGTCATGGCAGGATCGTGGTTAGAGCTAAGACGCATATTGAGGAGGCGGCCAGAGGGGGAAGATACCAGATTGTGGTTTCCGAGTTGCCCTACCAGATCAATAAGGCTACGCTGGTGGAGAGGATAGCTGAGTTGGTGAGAAACAAGAGGCTCGATGGCATCTCTGAGGTGCGGGATGAGTCCGACAGGGAGGGTATGCGCATTGTAATCGAGTTGAGGAGGGAAGGACAGGCGCAGCAGGTGCTCAACAACCTCTGTAAGCATACAGCCATGCAGTCATCCTTCTTCATTAATATGCTGGCGCTGGTAGATGGCCAGCCTAAGATGGTCACCCTCAAAGCAGGGCTGCTTCACTATATCGAATTCCGTCGCAAGGTAATCACTCGCAGGTCTCGTTTCGACCTTGAGAAGGCTACGGAGAGAGCACATATCCTCGAAGGGTTCAGGATTGCTCTCGATCGCCTCAACGAGGTTATCGCTACAATTCGCCGATCGCAGACTGTTGAAACGGCCCGCAACAACCTGATGAAGGGATTTGACCTCACCCAGGTGCAGGCGCAAGCCATCCTGGAGATGCAGCTACGCCGGCTGGCTGCTCTGGAGCGCAAGAAGATCGCCGATGAATATGCTGAGTTGCTTAAGACCATCGCCTACCTGGAGGACCTTTTGGCCAACCCCAAGAAGATCGACTTCCTGATCAAGGAGGAGGTCGGTGAGCTGAAATCCAGGTACGGCGATCCCCGGCGCAGCGAGATCAGTTCCGAGGAGATACGGGATTTCAGCGATGAAGACCTTATCCCTCAGCAGCAGATGGTGGTGACCTTGAGCAACAGGGGCTACATTAAGAGGGTAGCTACTGACACCTATCGGCAGCAGCATCGGGGTGGTAGGGGGATCGTTGGAATGGTGACCAGAGAGGCAGACGCCGTTCGAAGAATGCTCATTGCCAGTACTCACCGTAACGTGTTGTTTTTCACCGATCGAGGCCGGGTGTTCCGCCTCAAGTGCTATGAGATCCCCAGGGAGAGTTCTCGGACGGCCAGGGGGATACCTGTTGTCAACCTGCTCTCCATAGAAGTCAAGGAGCGGGTCACCGCGGTTATCACTGCTCCTGAGTCAGTAGAGGATAAATTCCTGGTGAGCGCTACACGCAATGGGGAGGTCAAGAAGACAAGTCTCGCCGAGTTCTCTTCGGTGCGCTCGAGCGGGCTTATTGCCATGGACTTGGAGCAGGGCGACGAGCTAGTCAGGGCCAGGGTGGTCAAGGCGGATGACCAGATCGTTCTGGTCACAGAAAGCGGCCAATCGATCAAGTTCTCTGTTGCCAGACTGCGTGCTGCCTCCAGAACCAGCGGTGGGGTGCGGGGTATTCGCCTCGCCCCTGGCGACAGTGTGGTTGGCATGGAAGTGGCCGTTCCTGATGCTCACCTCCTCGTCATCAGCTCCAACGGGTTTGGCAAGCGCACCCCGTTTAAGTCGTACCCGCTTCAGGATCGCGGCGGCGGTGGGGTGCGTACCTTTAAGGTGGTCTCCAAGACAGGCAGAGTTGTAGCAGCACGCGTTGTTTATCCCTCAGATGAGCTGATGCTCATATCCGCCAAGGGAATAGTCATTCGTACTTCTGTTGAGAGCATACCCATTCAAGGCAGAGGTACCCAGGGGGTGGCTGTGATGAGGGTGGAGCAGGGCGACTCGGTGGCCTCCATCGGCTGTCTCAGCAAAGAGTAAGCCCCTTCGTCGGCTTCGAGTTCCAGAGAGCGGCGGTAGTCTGTACCATTTCCCAAGAACTGCGAGTACCCTTATATCCCCGCCTCGACCCTGGTTCTTGATATGGTATATAATGCGTGGCACAGGAAGGGAGTAGTTGACGAATGGAGGGGGAAGACACTTCGCTTGATGCCCTTGGTGGGGAGGATGTGGCCCTGGCTGGTAAACCGCAGGAGACGGTGGCGGAACCAGCTTTTCTGTCCCGAAAACTGTATCTCCGAATATTGACTATTCTGATCGTAATCGCTATTAGTGTTACGGTCTTCGCTTTTCGCGACCAGGTCGCGGACCTTAAAACCTACGGTTACTTAGGTGCTTTCTTAATTGCTGTCGCGACCAGCGCCACTATCATCCTGCCTGTCCCCGGCATAGTGTTGATAGGCGCCCTGGGCACTGCTTACGATCCGGCCCTGATAGGGCTGGCAGCGGGGGCAGGGTCGGCCCTGGGGGAGATCACCGGCTATATGGCGGGGTTCAGCGGACAGGTAGTATTTGAGAATAGCAGGTTCTACCCGCGCCTGGAGCGGTGGATGAGACGGAGGGGCTTTATCGCTATCGCTGTGCTCTCTTTTGTGCCCAATCCATTCTTTGACGTCGCGGGAGCTACCGCCGGGGCACTTAGATTTCCCTTATGGAAGTTCTTGCTCGCGTGCTTCGTGGGTAAGACTTTGAGGTACATTCCAGTTGCCTGGCTTGGCTGGTTCGTGGGCGTTTCCTGGTTCTAGCTGGTCTGGGCGAAGCTTTGAAGGGCGAGCTTTATCTTGTCCTCGAGGGTGAGGTCGGGGGAGCTGGGCAGGGTGGCGATGGCGGATATTGCTTCTGCTGCTGAATAGCCCAGGCTGATCAACACCGCTTTCACGTCTTCATGTGGGAACGGGATTGCTGCACCTTCCTGCTCGAACTTGCCTCTAAGCTCGAGGACAAGGCGGGCTGCTGTCTTCTTACCTACCCCCGATACTGAGCTCAGAAGCTCCTCGTTGCCAGAGGCAATAGCCAGCGCGAATCGCTCTGGGTTCAATGCCGAGAGCAGTGTTAGGGCGACCTTGGGGCCGACCCCAGAAA